>CBFGPE010000184.1:0-11744 GCA_965650625.1 uncultured Azospirillum sp. | reverse complement strand
TCCGACAAGATTCCAGCATGTGCATCCCCCTCACCCCGACCCTCTCCCCGGGGGGGAGAGGGGGATTTGGCAAACTTCACGTCGATCAACAAGGCCGCCACCCCAGGACGGCCACTTAGGGAGGAAACACGATGAAGCACCGCCTCACCGCCACCATGGCCGGCCTGTTCCTGACGCTGGCCGCCGCGACCACCATGACCTCCACCGCCGCGCTCGCCGCCGGCACCACGGTCGGCGTGTCCTGGTCCAACTTCCAGGAAGAGCGCTGGAAGACCGACGAGGCCGCGATCAAGGCCGTCATCGAGAAGGCCGGCGGCAAATACCTGTCGGCCGACGCGCAATCCTCGCCGGCCAAGCAGCTCTCCGACATCGAATCGCTGATCTCGCGCGGCGCCCAGGCGCTGATCATCCTGGCGCAGGACAGCGACGCCATCCGCCCGGCGGTGGAGAAGGCCGCCGCCGAAGGCATCCCGGTCGTCGGCTATGACCGCCTGATCGAAATCCCGTCCGCCTTCTACATCACCTTCGACAACAAGGAGGTCGGCCGCCTCCAGGCCCGCAGCGTGTTCGCGATGAAGCCCAAGGGCAACTATGCCTTCATCAAGGGCAGTTCCACCGATCCCAACGCCGATTTCCTGTTCGCCGGCCAGATGGAGGTTCTGAAGGCGGCCATCGACCGCGGCGACGTGAAGAATGTCGGCGAGGCCTACACCGACAAATGGCTGCCGGCCATCGCGCAGCAGAACATGGAACAGATCCTGACCAAGAACAACAACAAGGTCGACGCCGTGGTCGCCTCCAACGACGGCACGGCGGGCGGCGCCGTCGCGGCGCTGGCGGCGCAGGGCCTGGCCGGAACCGTGCCGGTGTCAGGCCAGGACGGCGACAAGGCGGCGCTGAACCGCATCGCGCTCGGCACCCAGACGGTCTCGGTGTGGAAGGACGCCCGTGAACTCGGCCGCCGCGCCGCGGAGATCGCCATGGAACTGGCCGGCGGCAAGAAGATGACCGACATCGCCGGCGCCATCAGCTTCGACGGCGGCCCGAAGAAGCAGAAGATGACCTCGCTGTTCCTGACCCCGATCGCCATCACCAAGGACAATCTCGGCACGGTGATCGACGCCGGCTGGGTGACCAAGGACGTGGTGTGCCAGGGCGTGAAGCCCGGCAGCGTCAAGGCCTGCAACTGATGGCGGAGCCGTCCACCACCCTGTCCTCGGCGTCCTCTTCGGGGACGCCGGCCGGACGGCGGGCCGGCATCGGCGACGCCCTGCGCGCGCTGGAGCTGGACACCCGCATGGTCGGGATGATCGGGGCGCTGGCCGTCGTCTGGATCGGCTTCGACATCCTGACCGGCGGCGCCTTCCTGACCCCGCGCAACCTGTGGAACCTGTCGGTGCAGACCGCGTCCGTCGCCGTGATGGCGACGGGCATGGTGCTGGTCATCGTCACCCGCAACATCGACCTGTCGGTGGGCTCCATCCTGGGCTTCACCGGCATGGTGGTCGGCGTGCTCCAGGCCCGCATCCTGCCGGAGATCTGGGGCTTCGACAATCCGCTGACCTGGGTGGTGGCAGTGCTGGCGGCGATCGCCGTCGGCGGGGCGGTGGGGGCGCTGCAGGGTGCCGTCATCGCCTATCTCGGCGTGTCGTCCTTCATCGTCACGCTGGGCGGGCTGCTGGTCTGGCGCGGCGCCGCATGGTGGGTGACGACCGGCCAGACCGTCGCGCCGATGGACGGGCTGTTCAAGCGGCTGGGCGGCGGCTTCGACGGGGCCATCGGCGCCGGTCCCAGCTGGGCGGTCGGCATCGCCGCCATCCTGCTGTCGGTCGCCGCCATCGTGATGACGCGGCGGCGCCGGGCCGGCTTCGGCTTTCCGGTCCGGCCGCTGTGGGCGGAAGGGGTGGTGATTCTGCTGGTCGCCGCCGCCATCACCGGCGCCGTGCTGGTGGTCAACGCCTATCCCCTGCCCATGCCGGTGGTGCGCCGGATGATGGAAGCGCAGGGGCTGGCGACCGACGGCACCTTGCCGGTCGTCGCCCACGGCTTCGCCATTCCGGTGCTGATCGCGCTGGCGGTCGGCGTGGCGGTGACCTTCCTGTCGCGGCGCACCCGCTTCGGCCGCTATGTCTTCGCGCTCGGCGGCAATCCGGAGGCGGCGGAGCTGTCGGGCATCAACACCAAACGGGTCCTGGTGATGGTGTTCGGGCTGATGGGGGCGCTGTGCGGCCTGTCCGCCTGCATCGCCACCGCCCGGCTGAACGCCGCCACCAACGCCAACGGCACGCTGGACGAGCTGTATGTCATCGCCGCGGCGATCATCGGCGGCACCTCGATGGCCGGCGGCGTCGGCACCATCCTCGGCGCGATGCTCGGCGCCATGGTGATGCAGTCCTTGCAGTCCGGCATGGTACTGCTGGGGGTGGACGCGCCGATGCAGAACATCGTCGTCGGCATCGTGCTGGTCGCCGCGGTCTATATCGACACGCTCTATCGCAGGGGGATGAAATGACCGGCCTTGCCATGGCGGAACCCCAGGCCGCGACCCGCCCGCTGGTCGAGATGCGCGACGTCTCCATCGCCTTCGGCGGCATCAAGGCGGTGGACGGCGTCAGCATCGACCTTTACCCCGGCGAGGTGGTCGGGCTGCTCGGCCACAACGGCGCCGGCAAATCGACGCTCATCAAGATCCTGTCCGGCGCCTATGCCGCCGACCATGGCGAGATCCGGGTGAACGGCGAGCCGGTCCAGATCGCCAGCCCGCGCGACGCCAAGCGCTGCGGCATCGAGACGATCTACCAGACGCTGGCGCTGGCCGACAATGTCGACGCCGCCGCCAACATCTTCCTCGGCCGCGAGAAGCTGACCCCCTGGGGGACGCTGGACGACCACGCGATGGAGGCGGAGGCACGCAAGGTGATGGGCCGCCTCAACCCCCACTTCCGCCGCTTCAAGGAACCGGTGAAGGCGCTGTCTGGCGGCCAGCGCCAGTCGGTCGCCATCGCCCGCGCCATCCATTTCGACGCCCGCGTCCTCATCATGGACGAGCCAACCGCAGCATTGGGGCCCGCCGAAACCCAGCAGGTGGGAGAGCTGGTGAAGCAGCTGAAGCAGGAGGGCATCGGCATCTTCCTGATCTCCCACGACATCCACGACGTGTTCGATCTGGCCGACCGCATCCATGTGATGAAGAACGGCAAGCTGGTCGGCACCGCCCGCGTGTCGGATGTGACCAAGGACGAGGTGCTGGGGATGATCATCCTCGGCAAATGCCCGCCGGGCGCGGTTCCCGGACCGGGAGCCGCCTGACCCGTCAGTGCTCCGCCTCGCTGTAGAGCTGTTCGGACAGCGCCTTCTCGTACATCGCGTTGATCTGCTCGACCGACAGCTCTGCCAGCCCCGACTGGTCCTTCACCACCTGACCGGGCGACGGCATGTCCTGCGGCACGGCCCAGGCGTCGGGTTGCCACAGATGCGACCGCCGCAGCGCCTTGCCGCAATGGAAGAAGGCCTCCCGCACCGCCAGGCGGATGGCGGCCTTGGGCATGCGCCCCTCCTCCCTCAGCCGGCCGAGCAGGGCCGGGTCGGTGGTGACGGTGGCGATGCCGTTGATCCGCAGGAAGACATCCACCCCCGGCACCAGGAACACCAGCCCGCAAGCCCCGTCGGAGGTCAGGAGGTTGGTGATCGACGACAGCTTGTTGTTGCCGGGCCAGTCGGGCAGGGCCAGCGTGCGGCGATCCTCCGCCAGCACGAAGCCCGGCCGGCCGCCGCGCGGCGAACAGTCCATCCCGCTTTCCGCCATGGTGGCGACGAAGACCAGCGGCGATTCCGCGACGAACCGCAGGCAGTGATCGTCCAGGAACGGAAAGGTCATCTTCACCATGCGCTCGGTCGGCATGTCGTAAAGCCGCCGCAACGCCTCGACCGTGTGGATGCGATGGGGATCCATTCAAGTCCTCCTCTCCTGCGCGGCAACGCTGTGCAGCTGCCAAACTAACGTTGTTAGGTTTGACCTAACGCCGTTAGATTGTCAACCGTGACGGAGAGGACGGGGGACGGCCATGCGCGTGCAACGACAGGACATCATCGACGCCGCGATGGCCCTGCTGGACGAGGTGGGGGCGGATGGGCTGACGATGCGGCGACTCGCCGCCGCGCTGCGGATCCAGGCGCCGTCGCTCTACTGGCATTTCGCCGGCAAGCAGGCCCTGCTCGACGCGATGGCCGACGCGCTTCTGGCGGAGATGACGCTGCCGCCCGACGACGACTTGCCTTGGGACGAGTGGCTGCGCTCCGTGGCGACGGAGTTTCGCCGTGCTTTGAAATCCCGGCGCGATGGGGCACGGGTCTATGCCGGCACCTTCCCGACGATGGACAATGTGCTGCGCATCAGCGACCACGTCATCGCGAGGCTGCGCGCCGCCGGCGCCGACGAGCGCATGGCGGTCCATACGCTGTTCACGATGCAGTATTTCGTGATCGGCTTCACCATCGAGGAACAGGCGACGATGCCGCCCCCCGCCGGGGGAGGGAACGGGGAGGGCGTGGACCTGAAACGCGTGGCCCAGCAGCTGACCGCGGAGCAGGCGGCGCGCTACCCCAACGCCGCCGCCACGGTTATGCTGCTGGCATCGGACGATGCCGACGCCCGCTTCCGCTTCGGCCTCGACCGTCTGATCGACGGGTTGAAGGCCGTCATCCCCTGCTGACCGCTCCCTATTGCGGCGAGCGCGCCTGCCACAGCAGGAACTGCTCGAACAGCTTCTCCGCCTGCTGGGGCGGGACCCCGCGCTGTTCGACGAAGCTGCGGAACTCCTCCTTCCGCGCGGCGGCGGTCTGCGGCTCCTTCGCTGCCGACGCCTGACGCAGCCATTGTTCGGCCGGCTCGAAGCGGGCCCAGCCGGGCACGTCGGCCGCCAGATTGACCTCCTTCCATTTCGGATGGCGCGGCGGCTTCAGGAACTCGTCGAACTTGCTGAAGAAGGCGTCGACGAAGCGGGCGACCTTGCGGTGGCGGTCCACGTCGCGGTCCCAGCCATAAACCGCCATCACCGCACCGACCGCCACGGTGTCGACCTCTTCGCCGGGCTTGATCAGCCCCTCATAATCAGCGCTGGTCAGCCGCGACGGCAGATAGGTGTCGAGCAGGGCGGCGCTCATCGGGATCGACAGGAAATGCAGCCCGTCATTCCCTTTCAGGTCGCGGAACAGCCGGGTCGGCTTGCCGGCGACATAGGCCATCGCCGCGATCTCTCCCCGGCGCAGCTTCTCCAGCGCCAGGGCCTGGTCGTCCGCCTGCGGCTCCACCTTGATGCCCAGCATGTCGAAGACCAGCGAGGCCGTCATGCTGGTCCCGCTTCCCTGCACGTCGACATTGACCTTGCGGCCGGCCAGATCCTCGATCCGCGTCACGCCGGGGCCGGCGAGGATGTGCATTTCCTCGTTGTAGAGCTTGGCGATGTATTTGACCCGCCGGTCGAGATTGGGCAGAAGCCTTTCGCGCTTGGCATAGGCGAGAACGTCCGACTGCACGATGCCGACGTCGATCCCCTTCAGCAGCACGATGTCCTTCAGGTTCTGCACCGACCCCTTGCCCAGCATCGGCAGGACGCGCAGCGTGTCGCCGTCGTCCAGCACCGACGCCAGATCGGCGGCGATGCGCACATAGGTCCCCTCGACCCCGCCCGACACGATGCCGACGGTCCCGCTGTTGGCGTTGACGCCGCGCGCATCGGCGGCCGACGCCGAGCCGGCCCCCGCCATCGCGCCGCCGGCGATGCATGCCCCCAACACAAGCATGCGGCCCGAACGAAGAATACGGAAGAACGCTGCCTTCATGATGCTCCCCCCTCGATGGCTCCGCCTGCGCCCGGCTATCTGGACTTACCGGCGAGCCAGTCGGTCAGTTTCTTCAGGTTCTGTTCGGCGTCGCCGCTGCCGGCGGCGACCGCCCGCCGGTACCAGGAGGCCGCCTGCTCCGGATCGGGCGGAAGCCCGCGGACATGCAGCCGCTCATGGACCAGCGGATCGTGGGTCCGGCCGAGCGCGAAGGCCGCCTTCGCATTGCCTGTCGCGGCCAGCATCTCGTAATAGAGCCGCGCCCCCGCCAGATCGCCCTGGGCGAACAGATCGTCGCCCCGCTTCATCAGCGCTGCCTCGGGCACGCCCGACGGCAGCTTGGGCGGACGTGGGGCGGCCACCGCCGGCGCGGCCGGAAGGGCGGCGATGGTGACCGGCGGCTCCGGCGCGGGCGGCGCGGCGACAGCCTCCGGAACAGCCGCCTGCACGGTCACCTCGGGGGCGGCGTCAATCTCCCGATCCGGCGATTCGACAGGTGCCGGAGCGGGCACCGGATCCGGTGCGGCCTCGCTCGCAACGGCTTCGCTTTGCGGCGAGTCCTGCGGCGACGGTGACGCGGCGCTTCCCGATCCCACCGGCCCCGCATCCGGCCCGGTCGCCGCCATGGCCTGCTCCACGGTCTGGGAGGAGCCTCCTTGCGCCGGCGGCGGTGTGTCCGGCACCGGCGGTTCGGCGGCGGCGACCGTTTCGGAGATCGGGATCGCCAGATTGACCGCCTGTCTGGCGACCACGCCGCCGCCATGGTCGGTCACCGCCGTGATGTGCAGCATCACCGGATCGGAGCTTTCCGGCGGCAAGGTCAGGGTCAGGTCGCGCAGCCCTTCCAATTGCACCTTCCACGCACCGTCCGCGCCCCTCTCTCCGTTCGAAAGTCTGGCCTTCGTCGGCAGATTGTCGATCAGCACATAGGTGAGCGCTTCATGCTGCGGGTTCGGCTGGCCATAGGGGGCGGTGACGGCGATGGACAGCAGGATCGGCTGCCCCGCCCCGTTGCCGGAAGCCTGGGCGGCGACGAACGGCATCAGCCGCCAGTCGGTCTCCGCTCCGTCGCCTTTTGCCCCGGCCCCTTTGGCCTCGTCCCGTTTGGGGATCACCATCGTGCGCGTGGCGACGGCATCCGCCGGCGGCGCGGTGGCTGGCAGGGCGTTGGCCGGCGGCTTCTCGCGCACGACGAGCCAGGAATCCAGTGTGCTGTCCGCCCCGCCATCCTCCCTGCCACTTTCCCCGGCATTTTCCCCCTGCGCCATTCCGGCAGGCTGCATTCCCGCCCGCCAGGAGACGCCGTCCAGTTGCACCGGCAGCGCCAGGACCGTCAGCACGGCCAGACAGGGACGTAAAGAGCCCGGACTTTGCGGTCTGGCGTCATCACCATGCTGAAACCGCCGCAGCAGATCGGCACGATGCAGGAAAGGGCGCAGAAAGCCGGACTGCGTCTCGCGCATGGCGGCATCCTCCCAGACAAAATCCCTCAAGACCAGCCTTGCAGCCAGCCCGAATTTCGGGACTTTTGAAAGATATGCGACGATGATTTACGCCGTCAGTTGTTTCGAATTCTTTGTTATCTTACCGACCGCTTTAGGGTCGTTTTATTTTAAGATGTAGCGGGGGAAAAACAACCATCCCGTAGAGGGCATTTCCCGTTTTACGGCAAAGGGTGGATTACTTCTTTAGATATGAATCCGAAGCCGATCGGGCGACAACCATGCCGGCCGGTCGGGCTTCAATCCGAAATGGGGAGGATCACCCCTCGCCCTGGGCGCCCAGCAGGTTGCCGCGGCGGCGGCGGATCTCGACGCTCTGGCCGGGGGTGATGGGCAGGAACTCCCGCGGGCGTTCTTCGCTACCGGCCAGGGCGCGGTAGGTGGCGGCGTTCGCCTCCTGCACGTCGTTGCCGCGGCGCACCTGATCCAGGAACTTCTTGCTCGGCATCATGATGTATTCGATGTCGTTGATGCGGCGGCCATCCTTCGACACCGTCTTCTCGACATGGTCGAGGATTCCCTCCTCCACCAGCGAATCCACGGCCGAAGTCACGGTGCGCAGTGTGTCGCGCCGCCGGCTCCACTCGTTCATGCCGCTGTTGTTGATGATGTCGTCGGCCGACAGGATCATCGGCGGCACGCCGTCGGGCATCCGCGTCAGGTCGAGGTCGCCATACTCGATGGACAGCCGGTTGTAGAGCCAGCGCGCCACCGGGCTCTTCAGCCGCATGATCCACTGGTAGGAGATCGGCTTGAATTCCAGGTTCCGGATGGCCGAGGCGACCAGCGCGTTGAACTCCAGATAGGTGTCGTTCTCGTCATCCTCGCCGCCCTCGCCGGTGCGCGGCCGGATGTAGAGGGTGGGGAAGACAGAGGATTCCAGGACGGGCCGCGCCGACTTGCGGCCGTTCTCCGGCATCTTGCTGATGATCATGCGGGTACGGGCCAGGATCTCCAGCGCCTCGCGGATCTCCGCCGTGTCCATCGTCCGGTTGACCGCCCGCAGTTCGCGCCGGATCTCGTACAGCGAGAAATGCACGCGCACCCGGTCCTGCTTGTCGCCCATCAGCGACAGGCGCGAGCGGTCCATGGCGAGGCGGCGGACCACCTGTTCGACGATCTGCTCGCGCTCCGACGGGAACACTTCATACTCGACCATGCGCTTGTCGGCCGGATCCTCGCCGGGTCCGGGCTTGGCCGGGCGGTAGATGCGGGCGGGCTGCAAGGTCAGCGAGAACAGGGCGTCCTTAAAGGGGAACTCCTTGTGCACCGACTGGACGAACGCATTGGCGGCCGGCAGCTCCGGCTCGGTCCCGCGGCCCTTCGACACGAACACGAATCGCGGCGCCGTGTCGTAAAGCGCGATCATATGGGACTGACTGCGGTCCTCCATCTCGAACAGAGTCAGCTGGACCGCGTTCGCCTTGCTCATGGCTCATCCCTCCTCGCCAACCGCCACGATAGGGGCTGGTGTCGGATCGACGCAACCGACGGCAAGGAGTCACCACCAAGCGCTGTGTCCCGTTTGGCCGCGCTTGTGTAGGAATTGCCCGCACCTGTGTCCCGAATGCCCGCGCTTCGCCCGGATCGTCGCCGCCCGACGGTCCCGGAACCACCCCGATCGTCCCGAATCGGGAGCGGAACGGCGAAGCGCGAGCATTTGGGACAGAGACTCGGGCGCCCCCATTCCCCCGCCAGCACGACGAAACGCGGGCAAATGGGACAGACCGGAATGCAGCGGACTCCAAACCGCGAGCATTCAGGACACAAGCCCAACCGTATAAGCTGTGGCAGCCGGCGCAAACGCGGGCAAATGGGACCGAATCTCTTCTCTCCCCCGCGAGCCCACGCGACTATCCGCCCGCCCAACCGCGAGCAAGCGGGACAACCCGCCCCCACCAAACGCGGGCAAACGGGATCGAATCCGATTCGCAAGCCTGCCGCGGCCAAATGGGACCGCTCCGCGACCAAAGGTGACACAGGCGCGGGCTGATGGGACACAGCTGCGGGCGAAGGGGACACACCGGACTCGGTCCCATTTGCCCGCGATTCGACGCCCGCGCCGACCGGCGGAATCCTTCCCGCAAGTTCACCGGCCGTCCAGTTGGACCATTCCCCCTGGCCGCCAGCCGGTTCCATGCTTTGCGGAGTTTCCCATGTCGCACCCGACACCACACCCGACAGACGGCCACCCCCTCGACACCCGGCGCTGGGGACGGATTCCGGCATGGTGGCTCGACCACCCCGGCTTGGACGCCGATGGGTTCGCCGTGCTGGCGGCGTTGGCCACCTTCGCCGACGACGGCGGCCTGTGCTGGCCGTCGCAGTCGACGCTCGCCAGCAAGCTGAAGCGCTCCCGCCCCACCATCAACCGCATCATCCAAGGTTTGAGCGACCTAGGGCTGGTCGGCATCGAGCATCGCCGCGGCCGTGACGGCGCCCGGCTGTCCTGCCTCTACCGCCTGCGCTTCACCCCGGCAGACACGGAATCGGCGGACGTCGCCGCCGCGCCCCGCCCTGTTCCGGCGGCCGACAGGGATGACTCGGCGACAAACACCCCCTGTCCGCCGGCGAGTCAGGAACAGGTCCATTCCAAACAGATTCCGGACTCGCTCGCTTCGGGCGAGCCCACGGACACACGAGAGCGGGCACAGCAGGTTCCGGAAGACTGGATGCCGACCGCCGCCGACCTCGCCTGGGCCAAGGCCCGCCATGCCGACATCGACCTCGGCCGCCATGTCGAAGGCTTCATCCTGCGCTGCCGCGCCCATGGCTACCGCTACCGCGACGTCTCCTCGGCCTGGAGAGCCTGGCTGTCGCAGGACGCCGCCGTCGGCAAGGCACCGGTGTCCCGCGACCGTTCGCCGATAACCGCGTCCAGCCGTCCGCCCGCTACCGCCACCGCCGCCGAACAGCGTCTCAACGCCTGGAGCGCCGCCGCCGCCGAACTGCGCCAGCGCTCCACCCCCTCCTGGTCATGAAGGGAAAGCCGATGACTGCAAGATCCGGACAGGCCCGCCCCGGCAGCGCCACCATCACCGCCCTGCTACGCACCCACAGTCCCGCCTCGCCGGCCGCCGCCTTCGACCCCACGCTGCCCGCTCCCCAGCGCCGGATCCGGCTGACCGCCGCGCTACCGCCGCCGCTTCAGGAGCTTCTGGCCCAGGGTCGTACCGACCGCCGCCCGCGTTTCGGCGAGGACGGCTTCGACGGCATGATCGAGCAATGGTCTCCCCCCGCCGGCGTCACCACCGCGCAGGCCGCGCTCGCCCGCCAAGCCCTGGAGGAACTGTCCGCCACCGTGCTGGCCCCGGCCGACAGCGACCATCTGCTCGGCCGCGTGCTGACCCTGCTCAGCCATTTCCCGGCCAAGGGATTGTCGCCGGAGGTGGAGCGGATGATGGCGCTCGACTGGGCCGACGATCTCGGCGAATACCCGGCCTGGGTGATCGACGCCGCCGCCCGCAGCTGGCGCCGCAGCCGCAAATGGCGCCCCTCCATCGCCGAGATGCGCGCCCTGTGCGAGGAGATCTGCGCCCCTGAACGCGCCCTGGCCGACCGGCTGCAGGCGCTCGCCGACGCCGCCCCGCGCGAGGCGGCCGTCCCGGATCCGCGGTCCTTGGCGACGGGAGCGCTGCGCCGCATGGGATGAGTCCGTTCAGGACTGGCTTGCGGTGGAAGCTCCGGATCCGCGGTCCATATTAAGCGGCCCGCCCGCTTCATCATGCCGTCCGATGCCCGACAGTTCCGCCCTGCCGCCCCCGTCCGCCGCCCGTTTCGGCTGGTGCTGCCAGTTTGTCCCGCCCGATGGCGACGCCGCCCTTGCCAAGCGCATGAATCCCGGCACCGTCACCATCGCGACGCTGAGCAAGCTGAGCCCCGCCCGCGCCGAGGAAAAGCTGACGGAGGTGCTGCGCCGCAACCTCCAGGCCCTGCACCTGCAGCTGGACGAGGTCGCCCGGCATCCGGCCTACCGCCGCCTGCTGCGCGTCAACAGCGGGCTGCTGCCGGCCTACACGCACGAGATCGGACGGCCGCTCTACCGCCAGCCCGGCGTCCAGGCCCTGGTGCAAAGCGGGCTGGAGCATGCCGGCCGCAAGGCGATCGAGGCGGACATCCGCATCGGGCTGCACCCGGACCAGTATTGCGTGCTGAACAGCGCCAACCCCGCCACCCTCGCCAATTCGGTGGCGGAGCTGGAATACCATGCCGACATCCTGCGGATGATGGGGCTGGCCGGCGGCTGGCACCCGCGGGGCTCGCACGTCAACATCCATGGCGGCGGGCGCGGGGTGCGGCCGGTCGCCCACATCAGCGTGTCGCGCGAAGATCTGCTGGCGGACTGGCCGGCCGACAGCCTGCCGGACTATGCCGCGCTGGCGGCGCGCGGGCTGACGACCA
>CBFGPE010000183.1:0-11754 GCA_965650625.1 uncultured Azospirillum sp. | reverse complement strand
GTTAATCAAATCCTTGCCACACGAACGTCGCAAAGATGGCAAGGTTCCAGAAAAATTCCCGTCGCGAATGGAGACAACAGGTCTCTTTTCGAATGATCCCGATCGGATCAAGTGAATCCGATGCGCCCACGCGATAACTCTATTCGCAGGCGCAGAAGAAACTATGACCTTCGGCGGAAGCAGTTCTTGGCCGTGCCATGACCAAAGGTGCCTCGAAGGGAAGTGTCGGCTTCGAATGACCTATGGCCCTTGTCGGGATACAGGGTCCCGACCGATCGTGGTATCAGATACCCAACACAGCGAAGAACAAGCCCACAACGGCAGACGGTCTTCCGGCCGATGTCCGCAGAGGGCGTACAGACCAACAGACCACCAGGCCATGTATTCGGCGCGAATGTGGTGATCCGGGTGCCGCGGGGGCGTGCCGGACAACATCGACAACAGCCCTGACGGGCGGTCGTCCCCAAGCGGACGGCACCGCCAAGGGCCGGCGAGCGAGGATGACGGGGACCATGAAGATTCTGATCGGGGACGACCATCTGCTGTTTCGCGAAGGCTTGCGGCGTTTGCTGGAGCAACTGCAGGGCGAGGCCAGCTTCGTCGAGGCCGGGACCTTCGACGAGGTGCTGGACCAGTGCCGGGCCGGCGGCACCTTCGACATCATCCTGATGGACCTGCATATGCCGAACTGGCCGGGCTTCGACGGCCTGCGCGAGATCCAGGCGCTGCAGCCGGGCGTTCCGGTGGTGGTGATCTCCGCGTCGGAGGCTCTGGGCGACATCCGTGGCGCGCTCGATCATGGCGCGACCGGCTACATCCCGAAGTCGAGCAGCGTGAAGGTGATGATGGGCGCCCTGAACTTGGTGTTCTCGGGCGGCATCTACCTGCCGCCGGGCGCGCTCACCGCCAGCATGGAGGCCGCCCCGCGCCGCCGCACGGTGGACATGTCCGACCGCAGCGCCGGCTACGGCCTGACCCAGCGCCAGCGCGAAGTGCTGGAATGCCTGCGTCTCGGCAAGTCGAACAAGCAGATCGCCTATGAGCTGGGCCTGTCGGAAGGCACGGTGAAGATCCACGTCACCGCCATCTTCAAGTCGCTGGGCGTCAAGAACCGCACCCAGGCCGTCATCGCCGCCGCCGCCATGTCGGCGTGAGCCGCCAGATCATGTCGGCGTAAGTTTTTAGAGGGCATCGACCGATCCGGGGCACGTACGGGTCGCGGAACTGGGCCGCCGGGGGACCCCCTCCGCGGCCCGTTTTCTTTTGGCGGCAACGGCCGGACCCCCGTCCACGGCAGTGAGCCTCTTGACCCGGCGGGTTGCCCGATGCTATCCGCCCCTCTTGATCTTGTGGAATCATCCGTCCGCTTCACCGGACGGACGGGTTCCGCCTGACCCGCGCCGCCATTCGGGCCGTGCGCGACGCCGCCACCGCAGGGACGCAACCGCAGCGCCATGAGCGATATTTTCCGCGAAGTCGACGAGGATCTGCGCCGGGACCGCGCGGAGCACCTGTTCAAGAAGTATGGCGGCGCCATGATCGCCGCGGCCGTCCTGGTCGTCGCCGGCACCGGCGGCTACAGCTACTGGCGCCATTGGCAGGCGCAGCAGAAGCAGGAGCAGACCGCCGCCCTGGTCTCCGCCATCGGGCAGAGCGCCCAGGGACCGGAAAAGGGGATCGAGGCACTGTCGGCCTTCGCCGGCTCTGCCAAGCCCGACCTCGCCGCCATTGCCCAGTTCAACGCCGCGGCCCTGCTGATCCGCCAGAACAAGCCGGACGAGGCCGCGACCGTCTATGACGGCATCGCCGCCAACGGCTCCGTGCCCGCCGAATACCGCGACCTCGCCACCCTGCTGGCGGTGACGCAGCGTGCCGAGAAGGGCGATCCGGCCCAGCTGACGGCGAAGCTGCAGCCGCTGACCGCCGACACCAGCCCCTGGCGCTTCACCGCGCGCGAGCTGACGGCGATGCTGGCCGCCCGCGCCGGCGACACCGAAAAGGCGCGCACGCTCTACAAGCAACTGGCGGATGACCAGCAAGCGCCGTCGGGCGTGCGTGGCCGTGCCGCCGATCTCGCCTCCCTCTACGGCAAGGGCTGATCCAGGGCCATGAAGAACAACAAGATGAAGGCCGGCTCCATTCGCCGCGCGGCGCTGCTGTCCGCATCGCTGCTGTCCGTCTTCCTCGCCGGCTGCGACACCATCGACGGCTGGTTCGGCAAGACGCCCGATCCGCCCCTGCCGGGCAAGCGCGTCGCCGTGCTCCAGCGCGAGCGCAAGGTGGAGCCGGACGCCCAGCTCGCCGCCGTCGCCGTCACCGTGCCGCCGCCGGTCGCCAACGCGGCCTGGGCGCAGCCGGGCGGCACGCCGGACCATGTGCTGGGCAACCTCGCTTTGTCGGCCAACCCGTCCGACGCCTGGCGCGCCGACATCGGCTCGGGCTCCAGCAGCTCGCGCGCGCTGCTCGGCACGCCGGTGATCGCCGACGGCCGCATCTTCGCGATGGACGCCGATTCGCATGTCTCCGCGCTGAACGAGCGCAGCGGACAGTCGCTGTGGCGGGTCGACACCCGGCCGGAGAACGAGCGCGGCGGTGCCACCGGCGGCGGCGTCGCTTATGCCGACGGCCGCGTCTATGCCGCCACCGGCTTCGCCGAGGTGCTGTCGCTCGACGCCGGCAGCGGCAAGATCCTGTGGCGCAAGCGCATCGCCGGCCCGGTCCGCGGCGCTCCCACGGTGGCCGGCGGCCGCGTGCTGGTCATCACGCTCGACAACCAGACCATCGCGCTCTCCACCGACGACGGTTCGGTGCAGTGGTCGCAGCAGGGCATCCTGGAGACCGCCGGCCTGCTCGGCGCAGCCAGCCCCGCCGCCACCGGCACGCTGGTCGTCTCGCCCTATTCGTCGGGCGAGCTGTTCGGCCTGCGTCCGGAAAACGGCCGCGTGGCTTGGCAGGACAGCCTCGCCGCCATCCGCCGCACCGGCCAGCTGAGCAATCTGGCCGACATCCGCGGCCTGCCGGTGGTCGACCGCGGCAACGTCTATGCCATCGGTCATTCCGGTCGCATGGTTGCCATCGACGAGCGCATCGGCGCCCGTATCTGGGAAACCGAGATCGGCGGCGTCCAGACCCCCTGGCTGGCCGGCGACTATCTGTTCACCGTCACCAACGACCAGGAAGTCGTCGCGGTGGCGCGCCAGAACGGCAAGGTCCGCTGGGTGGCGCCGCTCGCCCGCTTCAAGGATCCGGAGGACAAGTCGGGTCCGATCGTCTGGTCGGGTCCGGTGATGGCGGGCAGCCGCCTGTGGGTCACCGGCTCCAACGGCCAGCTGCTCGGCCTGTCGCCGTCGGACGGCCGGGTGGAGGTGACCCGTTCGCTCCCCACCGGTTCCTACTTGCCGCCGGTCGTTGCCAACAACACTCTCTATGTGCTGTGCGACAACGGAACGCTGGTCGCGTTCCGCTGATCGCGGATTTCCTCCGTCTGTTGTGAAAGGCCTTTGGCCCCATGTCGTTCACCGTGGTCCTCGTCGGTCGGCCGAATGTCGGCAAATCGACTCTCTTCAACCGTCTGGCCGGCAAGAAACTGGCCCTGGTGGACGATACGCCGGGCGTCACCCGTGACTGGCGCTCGGCCCCGGCCCATGTCGGCGGCCTGTCCTTCACGGTGGTGGATACCGCCGGCCTGGAGGACGTGACCGACGACAGCCTGGAGGCGCGCATGCGCCGCCAGACCGAACAGGCGCTGGAGCGCGCCGACGTGGCGCTGTTCATCATCGACGCCCGCGCCGGCATCACCCCGCTGGACCGCCATTTCGCCAACCTGCTGCGCCGGAGCAAGACCCCGGTCCTGCTGGTCGCCAACAAGACCGAAGGCAAGGCCAGCCAGCCCGGCATGTTCGAATCCTACGAGCTGGGCCTCGGCGATCCGATCCCGTTGTCCGCCGAGCATGGCGAGGGCATGGCCGATCTGGTCGAGGCGCTGCTGCCCTACGCCCCGCCGGATGACGCCGGCGAGGTCGAGGAGAAGGACGACGGCTTCGACCCCACCATCCCGGTCGGCGACCAGCCGGAGCCGGAGGAGGACCGCAGCAAGCCGATCCAGATCGCCATCGTCGGCCGTCCGAATGTCGGCAAATCGACCCTGCTGAACAGCCTGCTGGGTGAGGAGCGCGTGCTGACCGGCCCGGAGGCCGGCATGACCCGCGACGCTATCTCCGTCGATTGGGAGTGGCGCGACCGCCGCTTCAAGCTGGTCGACACCGCCGGCATGCGCCGCCGCGCCCGTGTCGACGAGAAGGTGGAGAAGCTGGCGGTTGCCGACAGTCTGCGCGTCATCCGCATGGCCAATGTCGTGGTGCTGGTGGTCGATGCCGCCGCCATCCTCGACAAGCAGGACCTGACCATCGCCCGTCTGGTGATCTCCGAGGGCCGCGCCCTGGTGATCGCCGTCAACAAGTGGGACACGGTCGACGACCGCGCCATGGCGCTGCGTCAGGTCGAGGACAAGCTCCAGGCCTCGCTCGGCTACATCAAGGGCGTGAAGGTCGTCACCATCTCGGCGCTGAAGGGCCACAAGCTCGACACGCTTCTGGACGGCGTGCTGGAGACCTACAATGTCTGGAACCGCCGCATCCCGACGGCGCAGCTGAACCGCTGGATCGAAGGCGTTCTGGAACACCATCCGCCGCCCCTGGTCGAAGGCCGCCGGGTCAAGATCCGCTACGTCACCCAGGTGAAGACCCGCCCGCCGACCTTCGCGCTGTTCGTGAACAAGCCGCTGGATTTGCCGGAAAGCTACCAGCGCTATCTCACGACCCACCTGCGCGAAAGCTTCGACATGCCCGGCGTGCCTGTGCGCCTGCTTCTGCGCAAGGGCAAGAACCCGTACGCGGACGATTGAGCGGGGGCGCCATGCCCCCTCCCTCGCGCTCTTGCGCGTGGTACCCCCTCCCTCCCACGCTTCGCGGGAGAGGGTAGGTTAGCAATGCGGCGGGGCAGTCCCCTCTCCCGCGGAACGCGGGGGAGGGTTAGGGAGGGGGCAAAACCTCCCAAAAGCCTCACGCTCCCGGCGGCTCCCACCCCTCGGGCGCCATCCTGAACCCGGCGAACTCGAAGGCCGGCGCCACGGTGCAGCTCACCAGCGACCAGCCGTCCGGCCCTTCGGCGAGGCTCCGCGCCGCCTGCCACGCCCCGACCGGCACCACCGCCTGAGGCCGTTCGCCACCGGCGATGTCCATCCCCAGCCGGCGGCGCTCCACCGACCCACCGTCTTCATAGACCGACAGCTCCAATGGCGCCCCGCCATGCCAGAGCCAGATCTCCACGGCATCCACCGTATGCCAGTGCGACCGCTCCCCCGCCCGCAGCAGGAAATAGATCGCCGTCACAGCCCCGCGGCCGCCATCCCCCGGCGCCCGATAGGTCTCGACGTAGCAGCCCCCCTCCGGATGCGGCTGCAGCCCCAGCAACTCGATCAGCCGCTCCGCGGTCAGTGCGCCGTCCGTCATCGTAGGTTCCGCGCCGCCATGCCCAGCCCCTCGCGCAGTTCCGGCATCAGCATCGCCCCCAGCATTGCGATCACCGGCAGCACCGCGTAATCGCCCTGCGCCGCCGCGTCGATCAGCTCGCGCGCGCTGTGCAGTTCGATCCGCATGTCCTCAAGGTCGCCATGATCCGGCTCCGCCACCTTGCGGGCGCCCCTGGCGTGGAACAGGTGGCAGGTGCTGCCCTTGGAGTTCGCCGCCACGACGAAGCCGCCCAGCGGGGTCCAGTCGTCGGCGGCATAGCCGGTTTCCTCCAGCAGCTCGCGCTTGGCGGCCTCCAGCGGCTCCTCGCCGGGGTCGATGGCGCCGGCCGGGAAGGTCAGGCTGACACGGCGCGCCCCATGCTTGTAGGTGCGCAGCATCACGACCTTGCCGTCCTCGGTCTCGACATACATCAGGGCGAAGTCGGGCTGGTCGAGCTGGTAGAAATTCTCCACCGTCCGCCCGTCCGGCAGCCGCACCGTCTCCGCCCGCACCTTCAGGTATGGGCTGGCGTCCAGCAGCTCGCGGCTGTCCAGCACCTCCCACGGCTTCTGTTCGTCGCTCATGCGGCGTTCTCATAAGGAGGCTGGGTGAAGCCGGCGGGGGAGAGGGTGAAGATCTCGCAGCCGTCCTCGGTGATGCCGATCTGATGCTCGAACTGCGCCGACAGCGAACGGTCGCGGGTGACCGTGGTCCAGCCGTCGGACAGGATCTTCACCTCCGGCCGGCCGGCGTTGATCATCGGCTCCACCGTGAAGATCATGCCGGGGCGCAGTTCCACGCCGGTGCCGGGCTTGCCGAAATGGTCGACATGCGGGGCGCCGTGGAAGACCTGCCCGATGCCGTGCCCGCCGAAATCGCGCACGACGGAGCAGCGGGCCGCCTCGGCCATCGTCTGGATGGCATGGCCGATGTCGCCCAGATGGTTGCCCGGCTTGGCCTGGGCGATGCCGGCCATCATGCAGCGCCAGGTCAGGTCGACCAGCTTGCGCGCCTTCACGCCGATCTTCTCGCCGACGAAATACATGCGGCTGCTGTCGCCGTACCAGCCGTCGAGGATCACCGTGACGTCGATGTTGACGATGTCGCCCTCGACCAGCTTCTTGTCGTCGCTGGGGATGCCGTGGTTGACGACATGGTTGGGCGAGATGCAGCTGCTGGCCGGATAGCCCTGATAGCCCAGCGTCGCCGGAATGCCGCCGCGGTCGCGCTGGAACTCCTCGATCAGTTTGTCGAGCCGCCCGGTGCTGACCCCCGGCACCACGAAGGGCACGATGTAGTCCAGCGTCTCGGCCGCCAGCCGGCAGGCCTTCCGCACCGCCTCGAACCCTTCCGGACCGTGCAGCACGATCCGCTTGCCTTCCCTGTCCATCAGACCGTCATCCGTCACGTAATTCCTCTGACATTCTTCAACCGCTGCGCCCATCCGCAGACAGCGCAACAAGCTATCACGGCACCGGTCCGAAAAAAGCTCCTGCATTCCACCCCTGCAAGCGTAGGATTCGGCGGAATGGCTTGCTATATGTGGCGGGCCCTATCCCCATCGGACTACCAGACCTTTGGCGAAGCCCACCACCCGATATGTCTGTCAGGCCTGCGGCGCCTCCTTCCCGAAATGGGCAGGCAAGTGCGACGCCTGCGGCGAATGGAACAGCCTCGTCGAGGAGGCGGCGCCCGACAGCGCGCCCAAGGGGCTGGGCGCCGCGCGCGGCCGCCGCATCGACTTCGTCGGCCTGCACGGCTCCAGCGAGGCGCCGCCGCGCCGCATGACCGGCATCGCCGAGTTCGACCGCGTCTGCGGCGGCGGGCTGGTCCCCGGCTCGGCCATCCTGATCGGCGGCGACCCCGGCATCGGCAAATCGACCCTTCTGCTCCAGGCGATGGCCCGGCTGTCGCAGGACCACCGCTGCGCCTATGTCTCGGGCGAGGAGGCGGTCGATCAGGTCCGCCTGCGCGCCCAGCGCCTCGGCTGCGCGACCGCCCCCGTCGATCTGGCATCGGCCACCAGCGTGCGCGATATCGTCGCCTCGCTCGACGACGCCAAGGGGCCGGAGGTGATTGTCATCGACTCGATCCAGACCATGTATATGGACAATCTGGACAGCGCCCCCGGCACCGTCGCCCAGGTCCGCGCCAGCGCGCAGGAGCTGATCCGAGTCGCCAAGCGGCGCGGCGTCGTCCTGCTGCTGGTCGGCCATGTCACCAAGGAAGGCATGATCGCCGGTCCCCGCGTGCTGGAGCACATGGTGGACACCGTCCTCTATTTTGAAGGCGAGCGCGGCCACCAGTTCCGCATCCTGCGCGCGGTGAAGAACCGCTTCGGCCCGACCGACGAGATCGGCGTGTTCGAGATGGGCGACGGCGGCCTCGGCGAGGTCGCCAACCCGTCCGCCCTGTTCCTCGCCGAACGCCGCGGCGACGTGTCGGGCGCCGCCGTCTTCGCCGGGATGGAGGGCACCCGCCCCGTCCTGGTCGAGGTGCAGGCCCTGGTCGCTCCGTCGCCGCTCGGCACGCCGCGCCGCGCCGTGGTCGGGTGGGATTCGGCCCGCCTCGCCATGGTGCTGGCGGTGCTGGAGGCGCGCTGCGGCGTGCAGATCGGCGCCAACGACGTCTATCTGAACGTCGCCGGCGGACTGCGCATCACCGAACCCGCCGCCGACCTCGCCGTCGCCGCCGCCCTCGTCTCCTCGCTGACCGGGGAGCCGGTGCCGGCCGATGCCGTGGTGTTCGGCGAGATCGGCCTGTCGGGCGAGGTCCGCGCCGTCGGCCAGAGCGACACCCGCCTGAAGGAGGCGGCGAAGCTCGGCTTCTCCTCCGCCATCTTCCCGGCGCGGCGCACCGGCAAGAAGAGCAGCCGCGGCGACAACGGCCTCAAGACGGTCGAACTCCAGCAGCTGGGCGAGCTGATGCCGCTGTTCCAGCCGCAGGGCTCCTCCGGCCGGCCACCCCCGCGGCGTCCCCATGACGACAACGACACGCGCCGCTGGCGCGACGACGAATACATCTGACCGCACTTCCGTCATCAATCGGTACCTCATCAATCGGTACAGGCAATCGGCTAAGGGCTATGGACAACCTTCCCGTCAATCCGGTGGACATCGTCGTCATCGCCGTCGTGCTTCTGGCCGCGCTTCTGGCCTTCAGCCGGGGTCTGGTGGCCGAGGTGGTGTCGGTCGCCGCCTGGGCCGGCGCTGCGATCATCACGCTCTACGCGCTGCCCCATGTCCTTCCCTACGCGCAGATCTACATCCGCTTCGAGATGCTGGCCTACGCCGCCTCGGCGGTGGCGGTGTTCATCGTCGCGCTGATCGTGCTGTCGCTGCTGGGCCGCAGCCTGTCGCGCGGGGTGCAGGCCTCCGCGCTGTCGGCGCTGGACCGCACGCTGGGCTTCGCCTTCGGGCTGGTGAAGGGCGGGGTGCTGGTGTCCATCGCCTACCTGTTCTTCCTCTGGCTGGTGCCCAACCCGGCCGAACAGCCGGTGTGGCTGCAGCAGGCGAAGACCCGTCCCTTCCTGGCCGCCGGCGCCGAGACCCTCTATGCCTTCGTGCCGGAGAACCTGCGCCGGGAAGGGCTCGGCCAGATGGACATGGCGCGCGACCGTGCGCGTCAGGCGATGGAGGCCAAGCAGGCGCTCGACCGCCTGTCGACACCGGTGCCCAGCCCCGCGAAGACCGGGGGTGCGCAGGCGCCCGATACCGGTTATAAGGACCGCGACCGCGCCGACCTTGAAAGGCTGATGCAGAACAACGCCCGCTGAGCTTGACCGCTCGGTTTCGGCGCTATCGACGTTTGTGGACCGTTTCTTTCCGTTGCATGTGCTGACGCGCCCTCGGGCGCCTCTTGGACGAAGGACTTCTGGTGATGCTGACGACGCATCCGTTCGACGACGACAAGCTGCGCGAAGAGTGCGGCGTGTTCGGCATCTACGGCAACCCGCAGGCGGGCGCCATCACGGCGCTGGGCCTGCACGCCCTGCAGCACCGCGGGCAGGAGGCGGCGGGCATCGTCAGCTTCGACGGCGGCCGCTTCCATCTCCAGCACACGCTGGGCCTTGTCGGCGACCATTTCAGCTCCGAGGCGATCATCGCCAAGCTGAAGGGCGGCAGCGCCATCGGCCATGTCCGCTACGCCACCACCGGCGACACCTCGATCCGCAACGTCCAGCCGCTCTACGCCGATTTCGAGTTCGGCGGCTTCGCGCTGGCGCACAACGGCAACCTGACCAACGCCCAAGCGCTGCGCCGCCAGCTGGTCCGCCGCGGCTGCCTGTTCCAGTCCTCCACCGACACCGAGGTGATCGTCCACCTGATGGCGACCGCCCGCGGCGGCTCGCCGGTCGATCGCCTGATCGAGGCGGTGCGGCAGGTCGAGGGCGCCTTCTCCCTGGTGGCGCTGACCTCCAAGGAGGTGATCGGCGTGCGTGACGCGCTCGGCGTCCGGCCGCTGGTGCTGGGCAAGCTGGGCGACACCCACCTGCTGGCGAGCGAGACCTGTGCCTTCGACATCGTCGGCGCCGAATATGTCCGCGACGTCGAGCCGGGCGAGATGATCGTCATCGACGGCAGCGGCGTCCACAGCCTGCGCCCGTTCCAGCCGCAGCAGCGCCGCCTGTGCATTTTCGAATACATCTACTTCGCCCGTCCGGACAGCGTGATGGAGGGCACCTCCGTCTATCAGGCCCGCCAGCGCATCGGCCGTGAGCTGGCCCGCGAGGCCGGCGTGCCCGCCGACGTGATCGTGCCGGTCCCCGACAGCGGCGTGCCCGCGGCGCTCGGCTACGCCCAGGAAGCCGGCGTGCCCTTCGACCTCGGCATCATCCGCAACCACTATGTCGGCCGCACCTTCATCGAGCCGACCGACCAGATCCGCCATCTCGGCGTGAAGCTGAAGCACAACGCCAACCGCGCGATGATCGAGGGCAAGCGCGTCGTGCTGGTCGACGACAGCATCGTCCGCGGCACCACCTCGAAGAAGATCGTCGAGATGGTCCGCGCCGCCGGTGCCGCCGAGGTGCACATGCGCATCTCCAGCCCGCCGACCTCGCACCCCTGCTTCTACGGCATCGACACGCCGGAGCAGGGCAAGCTGCTGGCCCACCGCATGACGGTGGAGCAGATGCGCGAGTTCATCCAGGCCGACAGCCTCGCCTTCATCTCGCTCGACGGCCTGTACCGGGCGATGGGCGAGGAGAAGCGCGACCCGAAGAATCTCGGCTATTGCGATGCCTGCTTCACCGGCGACTACCCGATCCCGCTGACCGACGCGCTGGAAAGCCCGCCGGTCGAAGCGAACGTCGCCGTCCGCGCCTGAGTTAACACCCTCTCCCGCCCCGGGAGAGGGGAGGGGCCCAAGCGAAGCTTGGGAGGGGTGAGGGGTGATCCAAGGCGCCGTGCGCTTCTGGTTCCTTGGACCACCCCTCACCCTCCCCACGCCTGACGGCGCGGGTCCCCTCCCTCTCCCGGGGCGGGAGAGGGCATGTCCACGTCCAACGCCAGGGCTTCTTCCATGTCCCGTCTCTCCGGCCGCATCGCCCTCGTCACCGGTGCATCGCGCGGCATCGGCGCCGCCGTCGCCAAGCGCTTCGCCGCCGAAGGCGCCCATCTGGTCCTGGTTGCCCGCACCGTCGGCGGGCTGGAGGAGACCGACGACGCCATCCAGAAGATCTCCGGCCAGTCGGCGACCCTGGTGCCGATGGATCTCCGCGACTACGACAAGATCGACCAGCTCGGCCAAGCGCTCTACCAGCGTTTCGGCAAGCTGGACGTCGTCGTCGGCAATGCCGGCGCGCTGGAGGCGCTGGGCCCGGTCGCCCAGTACGATCCGAAGCTGTGGTCGCGGGTGATGGACCTGAACGTGACGGCCAACTACCGCCTGATCCGCTCGATGGACCCGCTGCTGCGCGCGTCCGGCACCGGCCGCGCCATCTTCGTCACCTCGGCCGCCGCCAAGGCGCCGCACCATTACTGGATGCCCTACGGCGCCAGCAAGGCGGCGCTGGAGATGATCGTGAAGACCTACGCGATGGAGGTCGCCGGTTCGACCCTGCGCGTCAACCTGATCGACCCCGGCGTGGTGGCGAGCAAGCTGCGCACCCAGGCGTTCCCGGGCGAGGACCCGACGAAGGTCGCCCAGCCGGACGACGTGACGGAGCGCTTCGTGGAACTGGCTGAGGCCGGTTGCGAGCGCCACGGCGAACTGGTGTAGGCGCAGTGAAATAAATTGCCCT
>CBFGPE010000182.1:0-11860 GCA_965650625.1 uncultured Azospirillum sp. | reverse complement strand
CCGGTACCGCAGTCTGCGCGCTTCACCCCGTCGCTGCAGCGCCGGCAGTGGCCTGACGCTCTGGAGATCGATCATGAAGACCGGCCGGATGGAGGCGTTCACCGATGGGGTGCTGGCGATTGTCATCACCATCATGGTGCTTGAGTTGAAGGTGCCGGTCGACGGCAGTCTCGCCGCACTGGCGGAGCGTGTTCCCATTCTGCTGGCCTATGTGCTGTCATTCATCAATGTCGGACTTTATTGGAACAACCACCATCATCTGTTGCAGGCAGCCACGCGGATCGACGGGCGGGTTCTGTGGGCGAATCTTTTTCTGCTGTTTTGGCTGTCGCTGGTTCCCTTCGTCATCCGCTGGCTCGACGATAGTTCCTTCTCGCCGGTGGCGACGGCGGCCTATGGCGTCGTCCTCGGCATGGCGGCGGTCGGCTACAGCCTGACCGAACATGCGATCATCGCCTGCGGCGGCCGGGAGTCGGCGGTGGCCCGCGCCGTCGGGGCCGATCTGAAGGGCAAGATCAGCATAGCCATCTATGTGTTGGCCATTCTGGCGGCCTTCATCCTGCAATGGCTGTCCATCCTGCTGTACGTCCTGGTGATCCTGTTGTGGCTGGTGCCGGACCGGCGGATCGAACGCACCCTGGAGGGGTGAGGGAGAGATCAGCGCCTACGTGTTTTGCCGATGGCGGTGATGGGCAAACCGACCTCGCCGTCTGCGTCGACAGAATACATCCGCTGTCGGAAATATTTCGCTTCACAACCGGCTGCACGCAGCCTATGATGATGCTTCCTTGCGCGATGCCGCCCGGCCTGCCCTCTCTGGCCGGGGTGCGCCCGCGCCCTGTTTGGGCGCTTTAAACCTCGTTGTTCCTAAAGGTCTTTTCCATGTCTCCCGTTCTTCGTCCGCGCAAAGCCGCGACGGCCTTCATTCTCGTCACCGCGGTGCTCGACATCGTCGCGATGGGCATCGTCATTCCGGTGCTGCCGGCGTTGATCGAGCAGTTCGTCGGAGCCGACGCGCAGGCCGGCACCATCAATGGTGCGCTGGTCACGCTGTGGGCAATGATGCAATTCTTCTGCTCCCCGGTGATCGGGTCGCTGTCCGACCGCTTCGGGCGGCGGCCGGTGATCCTGCTGTCGGCGCTGGGGCTGGCGGCGGATTATGTGCTGATGGCGGTGGCGCCGAACCTGTGGTGGCTGGTGGTCGGGCGGGCAATCGCCGGCATTACCTCCTCCAGCTTCACCACCGTCTTCGCCTACATGGCCGACGTGACGCCGCCGGAGCAGCGGGCGCGCGCCTATGGCCTGATCGGCGCCGCATTCAGCGCCGGCTTCATCGCCGGTCCGCTGCTGGGCGGTCTGCTGGGCGAAATCTCGCCGCGGGCACCCTTCTGGGGGGCGGGCCTGCTCAGCGGGCTGGCGTTCCTCTATGGTCTGGTGGCGCTGCCGGAATCGCTGCCGCCCGAGAGCCGCATGGTCTTCTCCTGGCGCCGGGCCAACCCGTTCGGGGCGCTGCGGTTGCTGCGGTCCCACCCGGAGCTGTCGGGTCTGTCGATGGTCAATTTCATGCTTCATGTCTCCCACCAGGTCTTTCCCGCCGTCTTCGTGCTCTATGCCGCGCATCGCTATGGCTGGAGCGCCTGGGATGTCGGGCTTCTGCTGGCGGTGGTCGGCGCGCTCGACATGGTCATGCAGGGGCTGGTGGTCTCGCGCATGGTGAAATGGCTGGGCGACCGCGGCACGATGGTCGTCGGCCTGTTCGGCGGGGCCGTCGGGCTGGCCTGCATGGGGCTGGCGCCGAATGGCGGCTGGTTTGCGCTCGCCATCCTGCCGAACGCGCTGTGGGGGCTGGCGATGCCGACCATCCAGTCGCTGATGACGCAGCGGGTCAGCCCGTCGGAGCAGGGTCAGTTGCAGGGCGCCAACATGAGCGTGGCGAGCGTCGCCGGAATCCTGTCGCCGGTCTTCTTCGGGGCGGTCTATTCCGCGTCGGTGGGCAGCGGTGCGCTGTTCCCGCTTCCGGGTGCGGCCTTCCTGATCGCGGCGCTGGTGATGCTAGCCGGCGCGCTGATCGGCTGGGTGGTTGCGCGCCGCAATGGCCGGGCCGTGGGGCCGGACGGTGTCGCCGCCTGAACGGCACCCTGCCCTGCCCCGCGCCCGACACCCATGGCCGGCCCTTGCACCGGCTGTGGGGCGTCCCACATAGCTGTCGCGCCACCCCGCACAATGTCCCATTGCTCCGCTGCGTTATCAGCGGTGGGATTTTGCCGGCCGACAGGGTAAGACTGTCGGCTTATCCATCCGCATTGTTGATAGAGACCCGGAGAACGCGATGCTCGCGGCCCCCAACCTGTTCACTCACCGCCCGGACCGGAGCGTGCGCCCCAAGGCGGCGCCCTTCCTGCCGATGTCGCGTGCGGAAATGGACCGGCTGGGCTGGGACCAGTGCGATGTCATTGTCGTCACCGGCGACGCCTATATCGACCATCCCAGCTTCGGCATGGCGATCATCGGCCGGCTGCTGGAATCGCAGGGGCTGCGTGTCGGCATCATCGCGCAGCCCGACTGGAGCAGTGCGGAGCCGTTCAAGATCCTGGGCAAGCCGCGGCTGTTCTGGGGCGTGACCGGCGGCAACATGGATTCGATGGTCAACCACTATACGGCCGACCGTCGCCTGCGCCACAACGACAGCTACACGCCGAACGACGAGGGCGGCAAGCGGCCGGACCGCGCCGTCATCGTCTATTCCCAGCGCTGCCGCGAAGCCTTCAAGGACGTGCCGATCGTCCTTGGCGGCATCGAGGCGTCCTTGCGCCGCATCGCCCAGTACGATCATTGGAGCGAGAAGATCCGCCGCTCCGTCCTGGTCGATTCCAAGGCGGACATGCTGGTCTACGGCAACGCCGAACGCGCCATCATCGAGATCGCCCAGCGCGCGCTGAAGGGGGAATCGCCGAAGGCGATGACCGACATCCGCGGCACCGCCATCATGCGCTCGTCCCTGCCGGAAGGCTGGACGGTGGTCGACAGCAGCTCCATCGACGATCCGTCGGCGCCGGTGTCGCCGCGTGCCGCCGGTGCCGACCGCATGGCGGTGCGGCTGCCCAGCTTCGAGCAGGTGACGGCCGACAAGGTGCTCTATGCCCATGCCAGCCGCGTGCTGCACCAGGAGAGCAATCCCGGCAACGCCCGTGCGCTGGTCCAGCGCCACGGCGACCGCGACGTCTGGCTGAACCCGCCGCCGATCCCGCTGGAAACCAGCGAGATGGACGGCGTCTACGACCTGCCCTATGCGCGGGCGCCGCACCCGTCCTATGGCGACGCGCGCATTCCGGCGTGGGAGATGATCCGGTTCTCGGTCAACATCATGCGCGGCTGCTTCGGCGGCTGTTCCTTCTGCTCGATCACCGAGCATGAGGGACGCATCATCCAGAGCCGGTCGGAAGGGTCGATCCTGCGCGAGATCGAGCATATCCGCGACAAGACCAAGGGCTTTACCGGCGTCATCTCCGACATGGGCGGGCCGACCGCCAACATGTATCGCCTCGCCTGCAAGGACAAGGAGACGGAATCGGTCTGCCGGCGCCCGTCCTGCGTCTTCCCGGACATCTGCAAGAACCTGAACACCGACCATTCCTCGCTGGTCCAGCTCTACCGCAAGGCCCGTGCGGTGCCGGGGGTGAAGAAGATCCACATCGCGTCGGGGCTGCGCTACGACCTCGCCGTGCGCAATCCGGAATATGTGAAGGAACTGGTGACCCACCATGTCGGCGGTTACCTGAAGATCGCGCCGGAACACACCGAGCCGGGTCCGCTGGCCAAGATGATGAAGCCCGGCATGGGCGCCTATGACGAGTTCAAGCGGATGTTCGACAAGGCGGCGAAGGAGGCGGGCAAGAAGCTCTACCTGATCCCCTACTTCATCGCCGCCCATCCCGGCACCACGGACGAGGACATGATGAACCTCGCGCTGTGGCTGAAGCGGAACGGCTTCAAGGCGGATCAGGTGCAGACCTTCCTGCCCTCGCCGATGTCGCTGGCAACGGCGATGTACCATAGCGAGCGCAACCCCCTGCGCCCGGTGCGCCGCGTCGGGTCGGAGATGGTATCGTCGGCGAAGGGGCTGAAGCAGCGCCGCCTGCACAAGGCCTTCCTGCGTTACCACGATCCGGAGAACTGGCCGATCCTGCGCGAGGCGCTGAAGCGCATGGGCCGCGAGGACCTGATCGGCCCAGGTGAGGAGCATCTGATCCCGGCCTGGCAGCCGGTGGGTGCCACCGCCAAGCCGCGGGAGAAGGGGCCGAAAGGCAAGACCTTCCTGACCCAGCAGGCCGGACAGGGCCGCCGCGTCGTGCCGCCGGTGGGCAAGGCGCCGGGAGCGAAACCGGCTGGGGCTGGAGGCAAGCCTTCCGGCATGAAGCCGCGCCAGACGAATTTGAAGGGCCGGTGACGTTCTAAAGGCTTGTTCGGCCGTCATTCCCGCGGAGGCGGGAATCCAGCGTTTTCTGAGCGGTCGCATTGGGAACACTGGATCCCCGCCTTCGCGGGGATGACGCGCAGTTGTTGCTGTTCCGGCTGGTTCTTCCGGCTTCGAATCCTCGCCACTCGGAAAGAGATGGCATTTAGCGCCGCACACCATCTCCGCGCCGGCTGCCTCAAGCCGCGCACCGCGACCATTCCCCATTCCCCCCAACGGCGCCGCCGCCTTCATGGCCGGCCCTGCCCCGGTTGGAACCCATGGCTCTGTCGAAACGCACCCCGCGCCCGAACGCCATCCGCAGCGTTCTGGCTTTCACCTTCCGTCACTGGCGCCGCCAGACCCCGCTGGCCGTCGGCATCGCCGGGGCCATCGCGCTCGCGACGCTGGCCGACGTCTTCATGCCGCTGTTCGCCGGCCGGCTGGTCGATGCGCTGACCCTGCTGCCGGGAGACCGCGACGCGGCCCTCCACGAGGCGTTGTTCGCCTTCGGCGCCATGGTGGCGCTGGGCGTCGGCATGGTGGTGATGCGCCACATCGCCTGGAGCGGAGTCATTCCCTTCACCCTGCGCATCATGGCCGATGTCGGTCAGGACAGCTTCCACCGCATCCAGCGATTCTCCACCGACTGGCACGCCAACAGCTTCGCCGGGTCGGTGGTGCGCAAGATCACCCGAGGCATGTGGGCGCTCGACACGCTGGACGACACGTTGCTGCTGGCGCTGTGGCCGTCGCTGGTCGTGCTGATCGGCACGATGGTGACGCTGGGGCTGCACTGGCCGGCGATGGGGCTGGTCATCGCGCTCGGCACAGCCGTCTACATCGCGATGACGGTGATGTTCTCCACCCTCTACATCGCCCCGGCCGCCCGGCTGTCGAACGCCTGGGATACGAAACTGGGCGGGACGCTGGCCGACGCCATCGGCTGCAACGCCGTGGTCAAGGCCTTCGGCGCCGAGCCGCGCGAGGACGGGCGGCTGGCCGGCGTGGTCGACAAGTGGAGCCGCCGCACCCATCGCACCTGGACCCGCCACACCCGCCACAGCACCGTGCAGTTGGTGGTTCTGCTGCTGATCCGCAGCAGCGTGGTGGCGACCGCGCTGTGGCTCTGGTGGCGTGGACAGGCGACGCCGGGCGACGTTGCCTATGTGCTGACCACCTATTTCGTCGTGCACGGCTATCTGCGCGACATCGGCATGCACATCAACCACCTCCAGCGCTCCGTCAACGAGATGGAGGAGCTGGTGGCGATCCACGCCGAACCGCTGGGGGTGGAGGACCGGCCGGATGCCGCGCCGATCCGCATCGGAGCGGGCGAGGTGCGCTTCGACCGCGTCACCTTCCAATATGGCGGCCACACCACCCCGCTCTACCGCGACCTGTCCGTGACCATCAGGGCGGGCGAACGCGTGGGGCTGGTCGGGCCGTCGGGGTCGGGCAAGACCACCTTCGTCAAGCTGATCCAGCGCCTGTATGACGTGACCGAGGGACGGGTGCTGATCGACGGGCAGGAGGTCGCGGCGACGACCCAGCAGTCGCTGCGCTCGCAGATCGCCATCGTCCCGCAGGAGCCGATCCTGTTCCACCGCACCCTGGCGGAGAACATCGCCTATGGCCGGCCCGGCGCGTCGATGGCGGAGATCGAACGGGCGGCAAAGCTCGCCAACGCCGACGACTTCATCGCCCGCCTGCCGAAGGGCTATGCGACGTTGGTCGGAGAGCGCGGCGTCAAGCTGTCGGGCGGCGAGCGTCAGCGGGTGGCGCTGGCCCGCGCCTTCCTGGCCGACGCGCCGATCCTGATCCTGGACGAGGCGACCTCCAGCCTGGATTCGGAATCGGAGGCGCTGATCCAGGAGGCCATCGAACGGCTGATGCAGGGCCGCACCGCCATCATCATCGCCCACCGCCTGTCCACCGTGCGCACGCTGGACCGCATCCTGGTCTTCAGCCAGGGCCGGGTGGTCGAGGAAGGCAGCCATGCCGCCCTGCTCCACCGGGCGGGCGGGCTCTACCGCCGCCTGTTCGAACAGCAGTCGGCGCCGGAGCCGATCCGCCGGATCGGGGGCTGAGGGCGGCCGCTCCCCTTATCGAAAGGTGGGGTGGCCACGCGGGTGCGGCGGCGTATGTCCCTGGCGACCAACTCAGTTCGCCCATAGCGGCGCATCACGAGAGACCGCAGGAGTCGTTATGGCACAGACCCCCACCGACACGCCCGTCTGGTTCATCACCGGCTGTTCGACCGGCTTCGGCCGCGAGCTGGCGCGGCTGGTGCTTGAGAAGGGCTGGCGTGTCGCCGCGACGGCGCGCGACCCGAGGAAGCTGGACGACCTGCTGGCCAGCCATGGCGAGCGCGGGCGCGCCATCGCGCTGGACGTCACCGACCAGGCCCAGGTCGCCCGCGCCGTCCGCGAGGCGGAAGAGGCGTTCGGCCGGCTCGACGTGGTCGTGAACAATGCCGGCTACGGCTATCTCTCCGCCATCGAGGAAGGCGAGGATGCGGAGATCCGCGCAATGTTCGAGACCAACGTCTTCGGGCTCGCCGCGGTGACGCGGGCGGTGCTGCCGGGGATGCGGGCGCGCCGTGCCGGCCACATCGTCAACATTTCCTCCCAGGGCGGCATGGTCGGCTTTCCGGGCTCCGGCTATTACGCCGCCACCAAGTTCGCGGTGGAGGGGCTGTCGGAGTCGCTGTCGAAGGAGGTGGCGCCGCTGGGCATCCGCGTGCTGATCGTCGAGCCGGGGCCGTTCCGCACCGATTGGGCCGGGCGTTCGCTGAAGCAGTCGGCGACCTGGATCGACGATTACGAACAGACCTCCGGCGCGCGGCGCAAGCAGATCTCCGGCTACAGCGGCAAGCAGCCGGGCGATCCGGTGCGGGCGGCGGAGGCGATCATCGCCGCGGTGAATGTGGAGAACCCCCCGCTCCGCCTCGTGCTCGGCCGCCCGGCGCTGGAGGGCGTGCGCGGCAAGCTGCGCTCGGTGCTGGACGAGATCGACGCCTGGGAGAAGACGACGCTGGGGGCTGATTTTCCGGATGCGGGGTGAGGGGGGTATCGCCCCCTCCCCTCACACGAACAGCTCCATCGTCTGCGGCACGTTGCGCGGCGTCTCCCCTGCCAATATCGCGCGGGCGACGTCGACGGCGGCGATCAGGCCGCTTTCGGTGAAGGGCTTGGGCAGACAGCCGATGCCGGTGACCGGACCGTCCTTCTTCAACTCGTCGCGGAACGAGGTGATGAACAGGCAGGGCACGCCCAGCTTGGTCAGCCCGCGCGCTGCGTCGATGCCGTTGGTGCCCATGCCCAGATGCACGTCGACCAGCGCCAGATCGGGCTTGTCGGCCGTGGCGATCTCAATCGCCTCGGTCGCGGTGATCGCCGGGCCGATGATGCTGTGGCCGACATTCTCCAGATAGAGCTGCTGTTCAAGGGCGATCAGCACCTCGTCTTCCACCAGCAGGATCTTCATCCCCCGATCTCCTCGGCGGACGTCGCTTCGAGAAGCGGCACCTCGTCCGGCACCGGCAGTTCGATGCGGAAGGTGGTGCCCTGCGGCGTGGTGTCGATGCCGACGCTGGCCCGGATCTGGCCGGCGAGGCTGGAGATCAGGCGCATGCCCAGGCTGCGGCTCTTGCGGATGTCGAAGTTGGACGGCAGCCCCGGACCGCTGTCGGAAACGGTCAGGGCAAGGTCGTCGGCCTCGCGCATGAAGGTCACCGTCACCCGCGCCGGACCGTTGCCGCGATGCTTGACCGCGTTGGTGATCAGCTCGTTCGCGATCAGGCCAAGCGGAGCGGCATGGTCAATCGGCAGGTCGATCACGTCGGACCGCACGTCGATGTCGCACATGCTGTCGCCGCCCGACGCACGCGCCAGATCCTCGCACAGCTCGTTCAGGTAGGTGCCGAACTCGATGGTCTGGAACTGGTCGGCTTGATAAAGGCGGTTGTGGACGCGGGCGATCGCCTCAATGCGGCTGCGGGCGTCCTGGAAATGCACCCTCACCCCTTCGTCGGGCAGGCTGAGCGTCTGCAGCGTCAGCAGGCTGGAGACCAACTGCAGGCTGTTCTTGACCCGGTGGTTGACCTCGCGCAGCAGGGTCGATTTCTGGCCGACCAGCTTGCGCAGCGCCGCTTCCATCGACTTGATCTCCGTCACGTCGATGTGCATCAGCACCGTGCCGCCGAAGGGACCGGCCGGCATCGGGGCGGCGAGGCAGCGGAACCAGTGCTGGGTGTTGGTGACATATTCGGCCGACACCGGCGGCCCGCCCTCGTTCAGCAGCGTGCGCAAGCCCTCCATCACGCTGTCGGCGCGTGGGTCGGCGGTCTCCCCCCGGCCGCAGTGATCGAGGTAATCGTCGCCGACGATGCAGCCCTGGCCGAGGAAGCTGGTCTCCGACCCGGCTTCCGCCCAGGCGCGGTTGACCGACACGATATGGCCGGAGCGGTCGAGCACGGCGATGAAGGCCGGCAGCGCGTCCAGCGTCGCCTTGGTCTGCTCGGCCAGCTGGCGCATGGCGAGCGCGCTGGTCCGCAACTCCTCCCGGGTGCGGCGGCGCTCGGTGATGTCGCGTAGGATGCCGGTGATGAAGCTGCGTCCTTCCGATTCCCAGCGCGCCATCGACAGTTCGAGATCGATGTGGCTGCCGTCGCGGCGGCGGCCGGACAGTTCCACCGGTTGGGTGGCGGCGTCCATGCCGGCGGCGCCCGGTCCGCTACGCTCCGCCATGGCGATCCAGTCGGGGGCGTCATCGCCCAGCAGCACGGTGACGCTCTGGCCGATCAGCTCGTCCGGACGATAGTCGAACTGGCGGGTGGCGGTGCCGTTCATCCACTGCACCATGCCGCGGGTGTCGGTGGTGATGATGGCGTCGGGGGCGGTGTCGACGATGGCGCGGTAACGCGCGTCACGCTGTTCACGCAGCACCCGTTCGCGGTTCACCGATGCCGTGACGTCGGTCACCTGGATCAGGCAGCGCGCCTCGCTGCCCGCGGATTGCGCATGGGGTGACGATGCGTGCGAGGGTAGCGGACGGATCACCACATTGTGGACCATCCGCCGTCCGTCGGGCAGGCGCAGCGGGAACAGCATCGGGTTCAGCGTGTGCGACAGGACGCCGGGCGCACCGGTGGCCAACGTGTCGCGCACGGCGATGTGCAGGCGCGATTCACGCAGGTTCGGCAGGGCGTCGAACAGGTCGTGCCCGAGTATTTCCCTGGCCGTCAGGGTGGAGGCCTGCTCCATCCAGCTGTTCCAGTAAAGGACGCGGCAATGGCGGTCCAGAAGCAGGATGCCGGCATCCAGCGCGCCAAGGACATCGAGCGCCCAGGTGGGTTGTTCAGGCAATCTGGGAGCCATGCGACGTTCCGGCGGATGAGGGTTCTTCGGCGGCGATGCCTTCGATGAAGGCATGGATCAGCTGCTTGAGCGACTGCAGGGACGATACCCCCATCAGCAAGGCGATGTAACCGCGGATGCTGCGGCTGCGGATGGTGAAATCGATGTAGAGGAACAGCACAAGCTCGTCCGAACCTCCGGCCTTGTCCGTCAGGATGTTGGCGCCGTCGCCGCGCAGCACCGCCGGCAGCGAGATGGTCAACCGGTCCTTCAACGCATTGGCGACCACCACGAGGCAGCCGTTCAGGATGATGTTGCCGATCTCGGCTAGGGCGTCCTGCTCCAGATCGACGATCTCCGCCAGGGTCAGCTCGCCGCCCAGGACGGCGCGGGCCAGTTCCAGGCTGTTGGCTTCCGGAAAGATCAGCATGGCGCGGCCGTCGAAGGAGCCCTGGAACTGCTGTTCCACCGCCACAAGCCCGTGGCGTTCGCGCGCGGTCAGGAAATCCGACGCCTCCTGCCGGCTGACGATGTCCACGGTCGGCACGGACAGCAGGACCTGGTCGTTGACCATGCGGCTGAGATGGGTGGCGGCGCGGCCGACCCCCATGTTCACCAACTCGGTCAGCGCATCGCGCTCCAGGTCGGTCAGTTCCACCATCTCTCGGCGCCTGTTCATTCTTGGTCTCGGCTTCCCAACCGGCGCCGCCGGGCGGTCGCATCACAAATGTGGCCCATCGGTCCGGAAAAAGGCACCCCCGTTAATGTCATATGTTAAGCCGGCGACGCCATAGCCGATATAGCCGCCCCACTTCCCACAATGGTCAGGCCAACAGTTCATCATCCAAAGAACCGCGTTCGGAATGTTCTGCAAGTTGCCGGCGTGTTTGCTTGATGTTGCAGACGTCCTGAAACGAAATGACCGGGACTGCGTCGGGCGGCAGAATGGGATCCGGGAACGGGACCGCCCAACTGGGGACTTGTCCGGTGGGGGATGGTGACTCCACATCAAGGGGTGGCGCCCCTTGCGATGGGCGCCATGTTAGGAGACGTCGATGACCCCCGAGGAACGCACGCTTCTGTCCGACCTGTTCCGCCGCCTGCGCGAGGTGGAAACGCAGCAGCAATCCCAGCCGCGCGACGCTGAAGCGGAGGACTTCATCCGCCGGTCGGTCCAGGACCAGCCGCTGTCGTCCTATTACATGGCGCAGACGGTGCTGGTGCAGCAGCAGGCGCTGACCGCAGCCCAGACCCGGATCGAGGAACTGGAGCGGCAACTGCGCGACCGCCCGTCCCAGCCGGCGCAATCCGGCGGCAGCTTCCTGTCGAACGCGCTCGGCATCGGCCGCAGCCCGTGGGGCCGCGGCGGCGAGCCTCCCCCTGCTCCGTCCTATTCTCAGCCGGCCCAAGCGCAGCCAGTTGCCGGCCGCAGCCCCTGGGGCGCTGCACCGGGAGCGGCCTATCCGCAGCAGCAATACAGCCCCCCGCCCTTCCCGCAGCAGGGCATGGCCCCGCACGGCGGCGGGTTCTTCGCCGGAGCGGCGCAGACCGCCGCGGGGGTGGCGGGCGGCATGCTGGCGGCAAGCGCCATCTCCTCCCTGCTGCACCACTCGCCCGGCCCCTTCGGCACGGCGATGGCCCAGCCCCTGGGCGGCGAGACGATCAACGAGACCGTCATCAACAACAATTATTACGGCGACGACCAGGGGCCGCAGGGCGACACGGCACCGGATGCGGCGCAGGACGCGTCCTATGACCCCGACCCGCCGCCGGCCGACGATGCATCGTACGACGACCCGTCCTTCGATGACGGCGGCAGCGGCGGTGGGGACGATTCCTGGATTTAGCGGGGGACCGCGCCGTCAGTCTTCGTCGCTGTAGCGGCTGGCGATGTCCTTGAACTCGTCCTCCAGCGCGGTGAAGGCGGCTTGTGATCTTGCCCTGGTTGGGTGGACACCACAGCTAAGCTCCGAATGGAGCGGGAAGGTGTCTGATGACGAAGACGAGGCGATCCTTCACGGACGAGTTCAAGCGTGAGGCCGTTGCC
>CBFGPE010000181.1:0-12044 GCA_965650625.1 uncultured Azospirillum sp. | reverse complement strand
GCGTCGTTCGCGTCGGGAGGCGCTTTATAGGCGGCACCCCCCGACCCACGCAAGACCTTTTTTCGTCCCCATGACGATTTTTTGGATGTAGGGGCGCTGAGGTCCAATCCGCCTCAATCGTTGAAAGGTATGACCTTTTGACCATAGGATTGTTCGAATCCCATGGTGAGCGGCCATGCCCGTCGAGTTTGAAAGCGTCGTCACCGTCAGTGCGGCTAAGCAGATCGCCGACAGCCTGCGCGCCGCCATCATGGACGGCCGGCTGAAGGTGGACGAGCGGCTGCCGACGGAAGAGGAACTGGCCCAGCGCTTCAAGGTGTCCCGGCCGACCGTGCGCGAGGCGTTGAAGCGTCTGGCAGCCCAGCACCTGATCCGATCCCGCCGCGGGCCGACCGGCGGCAACTTCGTCGCCAGTCCGGCGCCGGAGGATGCGGCGCGGTCGCTGGCAAATGCCACCACGCTGATGGTCGCGGTCGGCGATATCGGCTTGGACGACATGGCGACGGCTCGGCTGGAGCTGGAGGGTGTCTGTTGCCGGCTGGCGGCCATGCGGGACGCCCCGGCTCTGGACGCGCCCCTCGAGGCGATGCGGGAGGAGTTGGCGCGGCAGCGCGACCCGGCGCTGTCGGACGAGGAATTCTGCGCGTCGGATGTCCGGTTTCACCGCGCGCTGGTGGAGGCTGTCGGCAATGCCCTACTGTCCTACCTGATGCATGCGGTGGTCGAGGCGCTGCAGCCGGTCAGCAACATGATCATCTATCGGGTGCGCGAGCGTGAGGCCATCGTCGGCTTTCATGCCCGCCTGTTGCTCGCGCTGCAGGGGCGGGATGCCGAGGCCGCGACGGCGGCGCTCGGCGATCTGGTCGCCTACACCCGCGACCGCCACCGCGAGGCGCTCGAAAAGCGATCCGAGCGCCCCCGGTGACGGAGGTTCAGCCGATGGCGCGCAGGTGACGGACCGGTCGGCCGGGGGATGCCGCCTCGGCCGCCGCGACGATGCCGTGGGCGTCGATGCCATAATGACGATAGAGGTCGGCGATGGTGCCGGTCTGGCCGAAATGCTCCACCCCCAAGGCCCGCGTGCGGTGGCCGGCAACGGACCCGAGCCAGCTGAGGGTCGCCGGATGGCCGTCGACCACGGTAACCAGCGCACAGTGGGGCGGCAGCCCGTCCAGCAGGCGTTCGATATGCCCGCGGGCATGGCTGAGGCCGCGCTCGCGCGCCCGCTGGGCAGCGCTCCAGCCGGCGGACAGTCGGTCGGCGGAGGTCACGGCAAGCAGGCCGACGTCACGCCGGTCCTCCCCCAACATGCCGACGGCGGCGATGGCCTCCGGCGCAACGGCGCCGGTGTAGGCAATCATCACCTGGGCGTTCGGTCCGGGCCGGCGCAGCCAATAGGCGCCGTCGACGATGTCGTGGGCGAGGTCCTCGTCCATCGTCCGGGTCGGCTGCTCCAGCGCGCGGGAGGACAGGCGCAGATAGACCGAGCCGCCGGTCTCGTCGCGCAGCCAGTTGCGCTCGCTGGGGTTCCCCTCCCCGTCCCGCTGCATGTAGTCGAAGGCCCAACGCATCACCACCGCCAGTTCGTCGGCAAAGGCGGGTTCGAAATAGGCGAGCCCGTCCTGGGCCATGCCGACCAGCGGTGTAGCGATGGACTGGTGCGCCCCACCCTCCGGCGCCAGCGTGATGCCGGACGGGGTCGCCACCAGCATGAAGCGGGCATCCTGATAGCAGGCATAGTTGAGCTGGTCGGCTCCGCGCATGATGAAGGGATCGTAGACTGTGCCGATCGGCAGCAGCCGCTCCCCGAACAGGCTGTGCGACAGACCCAGCGCCGACAGCAGGATGAACAGGTTGGACTCGGCGATGCCCAATTCCAGATGCTGGCCCTTCGGCGAGAATTCCCAACTGTAGGTGGAGGGAATGCGTTCCTTCTTGAACAGGTCGGCCATCTCGCTCTTGGCGAACAGGCCGCGGCGGTTCACCCAGGCGCCGAGGTTGGTGGAGACGGTGACGTCGGGAGCGGTGGTGACGATGCGTTCGGCCAGCGGCGAGCGCTCCCGTCCGATCTCGTTCAGGATCAGGCCGAAGGCGGCCTGGGTCGACAGGCTCTTCTGCGTCGGAACCGCCAGCGCTGCCGGCACCGAGACAGCCGGGGCCTCGAAACGGCGGCGGCCCTTCTGCGCGAAGGGAACGCGGCGCAGGAAATCCTCCAGAGCGGCTTCCGGCAGGGAGAGGCCTTCGAAGCGGTCCCACTCATGGCCGGGACGGACCTTGTTGGCGGCGCGGAAGCCGTCCATCTGCTCGCGCGTCAGCAGGCCGGAATGGTTGTCCTTGTGGCCGGCCAGCGGCAGGCCGAAGCCCTTGACCGTGTAGGCGATGAAGCAGACCGGCCGGTCGTGAGTTCGGGCCTCGGCGAAAGCCTCCAGCAGCGAGGGCAGGTCGTGGCCGCCGAGATTGCCCATCAGCTGGGCCAGTTCTTCGTCGCTGCGGCGCTCGATCAGGCGGGTGACGTCGCCCTGGTCGCCCAGCTCGTCCATCAGGCGACGACGCCACGCGGCTCCCCCCTGATAGGTCAAAGCCGAATAGAGCTGGTTGGGGCAGGTGTCGATCCATTGGCGCAGGCGTTCGCCGCCCGGCTCCTTGAACGCCTCCTGCATCAGGGTGCCGTATTTCAGGATCACCACGTCCCAGCCGAAGGCGCGGAAGATGTTCTCCAACCGCTCCCACAGCCCTTCGCGAATCACCGCGTCCAGGCTCTGGCGGTTGTAGTCGACGATCCACCATGTGTTGCGCACACCATGCTTCCAGCCTTCCTGCAGGGCTTCGAAGATGTTGCCCTCGTCCATCTCGGCATCGCCGACCAGCGAGACCATGCGGCCTTCCGGCAGGTCGGCGGCCCAACCCTTCGCCTTCAGGTAATCCTGGACCAGCGAGGCGAAGAGGGTCTGCGCCACCCCCAGCCCGACCGAGCCGGTGGAGAAATCGACGTCGTCCACGTCCTTGGTGCGGGAGGGGTAGGACTGAGCGCCCTTATAGCCGCGGAAGTTCTCCAGCTTCTCCCGCGTCTGGTTGCCCAGCAGATACTGGATGGCGTGGAAGATCGGGCTGGCATGGGGCTTCACCGCCACCCGGTCCTCCGGCCGCAGGGCCGAGAAATAGAGCGCCGTCAGGATGGTCGACATCGAGGCGCTGGAGGCCTGATGGCCGCCGATCTTAAGCCCGTCCAAATTGGGGCGGACATGGTTGGCGTTGTGGATAGTCCAGGACGCGAGCCAGAGTACCTTGCGTTCCAGCTCGGCCAGGCAGGCGAGATCGGCGGAGGACGGCTGGATCGCGGTCATGGGGATGCTCCCGAACGGGGTGTTTATGGTTCGAGAAACTTATCATTTGTGATCCGGCAGATGCTTGCGAAGTGGCGCAGGCCGCGGTTCCGCTTTAGCATCGAATGCCAGGATTACATAGGAAACAGCATTCGATGCCAAAACATCCCCTCGACCGCATCGATCGCAAGATTCTGGCGGTCCTCCAGCAGGACGGTCGGCTCCCCAACAACGAACTGGCCGAACGGGTCGGGCTGTCGCCTTCCCCCTGCCTCCGTCGGGTAAAGGCTCTGGAGGAGGCGGGGGTGATCGCCCGTTATGTGGCGCTGGTCGATCCGGCCTCCGTCGACCTGCCGGTCAACATCTTCGTCAATGTCAGCCTGGAACGGCAGGTGGAGGCGCGGCTCGACGGCTTCGAGGCGGCGGTGATGGCGCGGCCGGAGGTGCTGGAATGCTACCTGATGACCGGCGACGCCGATTACCTGCTGCGGGTGGTGGTGCCGGACCTTGCCAGCTATGAGCGGTTCCTGAAGGAACACCTGACCCGCATCCCCGGCGTCGCCAACATCCGCTCCAGCTTCGCCTTGAAGCAGGTGCGCTACCGCACCGCCCTGCCGCTGGAGCATCTGCAGGAATAGAACATTATGCTTTGGCCGCTGCCGGCTTGGCGCGGCTGCCGACCATCGGCACCAGCACTGCCGCGAACAGGCAGAGAGCGCCGGCGGTGGCGAAAGCCGGCAGATAACTCTGCAGAGCCGTGCGCGACAGCCCGGCGCCGAAAGCGGCGACGGCGGCGCCCAGCTGGTGACCGGCGAAAACCCAGCCGAAGACGAGGTTGGCTCGCTCCCGACCGAAGCGCTCCGCCGTCAGCCGCACGGTCGGCGGGACGGTGGCGATCCAGTCAAGACCATAGAAGACGGCGAAGATCGACAGCCCGTAGAGGGTGAAGTCCGAATAAGGCAGATAAAGCAGCGACAACCCGCGCAGACCATAATACCAAACCAGGAGCCAGCGGTTGTCGTAGCGGTCGGACAGCCAGCCGGACCCGACCGTGCCGATGAAGTCGAAGATCCCCATCAGCGCCAGCAGACCGGCCGCCTGCACCTCCGGCACGCTGAAATCGACGCAGAGCGGGATCAGGTGGGTCTGGATCAGGCCGTTGGTGCTGGCGCCGCAGATGAAGAAGGTGGCGAACAGTACCCAAAAGGTCCGCGTCACCGCGGCCTCGCGCAACGCCCCCAGCGCCGCCGGCAGGATGGCGCCGGCCGGAGCGGCTGGCGGCGCGCGCTCGACTTCGCCGAAGGCGGACAGGCCGAGGTCGGCCGGACGGTCGTGCATCAGCGCCAGCATCGCCAGGGCGGCCACGGCCATCAGGCCGCACAGCAGGGCGATGGCGCTACGCCAGCCATAAGCTTCGGTCAGCATCGACAGCATCGGCATGAAGACCAGCTGCCCGGTGGCGGAGCTGGCGGTCAGCAGCCCAATCACCAGCCCACGGCGGGCGACGAACCAGCGGGTGGCGATGGTGGCGCCCAGCACCATGGCGGTCAGGCCGGTGCCGAAGCCGACGACGAAGCCCCACAGCAGGATCAGTTGCCAGACCTCCCGCATCGCCAGCGAGGCAAGCAGGCCGCAGCCGACCAGCGTCAGGGAGGACAGCACCATGCGGCGGACGCCGAAACGATTGATCATCGCGGCGGCGAAGGGACCCATCAGCCCGAACAGCAGCAGGCGGATCGCCATCGCCAGGGAGATGTCGGCGGTGTCCCAACCGAATTCCCGCTGGAGCGGCAGCAGTAGGACGCCGGGCGCACCCACCGCCCCGGCGGACACCAGCATGGACAGGAAGGTGACGGCGACAACGACCCATCCATAATGGATGTCACGGCGGGCCAAGGTGGCAGCGAGAGGCGTGGACAGCATCGGCTCGTAGCTCCGGTAACCGGTGTTGTTATTGCGCGGTCACGCCGCCGTCGATGTTGATCGATTGGCCGGTGACGAAGCCGGCAACGTCGGAGCAGAGCCAGAGCACGGCTGCAGCCACTTCCTCCGGGCGACCGACGCGGCCAACGGGATGACGGGGGCCCAAAACCGCCTCCACCCGTTCGGCGCCGCCGAAGGAGGCCTGGGTCATCGGCGTCTGGATGATCGCCGGGCAAACGGCGTTGACGCGCACGCCAAAGGCAGCGACCTCGATGGCCGCGGTGCGGGTCAGCCCCTCCACTGCCGCCTTGCTGGCGGAATAGGCGGCATTGCCGGCCATGCCGATCTGCCCCAGCACCGACCCGGTGTTGACGACGGCGCCGCGGCCCTGGCGGCGCATGATCGCCAGTTCATGCCTCAGGCAGAGCCAGACGCCCTTCACGTTGACGGCCAGCATGCGGTCGAAGGCGGCCTCCTCCATGTCGGTCAGCGGCGCGACCTGATGAATGCCGGCATTGTTGAATGCAAAGTCGAGGCGACCATGGTCGCGTTCGATCCGCTCGAACAGCGCCGCGACTTCCGCTGCGTCGGCGACATCGGCGGCAACGAACTGGCCGACGCCGCCGGCGCGGCCGATCAGGTCTACCGTTTCCAATCCCTCTGCCTCGCGCCGGCCGGTGACGATCACCGTAGCCCCCGCCCCGGCGAAGGCGAGCGCCGTCGTACGGCCGATGCCGGATGTGCCGCCGGTGACCAGGGCGACCCGCCCGCTCATGTCCGCCCCCGTGGTGTTCATCGCACTGCTCATGACCCTCTCCTGTTCTTGATCCGGCTTCTGCGCTCCGGCCAGCGCCGGACAATATTGATGACGATCATCATTAATGTGGTTATTCATGATGTCCATCATTAAAATACCGGCCGAGCCGTGAATCCCTGAGCCTCAGCCATGCATGGTCCGAATGGCGCGTGACGACGGGCGACACCACATCTGCACGGGAACGGGCGGGGGCTGCGAGTTGCAGGCGCCGGTCCGGCGATGCCCACCGATCCGGGAGGTCCATTCTGGTCCTGGTTGCAACGTTGCCGAACACCGGCAACCGGAACGGCACACGGCGCCCGCCATGGCGAAAGTCATGGATCCGGGGCCATGTGGTGAGCCTGACACACGGCCCTCCCCTTCGCTCCGGCACCTTGAGGATAAGCTTGACCGCCGCCGCGCAACGGATCATGAAGGCGCGAACATGCTGCTTCATGTATCCGCATGTATCGGGTGCCGTCGGGTCTTCCTCTTTCTTTCGGTCGGGCGAATGTTGCTTTCGCAGCGCTTGGGCAGCCCAAGACTTGGCATCTCCCATCGGCACAGGTGCCTCCAAGCCGGATGGCAAGCATTCGTTAACCATAAAGCACCACAACTAGCGAGCGGCCCATCGCCGCGTTCAGCCGACCGCCGGGACCGTATGACGAACGGGTCCGTTTGGCGCCACCGCGCTGACTCCTTTTGGAAGGCTGACACAGCGTGACTCTGCTGACTGCGCGGGCCAACGGCCCGACCGACGTTTCCCCGGCCGGTCAATCGACGATCTCCGCTCCGTGGAACGCCACTCCATTGGTGCCGACCTTGAGCGGCCCGATCGATCCCTCCCTTCTCCGCGACGAATTGCTATCCGACATCCCGCAGGCGACCGCCGCGGCGCATCCGGACCGCACGGCCATCGTCTACGAAGGCCGGCGCGTCAGCTATGCCGAGTTGGACGCGCGCGCCAACCGGGTCGCCCGCGGCCTGCGGGCGCGGGGGATCGGCCCCGGCTGCTTCGTCGGGCTGTGGATGGCGCGGTCGCTCGACCTGCATGTCGCGCTGCTGGGCATCCTGAAAGCCGGCGCGGCCTATCTGCCCTTCGACGCCGACGCTCCCGCCGAGCGTGTGGCGGTCAGCCTGGCCGACTGCGCCGCCCCGGCGATCCTGATCGATCTGGTGACCGGAACGAAGGCGGCGACGCTGGCCGAGGCCGGCGCGGAGGTCCAGGTCCTGCGCATCGGCGATGTGCTGAGCGACGATGAACAGCCATTCGACCTGCGGGCCGACGGGGTGACGCCGGACAGCCCGGCATACGCCATCTACACCTCGGGCTCGACCGGCAAGCCCAAGGGCATCGTCATCAGCCACCGCAACATCTGCCACTATCTGCGCGCCGCCAACAGCGTCTACGGCATCAGCGCCGACGACGTGGCATTCCAGGGCGCGTCGGTGGCCTTCGACCTGTCGCTGGAGGAGATCTTCGTCCCCTATCTGGCCGGCGCGACCCTGTGGGTCGCCAGCCGGCAGGTGCTGGACGAGGTGGACCGGCTGGCCGACGTGCTAAACGAGGCCGGCGTCACCGTTCTCGACACCGTCCCCACCCTGCTGGCGATGCTGCCGAAGGACGTGCCGTCGCTGCGCGTGGTTATCCTGGGCGGCGAGGCGTGTCCGCCCGCGGTCGCCTCGCGCTGGTGCCGGCCGGGCCGGCGCCTGTTCAACAGCTATGGCCCGACCGAGGCGACCGTCGTCGCCACCGTCGCCGAGGTGCTGCCCGACACCCCCGTCACCATCGGCCACCCGATCCCCAACTACACCTGCTATGTGGTGGATGAGGCGCTGCAGCCGGTGGCCGCCGGCACCCAGGGCGAGCTGCTGATCGGCGGTCCCGGCGTGGCCCAGGGCTATCTCGGCCGGCCGGAGCTGACGGCGGAGAAGTTCATCGCCAATCCGTACCGCACCGGTGCACACGATCCGCTGCTCTACCGATCCGGCGATGCGGTCAGCGTCGATGCCGACGGCAACCTGCGCTTCCATGGCCGCATCGACGATCAGGTGAAGATTCGCGGCTTCCGGCTGGAACTGGGCGAGATCGAGGCCAAGCTGACCGACCTGCCGGGCGTCGCCCAGGCCACGGTCGTGCTGCGCAACGACAACGGGTTGGACCGGCTGGTCGCCTTCCTGGTCGCGCAGCCGGGTGCGGCGCTCGACAGGACCGTTCTCCGCGACGCTCTGCGTGCGCAACTGCCCGCCTACATGGTGCCCGCGCATTATGAACAGGTGGCGGAACTGCCGCGCCTGACCTCCGGCAAGGCCGACCGCAAGACCCTGCAATCCATGGTGCTGACCGAGGATGCAGGCTCGGGCGAGCAGGAGGAGCCGCGCACCCCAACCGAGGCCGCGCTGCTGGATGCCGCCCGCCGCGTTTTCCCCGGCCAGTCGATCCCGCTTGAGGCCGACTTCTTCCTCGACCTGGGCGGCCACTCGCTGCTGGCCGCGCGCTTCGTCTCGGCGGTGCGCGAAACCGCCGGGCTGGCCAGCCTGACCCTGCAGGACGTTTATGGCGCCCGCACGCTGCGCGCCATGGCCGAACGGCTGGACGCCAAGGCGCCCGCCGGCCATGGCGCGGCTCCGGCCGACCTGTCCTTCGATCCGCCGCCGCTCGGCCGCCGCCTGCTGTGCGGTCTGGCCCAGGCCGCGGCGCTGCCGATCATCCTGGCGCTGATGACGGTGCAGTGGCTGGGCGTCTTCGTCAGCTATATGCTGCTGTCCGGCGAGGATGCCGGGATTTTCGGTGAGATCACGACGCTGTTCGGCGTCTATGTCGTCATCAACATCGCCACCGTCGCCATCGCCATCGCGGCGAAATGGCTGATCATCGGCCGGACCAAGCCGGGCCGATATCCGCTGTGGGGCGTCTATTATTATCGCTGGTGGCTGGCCCAGCGCTTCGTCGCGCTGGTCCACCTCAAGTGGTTCCAGGGATCGCCGGTGATGCGGCTGTTCCTGCGCGCCCTCGGCGCCAAGGTCGGCGCCGACGCGATGATCGGCGAGTTCGAATCCGGCGCCATCGATCTGGTCAGCATCGGCCGGGGCGCCTCGACCGGCGGCAAGGTGAAGCTCGCCAATGCCGAGGTGATCGGCAACGAGCTGGTGATCGGCACCATCGAGATCGGCGAGGATGCCTATATCGGTACCTCCTGCGTCATTGGCCATGATGCCGTGGTTGGCAAGGGCACCGAGCTGGCCGACCTGACTGCGCTGGCCGCCGGCACCCACACCGGCGACCATGAGTCCTGGGACGGCTCGCCCGCCCGTAAGGTCGGCACCGTCGACAGCGCCGCCCTGCCGCAGGAGCCGCGCGCCGGTATCGTGAAGCGCGCCACCCAGGGGCTGATCTATCTGGTCGCCCTGGTCGGCCTGCCGCCGGTGGCGCTGATCCCGATCTTCCCGGCCTTTTACCTGTTCGACAGGCTCGACGCCTGGATGGGCGGGGTGTTCAAGGTCAACTACCTCTACTATGTGCCGGCCATCGCGTGGCCGACCGCCATGTTCCTGGTGGCCTTCACCGTGCTGCTGATCGCCGCCATGCGCTGGGTCGTGCTGCCGAAGGTGGAGGCAGGCTCCTACTCGGTCCACAGCTGGTTCTACGTCCGCAAATGGGTCGTGGCGCTGGCAACCGAGGTGATGCTGGAAACCCTCAGTTCGCTCTACGCCACCGTCTACATGCGCGCTTGGTACCGCCTGATGGGCGCCAAGATCGGCCGCGATGCGGAGATCTCGACCAACCTCGCCGGCCGCTACGACCTGGTGGAGATCGGCGAGAAGTGCTTCATCGCCGACGAGGTGGTGCTGGGCGACGAGGACATCCGCCGCGGCTGGATGCATCTGCAGCCGGTGAAGACCGAGGCCCGCGTGTTCGTCGGCAACGACGCCGTGGTCCCGCCGGGTGCCTGCATCCCCACCGGCACGCTGATCGGTATCAAGTCGAAGCCGCCGGCCAACGCCGAAATGCAGGCCGGTGACACCTGGTTCGGCAGCCCGCCGATCAAGCTGCCGGTGCGCCAGAAGTTCGACAACGTGTCCGCCAACTGGACGTTCGAGCCGTCGCGCGCCCGCCGTCTCGGCCGCGCCGTGTTCGAGGCCTTCAGCCTGTCGATGCCGTCGATGCTGTTCATCACCTTCGGCACCTTCGCGGTGGAGTTCTTCGCCAAGGCCATTCTTGACCAGCGCTGGGGCGCCTTCGCCTGGCAGTTCCTGGCTGTCAGCGTCGCCATTCCCATGGCGATGGTGCTGATCGTGGCGCTGGTGAAATGGGCGATCATGGGCCGCTATGCCCCCACCATGAAGCCGATGTGGTCCTGGTGGGCCATGCGGACCGAGGCGGTGGCGGTGCTGTACTGGGGTCTGGCCGGCAAGGTCCTGCTCGACCATCTGCGCGGCACGCCGATGCTGCCCTGGGTGCTGCGCCTGTTCGGCACCAAGTTCGGCAAGGGCGTCTACATGGACACCACCGACATCACGGAGTTCGACTGCGTGTCCGTCGGCGACTATTGCGCCATCAACGCGCTGTCAGCCCTGCAGACCCACCTGTATGAGGACCGCGTAATGAAGGTCGGCCGGGTTTCGGTCGGGACCGGCGTCACCATCGGGGCCGGCGCCACGGTGCTGTACGACACCCATGTCGGCGACTTCGCCCGCCTGGGCCCGCTGACCCTGGTGATGAAGGGCGAGGAAATCCCCGCCCACGGCGACTGGGTCGGCGCCCCGGCCGAGCCCGCCGTCCACGCCCACGCGGCGGTCGATGGACAGGTGAAGGCGGCGGCGTAAGCAGCCTGAGTGAGTGACGAAAAGACGAGGCTGGTCATACCATTGCGGTGTGCCGGCCTTTTCTTTTGCCCCTACTTTGGTCGACGACAAACCGCCGCGCCGCCTTCCGCCTTGCCGATGGTTGTCTCCGCTCCGCAGCGGTGTATAAGGGGGGCCGAGCGCGGCCTGCCCCCTTCGCGCGCCCGGCCGGGCGCGTACCGCGGAGGCGAGCGGACGCCATTGGATCGCCACGAAGGAACGCCCCAATGCCCGACGACATCGCCTCAGCCCGCGGTCTCTTTCCGCTCGCCAAGGACGACACGACCTACCGCAAGCTGACCTCGGATCACGTCTCGGTCGTCGAATTCGACGGCGAGCAGATCCTGAAGGTCGAGCCGGAAGGTCTGCGCCTGCTGGCCGAGGCTGCCTTCTCCGACATCAACCATCTGCTGCGTCCGGGCCATCTGGCCCAGCTCGCCAAGATCTTGGACGATCCGGAGGCCTCGGCCAACGACCGCTTCGTGGCGCTCGACCTGCTGAAGAACGCCAACATCGCCGCCGCCGGCACCCTGCCGATGTGCCAGGACACCGGCACCGCCATCATCATGGGCAAGAAGGGCCGCCGCGTCTGGACCAAGGGCGGCGACGAGACCGCCCTGTCGGAGGGTGCGCGCGACGCCTATCTGAAGCGCAACCTGCGCTACAGCCAGCTGGCGCCGATCTCCATGTATGAGGAGAAGAACACCCGCAACAACCTGCCGGCCCAGATCGACATCTATTCCGAGGGCGAGGACTATTACAAGTTCCTGTTCATGGCCAAAGGCGGCGGGTCGGCCAACAAGACCTTCCTGCATCAGGCCACTCCGTCGGTGCTGGCGCCCGACCGGCTGCTGAAGTTCCTGGAAGACAAGATCCGCTATCTCGGCACCTCGGCCTGCCCGCCCTACCACCTCGCCATCGTCATCGGCGGCCTGTCGGCGGAGCAGAACCTGAAGACGGTGAAGCTGGCGTCGGCCCGCTATCTCGACAACCTGCCGACCGAGGGCGGCGAGGACGCGCATGCCTTCCGCGATCTGGCGATGGAGGCCGAAGTCCACAAGCTGACCCAGAACATGGGCATCGGCGCCCAGTTCGGCGGCAAGTATTTCTGCCACGATGTCCGCGTCATCCGCCTGCCGCGCCATGGCGCCTCCATG
>CBFGPE010000180.1:0-12081 GCA_965650625.1 uncultured Azospirillum sp. | reverse complement strand
TTCATCTCGTCTGGAGCAGCCACCTTCTCGATGTGACCCCAATCACCCCATCTGTCAGATCGACAACGGCACGAACTGGCCCGGGTCGTCCCGGGCCATTTTTTCTCTCACGGCTGATGCAGGAACGCTTTCCACTGCTGAAGGAAGCGGGCGCGCTTCAGGTGGTCCATGAACACCAGCAGGGCAGGGCCAAGCCCGATCCGTTGCGTCGGACCGCGCATCTCTTCCTGCAGGTGCGTCGCCGACATCGGCCCGCCGACGGTCGGCAGGATCGAGTAGAAGGCTGCGCTGGTGGCGACCATCGCCTGCCCGCGTTCCGACAGCAGGTAATCGATGAAGCGGCCGGCGAGACTTGGGGCGCTCGCCCGCTGGGGGATGAGGGCGACGCGGGTCATGACCAGCGTGTAGTCGGACGGCAGGATGATCCCGATATGGGCGCCGTGGATCTGCCGCTCCCGCGCATAAGAGCCGAGCAGGTTATAGCCGATCAGGCTCTCGCCCCGCTCGATGGAGTCCACCATGTCGGATGTGCAGCACATCAGCCTCGCCTGATTCTCGCCAAGCGCATCGGCGAGCTGCCAGAACTGGCTGGTCAGGACGGAGTCCTGCGTCGCGAACAGATAACCGATGCCGCTGTCCTCGACATTGTAGGTCACCACCCGGCCGCGGTAGCGTTCCTTGTGATCGCGCAGGAGGTGGATCAGGTCCTCACGGGAGTGCGGAACCTCCTCCGCCGGAACGAGATCACGGTTGAAGACAATGGCGGCCGGTTCCTGGGTGAAGCCGAACGCGGCGCCGCGCCACTTCGCCCAATCCGGAAGCACCTCCGTCACCGGGGAGCTGTAGCGGCGCGCGTGGCCGTCATTGACCAGCTTCACCTGCAGGCCAGAAGCGGAGCTGATCACCAGATCCGGTACATCGCCGGTGGCGCGATTGACGACGGAATCGTACAGCTCCCCGGTGTTCATCTCCCTGTATTCGACCGTGACCGTCGGGTTCAACCGTTGAAAATCCAGGATCAGCGGTTCGATCGCTGGCCGGTCGGTGGCCGCGTCGATGCGCAGATGGTCCGTGGCGGGCGCGGGTGCCGGATAGACGACCGGCTCCATGGCCAGTGCCGGTCTGACGAGGGTCAGTGGAAGAGAGGACAGAAGCAGGAACAGAACCAGGGGGAGTAGGCGCCTCCCGCCCGCACCGCTGCCGGCGGCTCCACCTCCGGGACGGTCGCGAACCGGGAATTCAAGACGGACGATCAGGCCGCCGCCGGGACGGTCGAGCAGGGAAAGGGCCGCACGGTGGGCCTCCGCCACCGCCGCAGCGATCGACAGTCCAAGGCCGCTGCCGGCAATCCCCTTGGACAGCCGCCCGCGGCTGAAGCGTTCGAACACCTTGGACTTTTCTCCGTCCGGAATGCCGGGGCCACGGTCGGCGATCTCCACCAGCGGGCCGTAATCGGCAGTCCCCGGACGCACCTGCACGTCGATGGGGTTTGCGCCACCGTATTTGACCGCGTTGTCCAGCAGATTGGACAGCGCCTCGCGCAGGGTGACGGGGTCGCCATGCAACAGCGCATCGCCCTCGGCCGGCTCGCGGGTCAGGGCGATGGGTGGGCAATCGGGCCGGCCGGCCATCTGTTGGACGATCTGCCGGAGCAGCATGTCGAGGTCCACCACCTGCGGCTGGACGGATTCCGCGCGATGGACAACGGTCGCGTGGTTCAGCAGCTGCGTGGTCAATTCGCTCGCCTCGACGGCATTGCGGTGGATGCGCTCGACGCGGTTCCGCAGGCGCTCGACATCCGCCTCACGGCGTGCCAGCTCGGCCTGAGAGCGCAGCGCCGCCAGGGGGGTGCGGATTTGATGTGCCGCGTCGGCCAGGAAGGACTGGGTGGAGTCGAGGTTGGCCTTGAAGCGGACCATCAATTGATTGATGGCGGCCAGCAGCTGTCCGACCTCGGTCGGCACCGGAGCGTCGATCGGGGTGAAGTCCTGCGGGCGCCGCGCCCGGATCAGAGCCTCAAGAAAGCTCAAGGGCGCCAAGGCCTGACGCACGCCGAACCAAAGCAGAAAGGCGCCGACGACCACGGCAAAGGCGATGGGGGCGAAGGAGTTGGCGATCAGCCGCGACGCCAGCAGGTCGCGGGCCTCACGGGTCTGCACGACCACGACGGTCACCCATCCGGACCGCGCCACCCCGCTGATGAAACGCCCGGTCACGGCAATCCGCACGGGGGCGTCGCTGTAGACGGCGTTCAGGAACACCGGTGTGTCGTCGTGCAAAGTTGCGCCGGGCAGATCCTGGTATCCGGTAACGAGGAGACCGCCCGGCGCCATGACCTTGTAGAAGACCCGGTCGTGCCGGGCCGTCCCAAGCACGCTCAGCGAGGAATAGGGCAGGTCCACCGTGATCGCGCCGCTCTCCACCCGCACGGCATCGGCAATGGACAGGGCGGAGGCCGACAGGAGTTGGTCATAGGCGCTGTCCGCCGCCTCCCGCGCGTAAGTGCGGACGAACAGGAACAGAATGAGGGTGACAATGCCGAGCACCACGAACATCCGGCCGAGCAGGCGCCGACGCAACGAGCCCCCCGGGCCTGCCCATCCCTCATTCGGCATTTTGCTTTTCACCCACATAGCCGACGCCATGGACGGTGCGGATCATCACCGAGGCGTTCGCGGGGGCCGAGTAGCAGCGGAACAGAAAACCTAGGTAAGGCCGCGGCGGATGCTGGCTGACGGCGTTACCATTCAGGCGTCCTCATAGGCCAAGGCCACCGGACTGCGCAGTGGCCGCAGTTCACCCCGAGCCACCGGCTCGGGCAGGGTGAAGGCGTAACGGCCGAGCATGTTGATGTGCTCATGGGCGAGCGGCGACAGGCGGGCCACGTCCTCGTTGCGAACGTCGAAACCTTCCATCCGCAGTTGGTCAAGCGCGGCGTCCATGTAAATCGTGTTCCACAGGATGATGGCGTTGACGACCAGACCAAGGGCGCCGAGCTGGTCCTCCTGACCTTCCCGGTAGCGCTGACGCAGTTCGCCCCGCTTGCCGTGGAAGACGACGCGGGCGAGTTGGTGGCGGCCCTCACCACGGTTGAGCTGGGTGAGGATGCGGCGGCGATAGGCTTCGTCGTCAATGTAGGCCAGCAGATAGAGCGTCTTGATGATCCGGCCCAGTTCCTCCAGCGCCCGTGCCAGCCGGGTTGGCCGGTCATTCGTCTGGAGCGTCCGCATCAGCCCGCCGGCCTGCACGAGGCCCAGCTTGAGCGAGCCGGCCAGGCGCAACAGATCGTCCCAATGCTCGGCGATGAGGCCCGTCCTCACCTTGTGCGCGGCCAGCTTGTCGAGGGGGCCGTAGTCGGCCGCCGGATCGGCCCGCCAGAATCGGGCGCCGCCGACATCGGCGATCCGCGGGCTGAACTGGTAGCCGAGCAGCCAGAAGATGCCGAAGATCACGTCCGTGTAGGCGCCGGTGTCGGTCATGATCTCGGTCGGCTCCAGCTCGGTCTCCTGTTCCAACACGACGCTCAGCAGCACCAGGCTGTCGCGCAGGGTGCCGGGCACGGTGATGGCGTTCAGGCCGGTGAACTGGTCGGACACGAGGTTATAGTAGGTGACGCCGCGCTCGGAGCCGAAGTACTTCGGGTTGGGGCCGGCGTGGATGGTGCGCACCGGTACCACGAAGCGCAGCCCGTCGGCGGAGGCGACATCGCCGCCGCCCCACCGCCGCGCCAGGTCGATGCCGTTCTGGGCGGCGACAAGGCGGGCATTGGCCAGGGTCAGGGTTTCTGCCCGCAGATAATTCTGCCGAACCCAGCTCAGGCGCGACCGCCGGAGCGCCGGCAGGTCCGGGCGCACCAGCGGTTCCAGGCCGGTGTTGCACGCCTCGGCCAGCAGCATGGCACACAGCGTCGTCGGCAGGTCCTGCGCCCGCGCCTCGGCTTCGCTGGCATGGGTGAAGGCGCCAGCGAAGCCGGTCCGGGCATCGATTTCCAGCAGCAAATCCGGTAGATCGACACGCGGCAGGCGCGCTGTCACGGCGTCCCGCAGAGCGACGAGGCTGGCTGGCTCGTCGAGGCGGTCGAGGCCGGTCAGCACCAGGTCCTCGTCGGTGCCATTCCGTTCGATGCGGATGCCGGCATTTTGAGGAAGGTTGTCGGTCACCGTTCGGAACGCCTGATCGAGCCGCTCGGTCAGTTGACCGATCTCTTCGCCCGCATTCTGCGACTTTCCCAGCGTGCGGCAGACAGTTGGCCGCGCGGCCTCCCAAGCGGCGCCGTCGAGCAGCCCAATGCGGGGATCGGCGAAGCGCAGACTCGGCGTCGCGAACACGTCACGGCGCCGAAGCGCGCCGCGCAGTCGATCGACCAGACAGAGGGTCCAGGCGCGCCGATCGGGAACGCCGTTCCGGGTTACCCGGCGTTCCCAAGACTTCGGCACGAACTCCGTGGGCCACGGCGCACCACGGGCGCTGCCGTCCTCAACTGTCCGGAGGTGCTGCAGGGCCTTCAGTACCGGGCGTCCGGCCGGCATGGCGCCCAGGCCGACCACGCGCACGAAGTGTGGCAGGAAACGCCGGATGCGGCGGTGCTGTGCCAGCAACTCGTCGAAGTAGGGATCGTCCGGCGGCTTGGTCAAGCCGTCCACCTGTGCTACGGCGGCTTCCAGGGCAGCTTGCGGGACGGCCGCGAAGACCGCGGCTCGCAGATCGGCGTCGCCGACAGCGTCGTCGAGCACCAAAGCACAGACCCTGCTCAGGGTGCGCGCGGCGGCGTCGAAGTCGCCCAGGCTGTGCAACCGCGCCTCCCGGCCCTTGCGGACAGCATCGACGAACATTCGGGTGACGAGCAGGTCGAACAGGTCGAGCACATCGTCCTGCGCGCTTGCCTCCAGCGCCCGGAGAAACGCCAGCAGGGTGGCGGCGCGGCGCTCGTCCGGCAACCGGGCAACCGCCTGGGCCTTGGCGACGCCGGCGAACCGCGCCAAAGCCAGGATGCGGGTTTTCGGCAGATGGTTGATGAGCGGCAGACCAGCCACGAGGTACCGCACCTCGTCGAGGCGCTCGATCGCGCGCACCAATTCATTGGTGCTTTGCAGGGTCGGTCCCGAGCGGAGCCGGTCCATTGGGCTCTGTCGCTCCCCCTCCGGCACCACCAGTAGGGCGTCGAGCCGCGCCTTCTGCTCGGGCGTGATCCGGGCCGCCAGCAGGCGCCACAGGCGGCTATTGGCACGGGACCGCACCCGCGCGACGGTCCGTTCGAGCACGCTCGCCCCCGGCAGCAGCACCTTGTGCGTTACCAGCCAGGCCGTCGCCTGGTCGAACAGGGCCGTCGGCCGGTCGGTTCCCGTCCAGCACAGTGCGTAGAGCCAACGCTGGAGGCGCCATTGCGCGGCGGAATTCGAAAAATCGCGGTAGCCATAGCGTTTGCGGATTTCAATCGGGTGTCGCCAACGCCATTGGCTGGCTTGGTATGCGTCGAGCGCTCCGTTGACGGGCACGCCAAGTTGGTCGCCAATGAAGCCGACCACGCCCGGCGGTACCTTGCATGGATCTTCAAGAAACGTTCCGAGAAACCGCACCGTGCCGAGTTGAACGGCGCAACCGAGCCGCATGTGGGGGCCGCGGCGCGCCAATATGAACGCGCGATCCGTGTCATCGAGGTGGAAAAACCGGGCCAGCTGCTCAGCGGACACATCGGCCGGAAACTGGCCGTACCGCCCTTCCTGTTCCGGGGTGAGAAAGCTGACCGGCATCAGGTTCGATCGGTGCCGGCGAGCACTCGATAGACGGATGCGCGCCCGATCCCGAGCCGCTGGGCGATGGCGGTTGGTCCCAGCTTCTCTTCGGTCCGCAAGCGCCAGACCTCCGCCGGGTCGATCGACGGCTTGCGGCCCTTGTAGACTCCCTTGGCCTTGGCGCGCGAGATGCCCTCCATCTGGCGCTCCCGGCGTAGGTTGGTTTCGAACTCGGCGAACACGCCGAGCATGTCGAGAAATGCCTTGCCGGCCGAGGTTGAAGTGTCGATGGGCTGTTCGGTCGCCTTCAGTGCCACGCCTTTGGCGCGCAGCTCGTGCACGATGTCCTGGAGATCCTTGATCGACCGTGCCAAGCGATCGACGCGGGTGACCACCAGCGTGTCACCGGGGCGGAGGAACTGGAGGAGCAAAGCGAGTTCCGACCGACCGGCGCGGGTCGTGCCACTCGCCTTCTCCGAGCGTATGACCTCGCACCCGGAATGGCGAAGCGCCTCCTCCTGGATCGCGACGTCCTGATCCAGCGTGGAGGCGCGGGCGTAACCGTAGACCGCCATGAATCGTCTCGTTTGCTTCTAAACCAGCAAACGGTAACGTCTCGCTCATGCGAAATCCATCCAAATGAGACGCTGGGGATCGTCTCACGACGCTGTGTCGTATGGGTATACCCTAACATTACATTGAGATGGCGATGACGCTCGCTTGCTGGACGGGTCATCTGGACACTTGGCCATCATGATATTAATGATAACAGCAGAATCATATTCTTCTTGACCACTGAATATGATATGAATTATATCATTATCGCATGGTGGTGGTAGCGCCTAGCGCGCAGCTGATAGTCGCGCAAGAAACGTCAGCAAAGAGGGCTGCCTTCACCTTGGGCGGTGACCTTTTCCCGAACGCAGGGTGAAGCGTGACAGCCCGGAAAGACGGCACCCACTCACATTCGAGGCCCCCCATCATGTTCTCTTTGGATCGCTCACTCCTGCCTGCAGCCAATCAATTTCTCGCCGATCTTGATACGCAATGGCGAGCCGCGACCGGCCTCAACAACAGGGCCGATTACTCGATCAACTATTCTCCCATTTGCCCTTGCCCTCTGATGGTCCTCGGCCTCAATCCGGGCGGCTCCGCCGACAATTTTAAATTGGTCGACGTCGCCGCGGGCGGCAGCGAGTACATCGAGGGCTATGGGCCGACATCGCAGAACATTGGTCGCCTGCTTCAGCGAGCACTGGGTGTTTCATCGCCCGAGGGAATTCGGACTGTGCAGGGCAGCAATGTGATCTGGCGCCGATCCCCCAACATGCAAAGCCTGGGCATCCGTGTTCCTGTAGCCGCCAAGGAAACCGCTCCGCATCTGGCTCGGCTGATCAGCTATATTGGCCCTCGCGCCATCTTGTTTGGCGGCAAGGCCGCCTACGATGCTTTCCTTGGTGCCCACAAGGCTCGTGTCGTGACACAAGGCGAAACCATCCTGGGGCCGAACGGCAGCAGCCAAGCCGTTTACTTCGGCCACAGCGCCTTGTCGCTGCCGTACCTATCAGGCAACGTCGAGGCATTCATCGTCCTTCATCCCTCCAAGGGCCTTCGAGACCCCGCCGTCAACTGGTTGAAGTTCCACTTTGCTCGCCTATTTGCCGCCTGAGGAGACAGCCGTAATGATCCGCCGCGAAGACTATGTTCGCGAGTTGCAGCAGGGAATTCTCCTGATCGCTGACCACCTCGCCCGACTGAAAGGGGAGGATGCCGCCGTTGCTTTCGCGGGCTTCTCGGCCGAACGGGATTATGCAGACGATCAGCCGGAAAAGGTCGACCTGACCCAGTTTGGGAACGGTATGCCCCTGTTGCTCATGTACGACTTCGCCATGGGGTTGTGCGCCCTGGAGCCCAGTGGGGACTTTGAGGGATCGGCTTTGGCGTCTTTCATCGATCTGGTTCCACGGACCAATGCTTACGGCGAGCCCGCGGCCTGGCCCGAGGACCCACTGACGACCCAAGTGCTGGACATGTTCCGGGCTCGGCAAAAGCTATCGGACCCGAACCAGCGATCAACCGCCGTGTTTTCCGTCCGAGAACTGGCGCTACTGGCCGATATGAGAGAGGGCGCCGTTCGAAATGCCCTGAGTGCCAAAGAACTGGCATCCCACCGCGAAGACGGCAAGGTGGTGGTCAATTGGGCCGAAGCTGCGGCTTGGCTACTAAAAAAGCGGGGTTTCAGACCAACGCCTGACACCACTTCCCATTATATCGAGTTCGAAACGGCTTCATCGCTCACACAGTTGCTGGCGGCTCTGGCGGCGTTCCCTGGTGCTGAAGGCAACCTGCCTACGGAGTGGCTGTCCGGACGGTGGTCTGGAAATTTGAGTGAGGTGCAGGCAGTAGCGCACGCCCTCCGCATCGACCCGGAAAAGCTGGCCATCCATATGAGCCGCCTTTGGGTGCGCGAGCAACAGTGATCGGGTGATATCAGGCGGCAGTGTAGCGGCAGAGCAAGCAAGGGTCTTCGCCTAGGGCAAACTCCGACTGTGCCTCAGGGAAAAGCTCCAGATGCCAATAATACCCCTTACCTAGGTTTTCTGTTCCGCTGCTACTCGCATCCCTCGATCTGTGACCGCGCCGTCGTGACCAGCACCGGCGTCCGGTCGTCCCGGCGGCGCATCTGACGTAACAAGGTCTGCCCGTCGGGTCCCGGCAGCATCACGTCGAGGATGACAAGCTGGTAGGTCTCGGTGCGCAGAAGCTCGTCGGCCTGATGTCCGTCCGCTGCCCAATCGACGGCATCGGCCAGATCCTCGGCATCCTCGATCACCTAGATCCGCATCGGCTTTCTCTCATGGGCTGTGCTCCGATCATATAGCGCGTGCGGTTCGCAGCATCGCGCTTTCTTGGTCCAAAATCCACGGCGGCTCGGACACGGGCGGAAGCAACCAGGTCAGCGTGAGTCACGAGCCAGATCTCAGTGTTGAACATCTGATCGGACGGGATGAAGCGAATGAACTCATCCCGGACGGTCAGAAAATCCGGAATGACGGCCAAGCCGAGTCCGGCCCTCTCGTCGGGTAGGCATTGGCGACCACCACTCTATGGCACCTCGACGCCGGGGAGCAGCAGTCATCCACACCGTCAACTTATTGGTGGCCATGCTGGACGAGGGTAGGCTTCGGCCCGGAGGCCAACAGTGCTTTTGAGAGTGCGCGGTCAGCGGCGGGGCCGAATGATAACATCCGGCACCGGTATCGATCCAAAATAATTCATTGACGGAACTGGTGGATCCGGGAACCCTCAGTCCCTTGACAATAGGGACATCAAGGTTCCGCGCCCGATGCAGTCGTCCACCCGGAACTCCTCTTCAACTTCCGCATCATCGGCCACACCACCGTTGCTCAGCGTCGAGGACTTGTCCGTCGCGTTCGGCGGGCAACGTGTCATCGAGGATCTCAGCTTCCGTGTTCATCCGGGACGGACGCTTGCGATCGTCGGCGAGTCAGGGTCGGGCAAGTCGGTGACGTCGCTGTCGGTGATGCGGCTCGCCGACATGGTGGGGGCGCAATATCCCACCGGCCGCATCCTGTTCGAGGGCAGCCGGGGGCCGCGCGACCTGCTGACGGCCACGCAGAAGGAGATGCGGGCGATCCGCGGCAAGGAGATCGCCATGATCTTCCAGGAGCCGATGACCTCGCTGAACCCCGTCTTCACCATCGGTGACCAGATCGGCGAAACGCTGATCCTGCACGAAGGCATGGGCAAGGCCGCGGCGGTTGAAGAGGCCCGGCGCCTGCTCGACATGGTCCGCCTGCCGGATGCCGCCCAGATCCTGAAGCGCTACCCGCACCAGCTCTCGGGCGGCATGCGCCAGCGGGTGATGATCGCCATGGCGCTGGCTTGCCGGCCCAGGCTGCTGATCGCGGACGAGCCGACGACCGCGCTCGACGTGACGATCCAGGCGCAGATCCTGACCATCATGCGCGACCTGCAGGCCGAACTCGGCATGGCGATGATGTTCATCACCCACGACATGGGCGTGGTGGCCGAGATGGCGGACGATGTCGTCGTCATGTGGAAGGGCCGCAAGGTCGAGGAGGGCCGCGCCGCCGATCTCTTTGCCAGCCCGCGCCAGCCCTACACCCGCGCCCTGCTGGCCGCCGTGCCGCGGCTGGGCAGCATGGCGGGAGAGGACCATCCCCGACGCCTGCCCTTGACCGTCCTCGACGGCGACCACGTCACCACCGTGGGCGAAGCCAGGGTGCAGGACACGGCCGACTATGGCGCGGCCCCCCTTCTGTCGGTTCGCGACCTGTCCGTCCGGTTCAAGTCCAGGACCAACTGGCTCGGCCGCGCGACGCATCAGGTCCATGCGGTGACGCAGGTCTCCTTCGACATCCATCCGGGCGAAACGCTGGCGCTGGTCGGCGAATCCGGCTCCGGCAAATCGACGATCGGGCGCACCATCCAGCAGTTGCAGGACGCCACCTCCGGCCGCATCTCCTTCCACGGACGCCCCCTGTCGGAAATGGGGGCGGCGGACCGCAACCGGCTGCGGCGCGACGTCCAGTACATCTTCCAGGATCCCTTCGCGTCGCTGGATCCGCGCAAGACGGTCGGCTTCTCGATCGCGGAGCCGATCCGCACCCACGGCCTGCTCGACGGCGAGCGCGAGATCCGCAAAAGGGTGGACGGCCTGCTGGAGCGGGTCGGGCTTGCCCCCGCCCACGCCGGCCGCTACCCGCATGAATTCTCCGGTGGCCAGCGCCAGCGCGTCTGCATCGCCCGCGCGCTCGCCTCCGACCCGAAACTGATCATCGCCGACGAGGCGCTGTCGGCGCTCGACGTGTCGATCCAGGCGCAGGTCATCAACCTGTTCATGGATCTCCAGGCCGAACGCGGCCTCGCCTACCTGTTCATCAGCCACGACATGGCGGTGGTGGAGAAGATGAGCCACCGGGTGGCCGTCCTCTTCCTTGGCCAGATCATGGAAATGGGAAGCCGGCGGCAGATCTTCGAAAGCCCGGCGCACGACTACACCCGCCGCCTGCTGTCCGCGGTCCCGGTCGCCGACCCGTCGCGGCGGAGCCGCCGGGCGCTGCTGGACGGGGAAATCCCGAGCCCGGTCCGCGCCGTCGGCGACGACCCGGCGGTCCTGCCGCTGGACGAGGTGCGGCCGGGCCATTTCGTCCGCCGGAGCGCATGACCCGGCATCAAATCAACCAACAACAACCATCGATCAAGGAACAGGCGTCATGGCATTGGGTGTGAAGGGGATCAAAACCGCGTTCATGGCGGCGCTGCTGGCGGGAACGGCCTTCATGGCGACGCCCGCGGATGCCGCCGGGAAGCTGACGATCTCGTCGCCGCAGGATCCCGGAAGCTGGGACCCGATCGACACCTTCCTGGTCAACTGGGCCTCGGTCGGCACCAACATCTTCGACGGGCTGACCTACCGCGGCCCGGACCGCAAGCTGGTGCCCGGTCTGGCCGAATCCTGGACCGAGATGGACGGCGGCAAGCGCATCCGCTTCAAGCTGCGCAGCGGCGTGACCTTCCACAACGGCGAGCCGTTCAACGCCGCCGCCGTGAAGTTCACCTTCGACCGGCTGCTGGGCGACGAAGGGGCGAAGGGGCCGCAGCGCTCCAACTACGTCGCCATCGACAGCGTCGACGTGATCGACGACACCACCGTCGATTTCAAGCTGAAGGCGCCCGATCCGGTCCTGCTGACCAAGTTGGCCGGCTATGGCGCAATGATCGTCCCGCCGAAATACATCCAGGAGAAGGGCGACGCCTTCTTCAACGTCAACCCGGTCGGCACCGGTCCGTTCAAGTTCGTCTCCTATGCCCCCAAGACCGGGATCAAGTTGGAGGCCAACCCCAACTACTGGGGCGGCGCGCCGAAGCTGTCGGAGGTCGAATACCGCTTCATCACCGAGCCGGCCACGGCGGTCGCCGAGCTTCAGGCCGGCCGCGTCGACGTCGTCCTGCCGCCGACCATTCCCATCGGCATGGTCCCGGTGATCCAGGCCGACCCGAAGCTGACGGTGCTCAGCATTCCGGGGCCGACGGTGGACGCGCTGCGCTTCAACACCAAGTCCGGCATCACCGCCGATCCGCGGGTGCGCAAGGCGCTGATCATGGCGGTGGACCGCGCCGCCATCGTCAAGTCGATCCTGGCCGGCCAGGCGTCGGAAATCGCCAGCTTCCAGGGCGAGCTGTCCTTCGGCTACGACCCGGCGCTGAAGCCGCTGCCCTTCGATCCGAAGGGAGCCCAGGCCCTGCTGGCCCAGGCCGGGGTGAAGCCGGGCGCCACGGTGCAGATCGACATCCGCGGCAA
>CBFGPE010000179.1:0-12368 GCA_965650625.1 uncultured Azospirillum sp. | reverse complement strand
ACCAGTTTCCCAAAACAGTTCCGCCCGGCTTTCCCACGAAACAGTGCTTCGTGGGAAAGCCGGGCGGCCAAGTTTCAGAAGAACAGGTGTCAGGGCATCGACCGGGGACGGCGCGTCAGGCAGTTACTGACGGGCGATCACTGGTCATAGGTCCCCGCCCCGACGATGTAACGTCCGTCGCGGGTGATGTAGGAATGCTTGTGCTCGACCTTGTTGGTCTGGCGGTTCAGCCAGACATAGTCGATGACGGCGTTCGGCTTTTCCTTGGTTTCCGAGATCATCGCCTGGACGATGGGCTTGCCTTCGGCATCCTTCAGATTGGCGGCGTCGGTTCCGGCCAGCTTCGGGTTGGCGCCGGAGGCCACGTAACGCCCATCGGTGTCGAAGACGAAGACATACAGCTCGCCGCGGCGGAAGCTGCCCTTGGGGTCCTGGAAGGCCTTGGTCGCCTCATCCGGCCCCTTGGCCTTCAGGTAGGCGACGGCGTCGGCAACCAGCGACTTCGCCTGTTCCGGCGTGGCGTGATCGGCCGCGAAGGCGGGAGCGGCCAGCAGGGCGGCCGCGACGGCGACCAGGGAAGCGGTTCTGCGAATCATGGATGACCACCTTGGATGTGAAGCGTGGAAGGGAAGAGCCAATGATCCGGAAGGGGTCATTCCTCGTGCACGGTTTCCAGCCAGGAACGGATCGACCACAGAGCCTCCTGGCCCAGCGCCTCGCCGAACTTCGGCATGTAGGTCACGCCGTTGCGGATCGAGCCGTTGGTGACGCGCTCCTTGAACCACTCGTCGCCGGCGTCGCCCTTTTCCAGATAGCGCAGGTCGGGAGCGATGCCGCCGGACACGGCGCCCAGCCCATGGCAGCGCGCGCAGTTCTGGTTGAAGGCCGACGCGCCGATCTCGATGGCGCGCTCGTTGCCGCGGTAGGGATTGCTGTCCCGCCAGGTCTCGCCCAGCTTCTCCAGACCCGTGGTGTCGACCGGCTGGGGAACGACATCGCCATGGGCATAGACCAGACCGGGAAGAGCAACGGCGCCGATCAGACCAACGGCGGCGGCAAGTCGAATAATCCGTGCATTCATGAGAAAGACGTTCCCTCTGTTTCTAGCCGCCCTGCGGCCTTTGCTTCGCATGAGCAGACGTTATCAGCAGTGGGACCCGCGAATAATTGGACTATGGTAGGACATCTCTGGAAAGATGACAAAACGTCCAATTAAGGACAGACACGGGAATGGGCGGACCGGATCGCTCCGGCCCGCCCCCGTCCCGCTTGGCCGCGCCTGATGTCAGGCCTTCGGCAGCTTGAAGACCCAGAGCGAACCGCCCTGGTTGATGTCCTTCACCAGCTTGGCGACATCGCCGCCCCACAGCGGCACCGCACCGCCCCAACCGGAGACCACGGCGACATACTGCTCGCCGTCCATCTTCCAGGTGACCGGGCTGCCGACCACGCCGGAGCCGGTCTGGAACTTCCAGACTTCCTTGCCGGACTTGGCGTCGAAGGCCTTCAGATAGCCTTCCGGCGTGCCGGTGAAGACCAGATTGCCGGCCGTGGTCAGGACGCCGCCCCACAGCGGGGCCGGGTTCTTGTATTCCCAGACGATCTTGCCGGTCTTCGGATCGACGGCGCGCAGTGCGCCGATGTAATCGTCATACAGCGGCTTGATGGTGAAGCCGGCACCGAGATAGGCGGCACCCTTCTTGTAGGTGATCGGCTCGTTCCAGATGTCCATACCCCACTCGTTGGCCGGGACATAGAACAGCTCGGTCTGCGGGTTGTAGGCCATCGGCATCCAGTTCTTGGCACCCAGGAAGGCGGGAGCCGCGAAGACCGATTTGCCCTTGGCGTCATGCGCATCGCCGGTGGCCGGCGCACCGGGCCGGTTGTCGTCGTTGTAGATCGGACGGCCGGTCTCGACGTCGATGCCCTTGGCCCAGGTGATCTTGGTGACGAAGGGCGAGGCGTTGATCAGCTTACCGTTGGTGCGGTCGATGACGTAGAAGAAGCCGTTGCGGTCGGCCTTGCCGCCGGCCTTGATGACCTTGCCGTCCTTCTTCAGGTCGAAAGACACGAACTCGTTGACGCCGTCGAAGTCCCAGCCGTCATGCGGCGTGGTCTGGTAGTGCCACTTGATCTCGCCGTTGTCCGGATTGATGGCCAGCGTGGACGAGGTGTAGAGGTTGTCGCCGGGACGCAGGTGCGAGTTCCAGGGCGCCGGGTTGCCGGTGCCGAAGAACAGCGTCTTGGTCTCCGGATCGTAGGTGCCGCCCAGCCAGGTGGCGCCGCCGCCGGTCTTGTACATGTCGCCCGGCCAGCTGGCATTGGTCTTGCCGGTGACGGTCGACTCCTTGCCGTTCAGCGTGCCCATGTTGCCTTCGATGGTCGGGCGCTGCCAGACCAGCTCGCCCGTTTCGGCATCGCGGGCCTCGACCATGCCGATCACGCCGAACTCGCCGCCGGAATTGCCGGTGATGATCTTGCCGTCGACGATCAGCGGGGCGGCGGTGTTGGAGTAGCCGTCCTTATATTCCGCCAGCTTCTTGTTCCACACCACCTTGCCGGTCTCGCGGTTCAGCGCGACGAGACGGGCGTCCAGCGTGGCGAAATAGATCTTGTCCTTGTAGATCGCCGCGCCGCGGTTGACGACGTCGCAGCAGGGCATGATGCCGTCGGGCAGGCGGTGATTGTATTCCCACTTCTTGTGGCCGGTGCGGGCATCGACCGCATAGAGGCGGGAGTAGGAACCGGTGACGTAGATGGTGCCGTCATAGATGATGGGCTGGGCTTCCTGCCCGCGCTGCTTCTCGCCGCCGAAGGAGAAGGACCAGACCGGGACCAGCTTCTTCACGGTGTCGGCGTTGAGATCGGTCAGCGGGCTGAAGCGCTGGGCCTGGGGTCCCATGCCATAGGTCAGGACCGCTTCGGTGTTGGTGGCGCTCTTCAGCAGATCGTCGCTGGACGGGCCGGCGGCGTCGGCGGCCAGGACGCCGGTGGCGCTGAACGCGGTAAGCGAGGCTGCCAGGGCGAGACTTGTAACCAGGCGCTTCATATGCGGTTGCCTCCCAAAACTGATGATGACGGCACCGCCCGGGGCATGATCCGTCCGTTGCCGCCGGACGGGCGGGTCCGGCGGTGAGAAGCGGGATCGGGGGCGGCCTTTTAAGCTTTTGGCGGCCGAAGGGACCGCGTCGCTTTACGATATCGGCAGTGTAGACGGATGATCGGTTGGGTAAATTGTCGGATAGTAGCAGGCGTAAACGTCAGCCCGCTGCGCTTCACCCCCCGCGCTTCAATTGACCCGCGGCAGAGCAGCCTGTTCGATCTTCGGCCAGAGATGGGCGACGGAGCGGCGATACTCTTCGCGCAGCACGTCCAGCACTTCGAATCGCTCAGGGATCGGCAGTTCCAACGCTTCCGCCATGTCGAGGCCGGAGTCCACCGCATGGCGCAGCGTACCGTCCAGCCAAGTCAGCCAGTCGCGCGTCTGGGCGACGCAGGCCTTGTCCGACCGGATGTGCCCGTGGTTGGGCACCAGCAGCCGGATGTCCAGGCCGTCGACCGCATCCAGTTCTTTCAGCCAGTCGGCGACGGTGGCATGCGGAGTCGTCGGGGTGCGGTCGCAGAAGACCACGCCGCCGGCGAACAGCACGCCCGTCGTCTCGTCGAGGATCATCAGGTCGGCGGCGGTGTGGCCGCTCAGCGGGATCAGCCGCAGCCGGTGGTCGCCGAACCTCACGGTCGAGCCATAGACCGGCTCCGTCGGCACCGTCACCTCGGTGCCGCGCATCCAGTCGCCGACCAGCCGGTACATGTTGTCGGCGATGCCGCTCCCCTCCTCCTGGATACCGGCGATGGTTCCGGGCAGGGCCGCGATGGGCACATCGGCGAAGGCCTGGGATCCCAGCCAATAGTCGGGGTGCAGGTTGCTGATGAAGACCTTGCGGATCGGCTTTTCGGTGACCTTGCGGATGGCCGCGCGCATCTCCTCGCCATAGCGGCGGGACGGGCCGGTCTGGATGACGATCACCCCGTCGGCCGTGACGATGAAGCCGGAATTCAGGATGTTGCCACCGTTGGCGCGGGTGAAATGCTTGGTCGATCCCTCGAAGACATAGGTGTCGGGAGCGATTCGCGTCGGCTTCAGATCATAGGTCAGCGGCCCCGCGGCCCGCGCCGATCCCGTCGCCGCACCAACCATCAGGGCAGCGGCAAAGGCGGTGGTCAGCGCCAGCCGTCGCAAAAGCGGCATGCTCATTGCCCGACACTCCAGGGCTGGTCGGCCGGTTTCAGCGACATCGCCGGTCTCATCGCGGGTCGGGCGCCCGGCGGCGGCATCGGAATGGTCGCGCGGATTTCGCCGCCCTGGTTGTCCCGGCCGCGCAGCAGCAGCGCCGTGGCGTCGGGCGGTGGACGCACGTCCAGCGAATAGACGGGATTCTCCGACACCGGCTCCAGACTGTCGATCTTCGCCAGTTCCGCCGAACCGCCGGGGATCTGCGCTTCGACCTGCAGGGTTTCGACGAAATAGGCGGGAATGCCGTCGACCAGGCCGGTGTCGTTGGGATGGCGAATGCGCAACCGCAGCCGCGCCACCCCATCGGTGTCCGCCGGCCACAGCCTGGCCTGCACCTCGCCGACATGGTCGGCCCAATCCTTCTGAGCATAGGACGCCGGCGGCGCGCTGCAGCCGCCACCCGCCGCATCCACCATCACGCCGGAGACATGCCACACCCCGTCGGCGGTCCGCGCGGCGCCACGCACGGCGGTGGCCTGCTGGATCTTGATGCGGGTGGCGATGTAGGGCGCGGCTGTGCCGGGATGGTAGCGCAGAACCAGCGGGAACGGGTTGAGGTCGGCGATCGCCACCATCTCCACCACCTGCCCCAGCGCCGTGGCGTCGACAGAAACCGGCACCGCGCGCGTGTCCTCCGCCGCCGCCGGGGCGTTGACCCTGACGGCGTTGTCGAACACCACCGGCGCGCCGGCAAAATACTGGTCGCGCAGCGCCTCCCACATCACCGAGTTCAGCGGGTCGGAGGGAGAGCTTGCGGCGAACGCAGTGCCCGCGACGACGATCATCGCACCGGCCAATCCTGCTTGGTAAAGGGGGTGTCCCATCCATCTCCTCCCGACCGGCCGAGTTCCTTCAGCTCCGTTCACTCCACCAGCGGCGGCGGCGTGTGGGTCGCGCCGTAGGCGGCGAAGATCCGGCCCATGGTCCCGTCCTCGGTCAGCGCCGTCACCGCGTCGCCGATGCTGTAGGCGAGGTCGCGGGAGTTTTCCTTGGTCGCCATGCCGATGTTCCAGTTGGAGGTCATCATGCCCGGTAGATTCACGGTGGTGATCGGGAACTGCTCGGCCCGCGCGCCCAACGCCGCCTGCACCTGGCTCAGTGGCGCCAGCACCGCCGCCGCCTCGCCGGAGGTCAGTTTCTCGATGGCGGCCTCGGGTGTCGGGCAATGGATGACGCGGCTGCGCAGCCGGCCGCCCTGCAGGCCCAGAAGGAAGAAGTCGGGAACGCTGTCGATCTCCACCGCGATCGGCTCGTCCGGCAGGGTCGCCAGCACGGCGGAGCGCACCCGCTGCGGATCGCGGGCGAGCGCGAACACCTCGTGATGATAGGGACCGAACAGCACCGCCTCCGGGTTCATCAACCCGAATTGCTTATCATAGGGGATGTGCATCATGATGTCGGCCAGCTCGCCGCCGAACAGGCTGCCGCGCCAGACCGCCACCCGCAGATCGTCCGACACAGTCTCGCCGGGAATCTGCTCGTAGATGTCGGCCTTGACGCCCAGCTTCTCGGCGATCGCCCGGGCGAGATCGACATCGATCCCCACCAGCTTGCCGTCGCGCTGGAACGAGAAGGGCGGAAAGTCGCGATAGACCGCCACGCGCAGCCGACCGCGCTCGATCACCTCGTCCAGCGGCCGGGCGGCGGCACTCCGCGGAACGCCGAGTGCGGACGCGATTCCGACAGACGCGCAGCTTGCGGCCAGTCCGGACAGGAATCGGCGGCGGGTCACATACGCCATGGCAAGTCCCGGCAGTGGTGGTTTCATCATGGAACGGGCAGCCAGGATAGCCATCGCTCCGTCACGCCAATAATTGGACTTTCGTACAAGACGTGGTCCCGCCCCCACCGTTGCCTGTCCATCCTTCCATAGTCGCATTCCGCCGTCCGGGTTCGCTCGATAGGCTGCACACCAAACAGTTGGCGTTCCGACGGATATGATGACCAAGCCCCGCCTCTCCGGCCTTCTCCGCAGCGCATCGCTGGCCGCCCTCGCTGCCGTTCTGCTGGCCGGGACGCCCGGTGCCGGTGCCCAGACCGTCGGCGCCCAATCCATCGCCGAGATCCGCATCGGCCTGCTGTCGCAGACGCCAGAACCGCCGCCCTCTGTCTCCAACCCCGACGAGCCGGCGGCCGACGACGGGCTGGCCGGCGCGACGCTCGCCATCGCCGACAACAACACGACCGGCAAGTTCCTCAAGCAGACCTTCCTGCTCGACAGCGTGGAGGTGCCGCCGGACGGCGATGCCGCCGCAGCCCTGCGCGAGCTGGCCGGCCGCGGCGACCGCTTCGTCATCGTCGACGCCCCCGGCACGACGGTGGAAGCCCTGTCTAAGCTGCCGGAGGCCCGCAACCTGCTGCTGCTGAACGCCAATGCGCCCGACGACGCCCTGCGCGGCAGCGCCTGTGCTCCGAACCTCATCCATGTGGCCCCCAGCCGGGCGATGCTGGCCGACGCGCTCGGCCAATATCTGGTAAAGAAGCGCTGGCCGCGCTGGTTCCTGGTCACCGGCCGCCGGCCGGAGGACAAGCTGTACGCCGACGCGATCCGCCGCACCGCCAAGCGCTTCGGCGCCCAGATCGTGGCGGAAAAGGAATGGACGGCCGAAAGCGACGTCAACCGCACCGCCGAATCCGAAATCCCGGTTTTCACCCAGACCAAGGCCTACAACGTGCTGATCGTCGCCGACGAGGTCGGGGAGTTCGGCGATTACCTGTCCTACCGCACCGCCGATCCGCGCCCGGTCGCCGGCACCCAGGGGCTGGTCCCCACCGTCTGGCACCGCACCCACGAGCAATGGGGCGCGGCACAGCTGCAATCCCGCTTCAAGGCGGCGGCCAAGCGGCCGATGACCGCGCGCGACCACAATGACTGGACCGCCGTCCGCGTGGTGGGCGAGGCCGCCGCCCGCACCCGCTCCGCCGATCCCGACCGCCTGATTGCCTTCATCCAGTCGCCCGACTTCACCATGTCGGCCTTCCGCGGCGCACCGCTCAGCCTGCGGCCCTGGGATGGGCAGCTGCGCCAGCCGGTGCTGCTGGCCGCCGACCGGTCGGTGGTGTCGGTGTCGCCGCAGGAGGGATTTCTGCACCCGCGCACCGAACTGGACAGCCTGGGCTACGACCTACCGGAAACGCTCTGCAAGACGCGAGGAAAGACCACGCCATGACCGCCGCCCGCTTCACCGGCATCTCCTTAGCCGCCCTGGCCACCGCCCTCCTGGCGTCGGCCGCCGCGGCCCAGACCATCTATGTGTCGAACGAGAAGGACAACACCCTGTCGGTGATCGACGGCAAGACCATGGCGGTCACCGACACGATCAAGGTCGGCAAGCGCCCGCGCGGCATCACCCTGTCGAAGGACGGCACCCAGCTGTTCATCTGCGCCAGCGACGACCATGCGGTGCAGGTCCTCGATCTCGCCAGCAAGAAGATCGTCCACAACCTGCCCTCCGGCGAGGATCCCGAACAGTTCGCCCTCAGCCCCGACGGCAAGAGCCTGATCATCGCCAACGAGGACAGCAACATCGTCACCGTGGTCGACGTGCCGACGCGCAAGGTCGCCTTCCAGGTCGATGTCGGGGTGGAACCGGAGGGGATGGACGTCAGCCCCGACGGCCGCTGGGGCGTCAACACGTCCGAGACGACCAGCATGGTCCACTGGATCGACATGGAAAAGCGGCAGGTGGTCGACAACACGCTGGTCGGCCCCCGCCCGCGCTACGCCCAGTTCACCAAGGACGGTTCGCAGCTGTGGGTCTCGTCGGAGATCGGCGGCACCGTCAGCGTCATCGACACCGCCAGCCGCAAGGTCACGAAGGTCGTCGATTTCCACATCAAGGGCATCGCCAAGGATCGCATCCAGCCGGTGGGCGTCAAGCTGACCGACGACGGCCGTTATGCCTTCGTCGCGCTCGGTCCGGCCAACCATGTCGCGGTGGTGGACGCCAAGACCTTCGAGGTGAAGGATTACCTGCTCGTCGGCCGCCGCGTCTGGCAACTGGCGCTGACGCCAGACCAGAAGACGCTCTACACCACCAACGGGGTCAGCAGCGACGTTTCGATCATCAACGTCGACGCCTTGAAGGTGACGAAGACGGTCAAGGTCGGCCGCTATCCCTGGGGCGTGGCGGTCAAGGGTTGAGTTGGAAGGGCTGAGGCAGAGAGGAACGGTGGAATGACGGTGCCGGCACTGGAGGTCGATGGGCTGCGCCACAGCTATGGCGGAAATCGCCTCGCGCTGGAGGATGTCGGCTTCCGCGTGATGCCCGGCGCCTTCACCTGCCTGCTCGGCCCCAACGGCGCGGGGAAGAGCACGCTGTTCGCACTGGCCACCGGCCTGCTGCGGCCGACCGCCGGTCGGGTGCGCATCCACGGCCACGACATCGCGCAGGCACCGGGCGACGCACTCGCTCATCTGGGCGTGGTGTTTCAGCAGCCGACCCTCGACCTCGACCTGACGGTGGTGCAGAACCTCCGCTATTTCGCCGCCCTGCACGGCATCGGCCGGCGCGAGGCCGACCGGCGGATCGAAGCGGAACTCACCCGCCTGTCCCTGTTCGAACGGCGGGCGGAAAAGGTCCGCGCGCTGAACGGCGGCCATCGGCGGCGGGTGGAAATCGCCCGCGCCCTTTTGCACCGCCCGACCCTGCTGCTGCTGGACGAGCCGACCGTCGGGCTGGACATCCCCGCCCGCCGCACCCTGATCCGTCACGTCCACGCCCTGTGCGCGGAGGACGGCATCGCCGTGCTGTGGGCCACCCATCTGATCGACGAGATCGACCCAGCCACCGACCATGTGGTGGTCCTGCACCGTGGCCGGGTTCGCGCCAACGGGCCGGTCGCCGCGGTGAATGAAGAGACCGGCTGCGCCACCGTGACGGAAAGTTTCGACCGGCTGACCGCCGCCCGGCCCACTGCCGAGGTGGAGGCCGCAGCATGACCGGCCGGCAGTTCGGGGGATGGTGGATCGCCTTCCAGGGCATCGTCGCGCGCGAGGTGCTGCGCTTCGTGCATCAGCGCGAGCGCTTCCTCGGCGCGCTGGTCCGGCCGCTGGTGTGGCTGTTCGTCTTCGCGGCAGGGTTCCGCGCCGCACTCGGCATCGCCATCATCCCGCCCTACGAGACCTACATCCCCTACGAGGTTTACATCGTGCCGGGGTTGATCGGCATGATCCAGCTGTTCAACGGCATGCAGGGCTCGCTGTCGATGGTCTATGACCGCGAGATGGGCAGCATGCGCATCCTGCTGACCAGCCCGCTGCCGCGCTCCTTCCTTCTGCTGGCCCGTCTGCTGGGCGGCGTGGTGGTGTCGATCCTCCAGGTGGCGGCCTTCCTGCTGATCGTCAGGCTCTATGGCATCGACCTGCCGGTCTGGGCACCGCTGACGGTGCTGCCGGCTCTGCTGCTGAACGGGCTGATGCTGGGGGCACTCGGCATGGTGCTGGCCTCCACCATCCGCCAGCTGGAGAATTTCGCCGGGGTGATGAACTTCGTCGTCTTCCCCCTCTTCTTCCTGTCCTCCGCCCTCTATCCGCTCTACCGCATGGAGGAGGCCGGCCCGCTGCTGTGGTGGCTGTGCAGCCTCAATCCCTTCACCCATGGGGTGGAGCTGATCCGCTTCGCGCTCTACGGCCGGGTCGACGGGCTGGCGCTGGCGGTTGTTACCGGCGCCACCGTCCTGTTCGCGGCCCTGGCTGTGCGCGGCTATTCCCCCGCGCGCGGCATGGGATCACGGGCACCGTCGGCGGCGGGATGAGGCCTCACGCCGCGTCGTGGAAGATGATGCCCAGCGTGTGGCGCGCGCCCGAACGCACCGGGCTGACGCCGTGGCGGTGGCGGACGCGGTAGGTGCCGCGCGTGCCCTGCACCGGGCGCTGGTCCACCGCGAAGATCACCGCCTCCCCCAACCCCAGCGGCACGACGGTGGCCCGCGACTGCATGCGCGGACGCTGCTCGGTCAGGACGAACTCGCCGCCGGTGAAGTCCGATCCCGGCGCCGACAGCAGGATGGCGACCTGCAACGGGAACACCGTTTCGCCATACAGGTCCTGATGCAGGCAGTTATAGTCGCCGGGACCGTATTTCAGCAGCAGCGGTGTCGGGCGCGTCTGCCCTGCCGCGTGGCAGCGCTCCAGGAACTCCACGTGTTCCGCCGGATAGCGGGTGTCGAGCCCCATCGCCGCCGCCCAGCGGTTGGCAACCGGCGCCAGCCGGCGGTAGAGCAGCGCGCGCAAGGCGGTGACCGGCTCGGGCAGCGGGTGAGTGAAGTATTTGTATTCCCCTTTGCCGAAGCCGTGCCGCTCCATCACCACCCGGCTGCGGAAGGGGGATTCCTGCTCATAGAGCCCCGCCAACGCCTTGCAGGTTTCGCCGTCCAGCAGCGGCCCCGCGACCGCATGGCCGACCGTCTCCAGCTCCGCTTCGATTCGCGTCCAGTCCAGCGTCTCCAACATCTTCACCGCGCCGCCTCCTTGCGCTCGCGGTCCAGCAGGTCCCGCTTGCGCTCCACGCCCCAGCGATAGCCGGACAGACCGCCATCGGACCGCACGACGCGATGGCAAGGGATCGCCACGGCAATCGGATTGGCGCCGCAAGCCCGCGCCACCGCCCGCACCGCCGCCGGCTCGCCGATGGCGCCGGCGATCTCGGCATAGCTGGCTGTCCGGCCGGCCGGGATGGCGCGCAACGCCTGCCACACCCGTTGCTGAAAAGCAGTGCCGCCGATGTCCAACGGCAGGTCGAGCCCCGTCGCCGGCGCCTCGACGAATCCCACCACCTGCGCCACCGTCGCTTCGAAGGCCGCATCACCACCGATCAACTCGGCTTTGGGGAAGCGGTCCTGCAGATCGCGAAGCAGCATGTCGGGATCGTCGCCCAGCAGGATCGCGCACACCCCGCGTTCCGTAGCCGCCACCAGGATCGAGCCGAGCGAGCAGACCCCGACCGCGAAGCGGATCGTCTCCCCCACCCCGCCCTTGCGGTAGCTGGTCGGCGTCATCCCCAGCCGCGCCCCAGCGGTCTCGTAGAACCGTCCGGAGGAACCATAGCCGGCCTCATAGATTGCTTCGGTCACGCTGCCGGCCTGCTGCAAGGCGCCGGCGACGCGGGCGGCGCGGTTGGCCTGGACATAGGCGCGCGGCGTGACGCCGGTCACCTGCTTGAAGATGCGGTGGAAGTGATGCGGGCTCATCCCCGCCGCCGTCGCAAGCTCCTCCAAGGGCGGCGCCTCCTCAGCCTCCTCGATCAGGCGGCAGGCGCGGGCCACGGCCTCGGCCCGGCGGTCGTTCTGGCTCGGCCCATCCGGCCGGCAGCGTTTGCAGGGCCGGAACCCCGCCTGCTCCGCCTCGGCATTGCCGGCATAGAACACGACATTCTCAGGACGGGCCGGCCGCGCGGCGCAACTCGGCCGGCAATAAACGCCGGTGCTGCGGACCGCATAGACGAAGCGCCCGTCGGCGGCAGGATCGCGGCGGCGCAACGCCGCCCAGCGCTCGGCCTCCAAGCCGGTCGCATCAGAGGTGACGGTGTCGAGTGCGACTGTCATCTGTCCTTCTCCCCGCTCGAACCTTACAGGTTCCGTGGTGCGATGAGGGAGCAATCTGAACCACCAGCCCGGCCGGCACACTCCGCTGCTTGCTTTCAAATTGCGGCTCTGTGCATCAAACGCCGAAACGCCCCGGCTCGTGGGAGCCGGGGCGTTTCGATGTGGTGACGATGCAAGCTTATGCTTTGGATTTGCGTCTCTTGAGCCTGAGTGACCTGGCGGCGACCTACTCTCCCACGTCTTAAGACGCAGTACCATTGGCGCGGAGGCTTTTCACGGCCGAGTTCGGGATGGGATCGGGTGTTTGACACCTCGCCATGACCACCAGGTCACCAAGGCTCAAGACCGACGCTGCTTCCGAAGCGCTAAGCTTGTTCAGTGCAAGTGAGGGAGGATGTATCGAACGGCGATGCGTGCTGTCAAGCTACTGTTTTGAGCAGGCTTGCTGCTGCGCATGGCGCGGTTAGTGGGGGTGAGATCAAGCCGATCGAGCGATTAGTAAGGCTTAGCTTCGAGCGTTGCCGCCCGT
>CBFGPE010000178.1:0-12526 GCA_965650625.1 uncultured Azospirillum sp. | reverse complement strand
CATCGGGCATCGGTTCGGCGGGGTCGAGGTCGGCGGCGGCGCGGGTATCCTCCGGGCGGCAGTCCAGCCGTTCGGCGATTCGTTCCGTCAGGGTGCGTTCCTGCTGCTGGGCAGCCGATACGGCGGCCTCCGCACGGGCGCGGGCTTCGCGGCCATCGGCCAGCGCCGCTTCGGCGTCGTGCAGGGCCTGTTCGGTCCCGGCGAGCCGGGATTCGGCCTCCGCCAGCGCGTCGGCGGCACGCTTGCGGTCGCGCTCGGCCATGGCGATACGGTCGAGAAGCTCCTGGCGTTCCGCCGCGATCGCAGCCGGGCGGCCGGACAGTGCGGCAATCTCTCCCTCCGCCTCTTGCGAGCGCTGGCGCAGTTCCGCCACACGTCCGCCGGCCCCGGCGGAACGGGTGTCCCAGGAGGCGGTTTCGGACTGGATGGCGGTCAGACGCTGGCGCCGCGCCTGCGCCTCGCGGGTCAGGCGGTCCAAGGCGTTCTGCCGCTCGGCTAGAACGGCGCGGCGTTCGGCCAATGCGGCGCGCTGGTCGTTCACCCGCTCCCGCCCTTCGCGCGGGTCGGGCAGAGAGTCCAGCAGTTCCAGCGCCTCGTCCCGGCGGGCGGCGGCCTCGCGCTCGTCGGCGCCAAGCCGCTCCACCGCCTCCGCCAGGGTGGCGAGGCGGGAGGATGCGGCATCGGCCTCACGCGCCAGCTTGGCGTGGCGGTCGCGGGCGGCGTTCAGAGCGGCGAAGCCCTCGCGCACGGCGTCGCGGGCGCGGCGGTCGGCCTGGGCCGCCGCCTCCACCGCCAGCTTGGCGGCGTCGAGCGCCTCGTGCGCCAGCTCGACCTGTTCCTCGGCAAGCTCCAGTTCGCCGCGCAGTTCGGCCAGACGGTTGCGCTGCTTCAAACGGATGGCGGCAGCGGTCGGGGCGCCGGCTTGCACGGTCAGCCCGTCCCAGCGCCAAGCCCCACCATCGCGGCTGACCAGCACCTGCCCCGGCGCCAGCGTCGCCGCCAGCGCCACCTCCGCCCCGGCATCGGCGACCACGCCGATGTGGGCGAGCGCGCGGGCGGCGGCCGGCGGCCCCTGCACATGGTTCGACAGCGGCTCGGCCCCAGCCGGCAGCGGCGCCACGGCGTCATAGGTGGGCAGCATCCGCCAATGCACCGGCGCCGCCATGTCGAGCGGAGCGGTCAGCGCATCGCCGAGCGCCGCGGCGAGCGCACCCTCATAGCCGGGCGACACCGTCACCGCATCAACCAACGGCGGGAACTGTCCACCCGCCCCGGCCTCCAGCAATTCAGCCAGCGCCCGTTCCTCGGCGCGCAGCTTGGCGCGGGCACTGTCGACGGCGGACAGCGCCTCGCGGGCGCGGGACTGCGCCGGCTCGGCCTCCGCCTTCGCCAGTTCGGCGGCCTCGGCGGCGTCGCGGGCCTGCTCCAGCCGCTGTTCGGCCAGTTCGACCGCCAATTCGGCTTCCGACAGGTCGGCACGGGCGGCGATTTCCGCCTCCAGGGCGGCGCGCTGGGCCTGTTGCTCGGTCAGTCGCTTGACGAGGCCGGCGGCGCGGGTTTCCAGTTCGGCGGCCTGACGCTGGGTGGTGGCGCGGCGGGCCTCGTCGGTGGCGACCGCTTCGGTCAGTCGGGTCAGTTCGCGGTCGAGGGCATCGACCTGCTCGCGCGCCTCGGCCAGAGCGTCGGCGGCGGCCTCCTCAAGCATTTCCTCGTCGGCCTGCGCCGCGATCAGCCGGTCGCGTTCGGCCACCAGCCGGGCCAGCGCCTCGCCGGCGTCGGCGGCCAGCGCCTCCTCGCGGCCGAGGTCGCCGGCGATCTGGCGCCGCCGGGCCTCCAGCGCGCGCTGCTGGTCGGCGACACGCTTTTCCTCGGCGTCGAGCTGCTCGCGGGCGATCACCAGCCGTTGCAGGGCGGCGGCCGCGCGCGCCTCGTCCTGGCGCTTGTCGGGCAGGCCGCCGGCGGCCTCGGTGCGGCGGGCGGTCAGCTGGTTGACGGCCAGCATGCGGTCGCGCACCTCGGCCTCGGCGGTGGCGAAGGCGGCGTGGGCGCGGGCGCGTTCCTCCTGCGCGGCGAGCCAGCGCAGGTGCCACAGCACGGCCTCGGCCTTGCGGATCTGGTCCGACAGGTTGCGGTAGCGGGCGGCCTGCCGCGCCTGCTTCTTCAGGCTTTGCAGCTGGGTGTCCATCGCCCCGATCACGTCGTCGAGGCGGATCAGGTTGGTTTCCGCCGCCTTCAGCCGCAACTCGGCCTCATGCCGGCGGGAGTGCAGACCGGTGATGCCGGCGGCCTCCTCCAGCAGGGCGCGACGGTCCTGCGGCTTGGCGGAGATGATCTGCGCCACTTTGCCCTGGCTGACCAGTGCGGGGGAACCGGCGCCCGAGGCGTTGTCGGCGAACAGCAGCTGGACGTCGCGCGCCCGCACCAGCTTGCCGTTGATGCGGTAGTCGGAGCCTGATCCGCGCTCGATCCGCCGGGTGATCTCCAGCTCGTCATGATCGTTGAAGCCGGCCGGGGCGGTGCGCGACCGGTTGTCGACCGCCAGCGTCACCTCGCCCAGATTGCGGGCCGGCCGGCTGGAGGTGCCGCCGAAGATGACGTCGTCCATGTCGTCGCCGCGCATGCGCTTGGCCGACGTCTCGCCCATAACCCAGCGCAGCGCCTCCACCAGATTGGACTTGCCGCAGCCGTTGGGACCGACGATGCCGGTCATGCCGGGTTCGATAACCAGATCCGTGGCATCGACGAAAGACTTGAAACCCGACAGGCGGAGACGCGTGAACTGCACCGAGATTTTTACCTCTATATACTCAGGATATTCTTCCGTTTAGTTTCGCTCACACTCTATGTCAACGCACTTTCTTGTTCATCGAACATCTTCGTCACTACATAAGCCCTCGAAACACTTCCCAACGATGAATTCTTTCCATAGAGATGATTTCTAATTAATTCAACTCTCCGAAATAAGTTCTCAATTCGGAAAATACCCCCATCACTATTTATCGCATACACCGCCAAACCTTCAACTCTACCTGCAGCAAAAGACTGTCGAAAAGATTCAAGGAAGTGATTTATAACCCCGTCTGAATGGGCGATAATTCCGTCTATTTTATTCCTGTAAATAGAATGCATATCCCATAGCCTTTCAATATATATTGAAATCAACATTGGCAAAGATTGCAAACGCAAACTATCAATCACCTCTGGATCAGCATCTCTCCGAAATTTTGCATCCTCCAACAGACTTTCGACGTTTACCTTAAGCCTCAGGTTTACTTTCATAGTATCTTTTCTTCCATTTTTCAAATCCCAAGCAGCAGAATGGGAATAGCCGTGAATTGGCAATTCATGATGCTGGATATAGTTTCTTAAGCAATTCATTGCTCTAAATTGAGGGCTTGAGCGGTCAATATCTTTCCAGATACGATTGTAAAATACCCCATATTTGCCGTTCTCATTCAGAATTTTCTTTAAGTTTTCGTTCAGATGTTCTTGGTAAGATTTTGCTGCAGTCATTATATTCATTAAACGACGATTAAGAAGCAACTGATACCCATGAATAACTACATCTCCACCATAAAAACTAACGAGCAGTCTATGCGCCACATCAACGCTATCTCTTTCAAATTCGAAATAACTCTCGACAAGAGCGTCAAAAGAATTTTCAACAGATAGAGCTGAAATTCTTATTTTATTTGCCTCTCTAATTCTTGAAATATCTTCATCACAAATTGGGGAAGAGCGTGATGGATCGAAAGGAATATCGCTAAGATAAAATTCCATCACACTCTTCCCACAGGGTCATTTCAGCAGCTTGTCGATCGCCTTCGAGAACTCCTCGAACGACTGGGCGCCTTCGATGCGGGCCTTGCCGTCATTCAGGATGAAGGTCGGGGTGGCTTCGACCTTGTACTGGTTCTGGCCGGTCAGGCGGCTGTTCAGGATGGCGTCGGCCAGTTCCTTGTTGGCGAAGCAGGCGTCGATGGTCTCCTGGCTCATGCCGGCCAGCTTGCCGTACTGGGCCAGCGCTTTGGTCGGGTCGGCGGCGCGGCTCCAGGTCGCTTGGCTCTTGAACAGCACGTCGGTCAGCGGATAGTAGCGCTCGGCAGGCGCACAGTGGGCCAGCATGCTGGCGGTCAGCGCCGCCTGATCGAAGGGGAAGTCGCGGAAGATCAGCTTCACCTTGCCGGTGTCGATGTAGGCTTCCTTGATCTTCGGCAGGATGTCGGTGTGGAAATGGGCGCAGTGCGGGCAGGTCATCGACGAATAGTCGAGGATCGTCACCGGCGCCTTGGCGTCGCCCATGACGCGGTCGGCCATCAGCTCCGACACCGGCGGCAGGGTGGCGGCGGCCTGGGCGGCCGACGGGGCCGTCACGGCGGTGCCGACGGCGGCGGTGAAGCCGATGGCCAGAAGGCCGGCCAGTCCGAAGTCCCTGCGTCCCAAAATTTTGCGGTTCACTTTGCCCTCGTTCCTACCAGATGTTGACGTATAGACAATGAGGCCCCGGCGCGTCCAGCAGGCCGGCTAGCGCGCCGCCCGTTTCGGCCGTGCCATCAGCGAGCGGCCGAAGCGTTCCAGGGTGGCGCGCAATTCCTCGTCCTCGATGGTCGCGGTGGTGGTGGTGATGCCGATCTCCTCGTCCATCGTCAGGGCGCGCGGGCGCACCACCGGCGACGGAGTGGACGGCAGCGCCGCGTGGATCAGCTTGATCTTCGCCACCGCGCGATAACCGAAGAAGCTGTTGATGCGCTCGATGATCTGCGGTTCCAGATGCTGCAGCTCCAGCGCGATGGCGCCCATGGCGCGGATGTGCAGCGTCGCCTCCTCGCGCTTGCCGCGCGGGAAGCTGAGCTTGTCGGGGGCGGTGCGCAGCGACAGCTGGTGGCCGACGATCGACGGCCAGTCGGTGATCAGCGCGCCGAAGGCAAGCCCGCGCTTGCCCAGCACCTTGCCGGCGACCTCCGGAACGGATTGGCCGATGCGACGCGGTCCGCTCATGCTCTGCGATCACTCCTGTGCGGCACCGGCTGAGGCACCGGTTCCGGGTCATGTGGGATGCCGGCACCCTAGCGCAAGCGTGGGCGGATGCCCAGCTTCCGACCGGAGACCGGATCGGCTCCCTTCCCCAGACGCTTCCAACCCTCTATTTCTTCCCATCATGATTCCAGATTCCACCGAGGCCGCCCAGCGGCTGCTGTCCTGGTACGACCGCCACCGCCGCGACCTGCCCTGGCGCGCCAAGCCGGACGAGACCGCCGACCCCTACCGGGTCTGGCTGTCGGAGATCATGCTGCAGCAGACGACCGTCCCCGCCGCAGCGCCCTATTTCCGCAACTTCACCGAGCGCTGGCCGACCGTGCGCGATCTGGCGGAATCGCCGTTGGACGATCTGCTGGTGGCCTGGGCCGGGCTCGGCTACTACGCGCGGGCGCGCAATCTGCACAAATGCGCCCGCGTGGTGGCGGACCAGCATGGCGGTCGCTTCCCGGACAACGAGGCGGCTCTGCTGGAACTGCCGGGCATCGGCGCCTACACCGCCGCCGCCATCACCTCGATCGCCTTCGGCCGCAAGGCCACGGTGGTGGACGGCAATGTCGAGCGGGTGATCGCCCGCATCTTCGCGGTGGAAGAGCCGCTGCCCAATGCCAAGCCGAGCTTACGCCGGCTGGCCGCCACCCTGACTCCGGAGTTCCGTCCCGGCGACTATGCCCAGGCGATGATGGACCTCGGCGCCACCATCTGCACCCCGCGCAAGCCGAAATGCATGCTGTGCCCGTGGGCGGAGTACTGCGAGGCGCGCGCCGCCGGCATCGCCGAAAGCCTGCCGCGCAAGACCGCCAAAGCGGAGAAGCCGACCCGGCGCGGCGTCGCCTATTGGCTGCTGAACCCCGACGGCGCCGTGCTGCTGCGCCGCCGGGCGGAGGAAGGGCTGCTGGGCGGCATGGCGGAGGTACCCTCGACATCCTGGGGACCGGCGCTGCCCGGCGAGGCGGCGGTGGCGGCGCAGCAGCCCCTGCCCGCCCGCTGGCGCCGGCTGCCCGGTCTGGTCCGCCATACATTCACCCACTTTCACCTGGAGCTTGAGGTGGTCGCGGCGCAGGCCGGATCCGACTGGCGGCAGGCCGATGGCACCTGGGTGCCGGTCGACCGGCTGGGCGATCATGCCCTGCCGTCGGTGATGGTGAAGGTCGTGCGCCACGCCCTTTCCAATGCGTGAGGAGGGCTTGCGCAGGATGGAGTGCCCATAAGAATGCTGCGTGCCGTGATCGCTGCCCTGTTCGTCCTGCTGGCACTGTGCGGCGAGGTGGTGGCTGCCCCGCCCGAGAAGGCTCCAAAGAATAAGGCCGGGGTGGCGCTGGTGCTGGCGCTCGACGGCTCCGCATCCATCACCACCGGCGATCTGGAGTTCCAGTTGCAGGGCCATGCCGCCGCCTTCCGCGACGCGGCGGTGGCCGACGCGCTGGCTTCGGCAGGGACGCGGGTGACATTGGCGGCCTATTCGGGGCCGAACAGCCTGCAGGTGCTGATCCCCTGGACGGCGCTGGACAAGCCGGAGGATGCCGGCCGCTTCGCCGAGAGGATCGACGCCTTGCCCCGCGGCTTCCAGGGCGACTCGACGGCGATCGGCAGTGCCATCATCGAGGCGGCGAAGCTGTTCGACCATGGAGGCAAGGCGCCGCGGCAGGTGATCGATCTGGTTTCCAACGGCTTTTCCAACAGCGGGATCGATCCGGCCGACGCCCGCGACAGGGTGACGAAGCGCGGAATCATCGTCAACGGCCTCGCCATCCTCGACGAATTCCCCTGGCTGGAGGAGTATTTCGACGAAAGCGTGATCGGCGGGCCGGGCAGCTTCGTGAAAAGCGCCATGGACAAGGACAGCTTCGTCGCCGCCCTGCGGCAGAAGCTGATCCTTGAAATGGTGGCTCTGCCGGATCACATGCCGAACCAAAGCACCGCCACGCCTTAGGCGGCCAATAAGAATTCGAGGAGCGGGACGAGTGGAGCGCGTCGATTTCCTGGTGGTCGGGGCCGGCATCGCCGGTGCATCCGCCGCCTATGAGCTGGCCGCACAGGGCCGGGTGCTGGTGCTGGAGCGCGAGTCGCAGCCCGGCTATCACTCGACCGGACGGTCGGCGGCGCTCTACACCCAGACCTATGGCCCGGCGCCGATCCGCGCCATGACGGTGGCAAGCTGGGACTTCTACACCAATCCGCCCGCCGGCTTCGCCGAACACGCGATGCTGACTCCGCGCGGCGTGATGATCGTCGGGCGCGAGGACGAGATCGACCGGCTGGATGCCGAGTACGAACAGGGCCGGCGGCTCACCCCGTCGGTGGAGCGGTACGACCGTGAACAGGTGCTGGCACGCGCCCCCTTCCTGCGTCCGGACTATGTCGCCGGCGGCGTCTGGGAACCGGACGCCCGCGACATCGACGTGCATGCCCTGCACCAGGGTTACTTGCGCGGGCTGAAGGCGCGCGGCGGCCGGGTGGTGACCGATGCCGAGGTGCGGACGCTCTCCCGACAGGGCGGGCTGTGGGTGGCGGAGACCAGCGCCGGCAGCTTTGTCGCGCCGGTGGTGGTCAACGCCGCCGGGGCCTGGGCGGACGAGCTGGCGAAGCTGGCCGGTGTCTCCACCGTCGGGCTGGTCCCGAAGCGGCGCACCGCCATCACCTTCGATCCGGTGTTCGAGGATCCGGCCGACAAGACCGGGCTGGACGGCTGGCCGATGGTGTCGGACGTGGCCGAGACCTTCTACGTCAAGCCCGATGCCGGCCGGCTGCTGGCCTCCCCCGCCGACCAGACGCCGGTCGAGCCCTGCGACGTGCAGCCGGAGGACATCGACGTCGCCGTCACGGTGGACCGGCTGGAACAAGCGTCGCGCTTCACCGTTCGGAGATTGGCCCACCGCTGGGCCGGCCTGCGCAGCTTCGTCGCCGACAAGGTGCCGGTGGTGGGTTTCGCGCCGGATGCGGAGGGGTTCTTCTGGCTGGCCGGACAGGGCGGTTACGGCATCCAGACCGCGCCGGCCATGGGCCGGGTGGCGGCGGGGCTCGCCACCGGCTGCGGCCTGCCGGAGGATGTGCGGGTGCTGGGCGTGACCGAGTCGGACCTGTCGCCGGCAAGGAAACGATAGACGGGCTCAAGCTGTCGGGCAGAGGAGGCGTGCGATGTCTGTGCGTCTGAAATTTGATGGGCGTCTGGCAATACAAGGGCGGGTGGCGCGGAAGGCGCTCGGTGTTGCGGCACTGGCCGCCGCCGGGGCGCTCGGCGGCTGCGCCAACCCTGCGGCGGACGAGGCACTGGTGGCGCAGACCGCGCTGATCGGCATGCCCAAGGCGACGCTGCTGTCCTGCGCCGGGGTGCCGGAACGACAGGCGACCGTCGACCACCGGGAGTTCTTCACCTACCGCAGCTCCCGCATCGTCTCCTACCCCAGCACGCCGCCGCTCGGCTATTATGGCGGCTGGGGATGGCCCCGCTATGGTTACGGCTATGGCTGGCCGTCATATGGTTATGAAGTCAACAGCTTCGACTGTGAAGCAACTTTCAGTTTGAAAAACGGTGTGGTCGAGCGCGTCGTGTATGGCGGCGCCATCGGCGGGTCCACGCGACTTGGTCAATGCTATGCCATCGTCCAGAACTGCATGGCGCTGATTCCGCAGCAGACAATCAAACCAAGTCCTTGATTTCCTTGTCCATGCGACAACTCGTCACTGTTGCATAGCTGCTGCAGAGGGAGAGGAAGGGTTGTAGCCCCCCTAGTACCCGTACTCGGTGTCTGGTAATAGCTCCATCGGCTGATGCCACAGAACAGCAACAACGCATTGCCTGGAGCAGACCCCATGACCATCCTGTCGCGCGCCGCCGCCGCCCTGCTGGCGACCTCGGCCCTCGTCGCCATTGCTTCCCCGTCGCTCGCTCAGGACTTCAAGGGCAAGTCGGCCGGCGACATCGTCGTCCGTGCGCGCGGCCTGGCCGTGCTGCCGCAGGAGAAGGGCACCATCAACAACACGACGCTGGGTGACGTCGGGTCGGCCAAGGTCGGCAACGACTACATTCCCGAAGTCGACTTCACCTACTTCTTCACCGACAACATCGCCGCCGAGCTGATCGCCGGCACCAGCCGTCACCGCGTGAAGGGCAACCTGATCGCCGCCGCCGGTGGCGTCACCGAAATCGGCAAGGTGTCGCTGCTGCCACCGACCCTGACCGTGCAGTACCACTTCATGCCGAAGGAGCGGATCAGCCCGTACGTCGGCGCCGGCGTCAACTACACCCTGTTCTACAACGAGGACGCGGCCGAGAGCCCGAACTCCGCCGGCCTGCGCATCACCGACACCAACTACAAGAACCGCTTCGGCTGGGCTCTGCAGGCCGGTGTCGACGTCGCCCTGACCGGCAACTGGTCGCTGAACTTCGACGTCAAGAAGGTCTTCCTGAAGACCGACGTGACCGCCAATGCCCGCCTGGGCACCGCCGTCCTGCCGGTCACCTCGAAGGTCACGCTGGACCCGTGGCTGGTCGGCGTCGGCGTCGGCTACCGCTTCTAAGACCGGTTTCCGGGATCAGTTCCGGACATCCGAAGGGCGGCCTTCCCCATCCGGGGGAGGCCGCCTTTTTCTTTTTACCATCCGTCTTGCGGATTGTACGGTTATCCCCATGATTCCCCTACGGGGATCAACGGAAGGGAGGCCGTACCGCCATGCATGTTGCAGCCGTATTGAAGCGCAAGGGCAACCGGATCGTTTCCGCCGCGCCGGACGACAGCGTTGCCTCCGTCACCCGCCTGCTGACCGAACACCGGATCGGCGCCGTGCTGGTGACGGATGACGACGGGCTGCCGGTCGGCATCCTGTCGGAACGTGACATCGTGCGTGCCGTCGCCCGCGACGGTGCCGCGGCGCTGGACCGCCCGGCGGCGGACCTGATGACGCGGGAGTTGATTACCGCCACCCCCACCGACACCGTCGCCGATATGATGGCGGTGATGACCCAGCGGCGCATCCGCCACGTGCCGATCGTCGAGTCCGGCCGAGTCGTCGGCGTGATCAGCATCGGCGACGTGGTGAAAGCCCGCATCGACGACGCCGAGCTGGAAGTCGAATCGCTGCGGGGCTATGTCGCCGGCATGGGATGAGGGCATGGGGCGAGGCGATCCACGCCGCCTGAAACGCGAAACGACCCGCCGGAGCGCTCCGGCGGGTCGTTTTCTTTTGCTCTGAAGAGCGGTATCAGGCCGAATGCGACTGCGGGAAGGCCATCGCCGCCTGGGTGCGGTTGCGCACGCCGAGCGACTTGAAGATCGCCGTCATGTGGATCTTCACCGTCCCTTCAGACAGACCCAGTTCATGAGCGATCTGCTTGTTCGACTTGCCTTCGCGCAGGCGGTCCAGCACCTCGCGCTGACGCTGGGTCAGAAGCTGTTCCAGCTGCGGATCGGTGGGGGGGATCACGCCACCGGCACCGCGGTGGTCGGGTTCGGTCCCCTCGCGCAGGACCGTCGCCGGCACATAGACGCCGCCGGAGAAGATCAGGTCGAGCGCGCTCAGCATGATCTTCACGCTGGACGATTTCGGGATGTAGCCGGCGGCGCCGTTTTCCAGCGCCTCCCGCACGTCGGCCTGCACCTCCGACGCCGACACGACCACGACCTTGGCGTTCGGCTGCCGCTCGCGCAGCATGCCGATGCCTGAGAAGCCGGGCCAGCCGGGCATGCGCAGGTCCGTCAGGACAAGGTCATAGACCTCATCCTTCGACGCCGCCATATCCAGAAGCTCGTCGAAATTGCTGGCCTCTGCAAAGGTAGCATTATCGCGAAGCTGCTCAAGCAGACGGCGAAGACCTTCCCGGAACAGGACGTGATCATCACCGATCAGGATCTTCATCGCTCAAACTCCCGAACCATGCCTGCCCCTCCGAAAGACGCCCCAAGGGCTTGAGAAAAGGAGGGGGCTGTCGCCACCCGCATATTCCCTAAAATCCAAAGGATATAGCAGGCACCGGCCGAACGTAATCTCTATTGAGATGTAACACGCAGGGACGAGGACCGACAACCGGAAATTAACTTTTGTCACCGCTCCGATGGCCTAGCGGACGGAGGCAGCACTTCCCAAGAGTGATATTTCTAAAGCGCTATGACAATTTTAGGTCAATATGCGAATGCGTCTCTGGAGCTTGAAATATCTAAAAAAAACGCCGGTCCAGTGCCAGTTTGGGGCACCGGACCGGCTTTGAAGTCGCGCGCCCAGGAGGACGATCGGGCGCGGATCGGAAGACTTATTAGAACGCGGCCTCTTCCAGTTCCATCAGCGGCTTGGCGCCGGCAGCGATGGTGATGAACAGGCTGTTCGTCTGCGGCAGCAACTTGGTCATATAGAAACGGGCAGTCTTGATCTTGGCCTCATAGAAGGCGGCGTTGCCCTCCCCGGCCGCGAGCTTGGCCTGCGCCTTCTCCACCATGGTCAGCCAGCTCCAACCCAGCGCCACCAGACCGAACAGGCGCAGGTAATCACTGGCGGCGGCACCGGCCTCCTCCGGATCCTTCAGGCCCTTCTGGGCGATCAGGGCGGTGGCCTGCTGCAGCTTGGCGAAGGCCTTGGCCAGCGGCATCACGAACTCGCCCAACTCGTCCTTCTCCATCGCCGCCTCGATGTCACGGCCGACGGGGTGGAAGAAGTGGCGCAGCAGCCGGCCCATGTCCTGCGGCAGCTTGCGGCCGACGAGGTCGAGCGCCTGGATGCCGTTGGTGCCCTCATAGATCTGGCAGATGCGGGCGTCGCGGACATACTGCTCGACGCCGGTCTCCCAAATGAAGCCATGGCCGCCATGGACCTGCACGGCGATGTTGGCCGACTCGAAACCGATGTCGGTGAACAGCGCCTTGACGATAGGCGTCATCAGTTGGACGAACTCGTCGGCGTCGCGGCGGGTGCGGGCGTCGGCGTGCTTTTCCGCCACATCGAGCTTGTAAGCCGTCAGGGCGCCCAGGGCGCGCGCACCCTCGGTGAAGGCGCGGGCGGTCAGCAGGTTCTTGCGCACGTCCGGGTGGACGATGATCGGATCGGCCGGCTTGTCCGGCGCCTTCACCCCCGACAACGACCGGCCCTGGAGCCGCTCGCGGGCGTAGTTGACGGCGTTCTGGTAGGACACCTCGGACAGCCCCAGCCCCTGGATGCCCACGGCCAGACGGGCCGCGTTCATCATCACGAACATGGCGCGCATGCCCTTGTGCGGCTCGCCCACCAGCCAGCCGGTGGCGTCCTCGAAGTTCATGACGCAGGTCGACGACGCCTTGATGCCCATCTTGTGCTCGATGGAGCCGCAGGCGACGCCGTTGCGGGCGCCCGGCGTGCCGTCGGCGTTCGGCATGAACTTCGGCACCAGGAACAGGCTGATGCCACGGGTCCCGGCCGGGGCGTCCGGCAGGCGGGCCAGCACCAGATGCAGGATGTTCTCGGTCAGGTCATGCTCGCCGGCCGAGATGAAGATCTTGGTGCCGGTGATCTTGTAACCGCCCTG
>CBFGPE010000177.1:0-12574 GCA_965650625.1 uncultured Azospirillum sp. | reverse complement strand
AAGTCGGTCGGCATCGCCGTCGCCGACAGCCCCGCCAGCCTGGGCTCCACCATGCTGAAGGTGTTCAAGGGCTGATGGCCTGCGGGCGTCGCCTCACGGGTGACGCCCACGGCCTCCCGCCTTTGAAAAGAGACGTACCCGGAAGAGGTTGACGGGCGGGACGCTGTGGTGCCCCGCCCGCCGCCCCTTCGGGGTCTCCTCTTGGACGGATGGTCCTGGGAACCCATATGCAAGCGTCGGCGGTGCTCTTCGCATCCCAGCCCGCACCCCACCGGCTGTTTTCGCCGGTTCTCGCATATGGGTATCCAACGATCCCCCGCCCTCTTCATCACTCGCGATCATCTCCCACAGGGAATCGGGCTTACGGCCCGAGGTGAAACCATGTCGGCAAATCTGGAACAGACCTCGTTCCTCTTCGGCTCGAACGCCGGTTACGTCGCCGAACTCTACGCCAGCTACCTGTCCAACCCGGCCGCCGTCGACCCCAGCTGGAACAGCTTCTTCCAGGATCTGGACGAGGATTCGCGCGCCGTCCTGGACGAGCTGCGCGGCGCGTCCTGGACCGTGTCCGATCTGGAAGACCCCAAGGCCAAGCGCGATCAGGTCGCCGAAAGCTTCATCGTCGGCAGCCCAAATGGAGCTGGCAACGGTGCCGCCAATGGCGCCGCCGCCGCGATGAACGGTCCGGGCAACGGCGCCATGCTGGCCCACGCCCAGCAGGTCTATGGCGGCATCAGCCCGCAGCAGCTGCGCGCCGCCACGCTGGACAGCATCCGCGCCCTGATGCTGATCCGCGTCTTCCGCGTCCGCGGCCACATGAACGCGCATTTCGACCCGCTGGGCCTGGAAAAGCGCGAGCCGCACCCGGAACTGGATCCGGCGACCTACGGCTTCGGCCCGGACGACCTCGACCGTCCGATCTTCCTGAACTACTCGCTCGGCCTGGAAACGGCGACCCTGCGCCAGATCCTGGAAATCCTGCACAAGACCTACTGCGGGACGATCGGCGTCGAGTTCATGCACATCCAGGATCCGGAAGAGAAGGCCTGGATTCAGGAGCGCATCGAGGGCGGCCGCAACCACACCGACTTCACGGTGAACGGCAAGCGCGCCATCCTGGAGCGCCTGACCGCGGCCGAGGGCTTCGAGAAGTTCCTGCAGCTGAAATACACCGGCACCAAGCGCTTCGGCCTTGAGGGCGGCGAGTCGATGATCCCCGCGCTGGAGCAGATCCTGAAGCGCGGCGGCCAGCTCGGCCTCCGGGAAGTCGTCGTCGGCATGGCCCACCGCGGCCGTCTGAACGTGCTGACCAACTTCATGGGCAAGCCCTTCTCCGCCGTCTTCTCGGAGTTCCAGGGCAACCCGTCGAGCCCGGAGGACGTCCAGGGTTCGGGCGACGTGAAGTACCATCTCGGCACCTCGTCGGATCGTGACTTCAACGGCAACATCGTCCACCTGTCGCTGACCGCCAACCCGTCCCACCTGGAATGGGTCAACCCGGTCGTGCTGGGCAAGGTGCGCGCCAAGCAGCAGCAGCGCCGTGACCTGGAGCGCGAGCAGGTGATGGGCGTGCTGATCCACGGCGACGCCGCCTTCGCCGGCCAGGGCATCGTGGCCGAGACGCTGGGCCTGTCGGAGCTGCGCGGCTACCGCACCGGCGGCACCATGCACTTCATCATCAACAACCAGATCGGCTTCACCACCAACCCGACCTATTCGCGGTCGGGCGTGTACTGCTCCGACATGGCCAAGATGGTGCAGGCGCCGATCTTCCACGTGAACGGCGACGATCCCGAAGCCGTCGTCCATGTCAGCCGCATCGCCATCGAGTTCCGCCAGAAGTTCAAGCGGGACGTCGTGATCGACATGGTCTGCTACCGCCGCCACGGCCACAACGAGGGCGACGAGCCGGGCTTCACCCAGCCGCTGATGTACAAGAAGATCCGTGCCCACGCGACCACGCGCGAGCTGTACGCCCGCCAACTGGTCGAGGAGAACGTGATCACCCAGGCCGAGGGCGACCAGATCACCCAGGACTTCATGAAGAAGCTCGAGGGTGAGTTCGAGGCGTCCAGCACCTACAAGCCGAACAAGGCCGACTGGCTGGAAGGCAAGTGGGCCGGCCTGCAGGCGCAGGGCGCCGACACCGCCCACCGCGGCGAGACCGGCGTGGACATCGACACGCTGAAGCAGATCGGCTTCAAGCTCTGCGAGTACCCGAAGAACTTCGCGATCAACTCCAAGATCGCGCGCCAGCTGGATGCCAAGAAGAAGACGCTCGAGTCGGGCGAAGGCATCGACTGGGCGACCGCCGAGGCGCTGGCCTACGCCACGCTGGTGGCCGAGGGCACCGGCGTCCGCCTGTCGGGCCAGGATTCCGGCCGCGGCACCTTCTCGCACCGCCATGCGGTGATGTACGACCAGAACACCGAAGAGAAGTACGTCCCGCTCTGCCACGTCAGCCCGGATCAGGCGACCTTCGAGGTCCATGACAGCCCGCTGTCGGAAGCCGCCGTCGTCGGCTACGAATACGGCTATTCGCTGGCCGAGCCGCACAATCTGGTGCTGTGGGAAGCGCAGTTCGGCGATTTCGCCAACACCGCGCAGACCATCATCGACCAGTTCATCTCGTCGGGCGAGTCCAAGTGGCTGCGCATGTCCGGCCTGGTGATGCTGCTGCCGCACGGCTACGAGGGCCAGGGTCCGGAGCACTCGTCCGCCCGTCCGGAACGCTTCCTGCAGATGTGCGCCGAGGACAACTGGCAGATCTGCAACGTGACGACGCCGGCCAACCTGTTCCACGTCTTCCGCCGCCAGATCCGCCGCAGCTTCCGCAAGCCGCTGGTCCTGTTCACGCCGAAGTCGCTGCTGCGCCACAAGCTGTGCATCTCCGACCTGTCGGAGATGGGTCCGGGCACCAGCTTCCACCGCGTGCTGGGCGAGACCGCCAACGATCTGGCCGCCAACGACAAAATCCGCCGGATCGTCGTCTGCTCCGGCAAGGTCTATTACGACCTGCTGCAGGAGCGCATGAGCCGCGGCATCAAGGACGTGGTCATCCTGCGCCTGGAACAGCTCTACCCGTTCCCGAAGGACGCTCTGGCGGCCGAGTTCGCCAAGTATCCGAACGCCGAGCTGGTCTGGTGCCAGGAAGAGCCGGAGAACCAGGGCGCCTGGCATTTCGCCGACCGCCGTCTGGAAGCCGTGCTGAAGGACGTCGGCCACAAGGCCGGCCGCCCGTCCTACGTCGGCCGTCCGGCCACCGCCTCGCCGGCGACCGGCCTGCTGAAGCGTCACAACCAGGAGCAGGCAAAGCTTCTGGATCAGGCCCTGACGGTCCGCTGACCATCACCCAAGCGAACAAGAAGACGAACGAGGATAAAGAATGGCTACCGACATCAAGGTCCCCACGCTGGGTGAGTCCGTCTCCGAGGCGACGGTCGCCCGCTGGCTGAAGAAGGCCGGCGAGGCCGTCGCCATGGACGAGGCGCTGGTCGAGCTGGAGACCGACAAGGTCACGCTTGAGGTGAATGCGTCGGCCGCCGGCGTGCTGGCGGAAATCGTCGCTCCGGAAGGTGCGAACGTCGAGGTCGGCGCCCTGCTGGGCGTCATCAACGAGGGCGCCAGCGCCGGAGCCGCCCCGGCTGCCGCCGCTCCCGCCGCCGCCCCTGCCGCTCCGGCTCCGGCCGCCGCGCCGGCTCCGGCCGCCTCCGCTCCGGGCAACCTGGCCGCTTCCGGCCCGGCCGCCCGCAAGCTGGCGGACGAGAAGGGCATCGATGCCTCGTCCATCACCGGTTCGGGCAAGGACGGCCGCGTGACCAAGGGCGACGTGCTCGCCGCCCCCGCCCAGGCCGCCAAGCCGGCCGCTCCGGCCCCGGCGCCGAAGCCGGTGTGGGCCGCCGGCACCCAGGGCGACCGTCCGCGCGCCGCGCAGGAAGAGCGCGTCCGCATGACCCGCCTGCGCCAGCGCATCGCCGAGCGTCTGAAGGAGGCCCAGAACAGCGCCGCCATGCTGACCACCTTCAACGAGGTGGACATGTCGGCGGCAATCGCTCTGCGCGCCGAGTACAAGGACTATTTCGAGAAGCGCCACAAGGTGCGGCTCGGCTTCATGTCCTTCTTCGTCAAGGCCGCCGTCCAGGCCCTGAAGGAGATCCCGGCCGTCAACGCCGAGATCGACGGCACCGACATCGTCTACAAGAACTACTATGACATCGGCGTCGCCGTCGGCACGCCGCAGGGTCTGGTGGTTCCGGTCGTCCGCGACGCCGACAAGCTGGACTTCGCCGGCGTCGAGGGCACCATCGCCGCGCTGGGCAAGAAGGGCCGCGACGGCAAGCTGTCGATGGACGAGCTGACCGGCGGCACCTTCACCATCTCCAACGGTGGCGTCTACGGCTCGCTGATGTCGACCCCGATCATCAACCCGCCGCAGTCCGCCATCCTCGGCATGCACAAGACGATGGACCGCGCGGTCGTCATCGGCGGCAAGATCGAGGTCCGCCCGATGATGTATCTGGCGCTGTCCTACGACCACCGCATCATCGACGGCAAGGAAGCGGTCACCTTCCTCGTCCGCATCAAGGAGCTGATCGAGGATCCGCGCCGCCTGCTGCTGGACGTCTGATAACGAACCAGAAGCGCTAAAAAAGGGCCATGGGAGGGGCAATCCTCCCATGGCCCTTTTTTCTGTCCTGCCCTGTTTTTCCGTCGGTCCTGCCGGAAATCGCGCTATCCTTCGTTCGTTCACACATGATGAAGGCCGGACCCTGCCGGCCCGGACGGCTCCTCCAACGGAGAGGGTCTCGCCATGGCGGTTCGCGAGCGGATGAGGCGGCTGTGCAGGCGGTGGGTGCCGGCGCTTGCCGCCATCCTCGTCCTGTATGCTGCGGGCGGAGCCACGTCAGGCCGCGCGCAGATCGTCGTCGACCTTGAACTGGTCCTGGCGGTCGACGCCTCGGCCAGCATCGTCGACAACACCCTGGATTTCCAACTCGCCGGACATGCCGCGGCGTTTCGCGACCCCCGCATCATCGCCGCCATCGACAGCGGACCGCACCGCCGCATCGCCGTGACCCTGGTGTCCTGGTCCGATCCGATGTCCTTCCAGGTGCTGATCCCCTGGACCCTGCTCGACAGTGCGGCCAGCGTCCGGGCCTTCGCCGACCGGGTCGAACAGGCGCCACGGCGCGACTTCGCCGGCAGCACCGGCATCGGCGCAGCGATGCTGCGCTCGGCGGCACTGTTCGGTGCCAGCGGCTTCCTGTCGTCCCGCCGGATCATCGATCTGGTCAGCAACGGCACCAGCAACATCGGCATCCGGCCGGAATTTGCCCGCGACACCGTCACCGCCGCCGGCATCACCGTCAATGGTCTGGTCATCCTCGACGAGGTCGCCTGGCTCGCCGATTACTTCACCGCCAGCGTCGTCGGCGGCGCCGATTGCTTCGTCCGGGTGGCGGACAGCCGCGCCAGCTTCGCCCGCGCCATCCTCGACAAGCTGGCCTGGGAGATCGCCACCCATGATCCGCCGCCGGCAATCGATCGCACGGACAGGAAAGGATGAGGAAAACGGCGGACACAACTTTAAAAATTCCGACAATCCCCGATAACAATCGTTTCGGTTTGTTGACAACCCTTTGGCCTTCGGCTTGGCTTTGACACCCGCAAACGCTGAAGGTCGCCCCGATGCAGGTTACCGTTCTCGATCTCGCCGTCGCCGCGAACACCGTCTACAACTTCCAGAAGGGCCGCGGCAACGACGCCGCCGCCTTCGAGAAGGCGGAATCACTGGATCGGGCGCCCGCCGACTATCAGGTGATCTTCACGCACGAAGACACCACCGTCGGCTTCTTCGGCGCCGTCTACAAGCATGGCAAGTCCAACCAATACATCGTGTCCTACCGCGGCACCGCGGTCGGCAGCAGCACCTCCGGCCAGATGGTCGGTGGCAAGAACCTGAAGACCGACATCGGCCTCTACGCCATCGAAAGCCTGCCCTCCTGCGTGCGCGCCGCCCATCTGCTGCTGGAGCAGGCGAAGATCCTGCTGGGCGATGCCAAACCGATCCTGTGCGGCCATTCGCTGGGCGGCGCCATCGCCACCATCATCGCGGTCGAAACGGCATCGCCCTGCTGCGCTTTCAACGCGCCGACGGTGTCCAAGATGGTGCGCGGCGGCATCATCCACGGCCCCTATGTCCGGGTGGAGAAGACCGACCTGCCCGCCATCGAAAAGCAGATCATCAACTTCAATCTGCAATGGGACCCGATCAGCAAATCGTCCAAGGCGGTCGGCAAGGTGATCAAACTACCGGCTACCCTGCGGTCAGGCGGCCATTCGCAGGACAAGGTCGTCGCCAACATCAAGTCCAGCAAATACGCCTCGATGCCCTTTTTCAGTCTGGTCGGTTGATTACGGTCGGTTGTCGGGTCAATTGAACGAGATGCTCTGCACCACGAACTCTTTCACCTTATAGTCGACGGTCGACCCGTCCCGCTTCACGAAATTGCGGTATCGGTCGACCAGTCCGGCGAACAGGTCGCTGACGCTGCCGCTGGACGCTTTGTATTCGCCGAAGTTCGGGTCGAAGAAATACAGGTGCGACCCCAGCCCGAAGGCCTTGCCGCCGGACTTGTAGCAGCAGGTCGCGTGCGCCATCCCGCGCTGTTCGAAGATCATGGTGACGACGTGATAGGTGTGAGGGCCGGCGGTGGCTGTGGTGATCGCCTTCATCACCTCCTTGAGGCTTTCAGGACTGTTGACGCTCACCCACTCCGTCCTGGTCGCGGCGATCTTGAACCCGGCCTGCGCCATTGCCTGGTTGCGTGATCCGAGTTGCTCGGATGAGGTGTCCAGGTCGTTGCTCAGTTCGGCGCCGTAGAGGCGTTGCTTGATGCTGGCGTGCAGGATCGTGTTGTCCAGGTCGATGTAGGCGATGCGCGCCTTCGACGTCTCGCCCTTGTGCGAGCGGTGGCGCGCGATCCACTCCAGGCTGAGGCCGAAGCAGATTCCGCTGTTCACCTCGTGGTCACTGGGAAACAGCCGCTGGATCGGCAGGCGCTGCTTGAACGGCGCCACACAATAGCTGTCGAACGCGGCCATTCCATTCCCCATCATTTCCGAATGATTGCTGGCTGTCGGTACCGCCCTGCGCCGGCGGTGCCCTCCCACACTATGCCCGATAATCATTCGATTACAATTAATCGAAACTCCCAGCGATCCCGACGCCCCCCCCCCCCCTGGATGGCAGGAAAAGCCCCGGTCACCCCGCCCCGATCTGTTCGCTTCCACCACAGTTCGGGTCCCTCTCAAATCCACTTGCATGGTCGATGGTATCTGGTATACCGTATCGATAATGTCAGTGCGGCAGCGGTTTGGGACATCAAGCCCCGATGGCCACCGCCGCACCGGCTCCCCCGGCGCCCAATCCAAGAGGGGGCGAGCGCCAAGGAGATCGACATGGAACAGACAGCAGCAGCGGGTTCGCCCGCGGTTGTGGATTGCGACCAGTTGGTGGCGGTGATCGGCGATGCCGTCATCGTGTCGGACCCGGCCGGCGCCATCGTCCTGTGGAATGCGGCGGCGGAACGGATGTTCGGCTTCACCGCCGATGAGGCGATGGGCAAGTCGCTCGACATCATCATTCCCGAACGCCAGCGCCAGCGTCATTGGGACGGCTACGAAAAGACCATGGCCACCGGCGAGACCCGCTACGGCCATGACCTGCTGCGGGTTCCGGCGGTCCACAAGGACGGGCACAGCCTGTCGATCGCCTTCACCGTCGCGCTTTTGCGCGGGACCGACGGTGGGGTGACCGGGATCGTCGCCGTGGTGCGGGACGAAACCGCCCGCTGGAACGAAGAACGGAAACTGCGCCGCCGCCTCAGCGAACTCGAAGCGGCGGCCGGCTGACGGCGCCCTGCGGCAACGAGCGAATTCCGGCCGCCAACGACCCCGACGCCCCCGATCTCCGGGCGTGGGCCGGCCGGGCAGAAGAGCAAATCCAAGAGACAATCTGAAACTACGCGAAAAAAGGGAGTGTTGCAGTCATGACCAAGCCGCTTGAAGGCATCAAGATCATCGACTTCACCCATGTGCAGGCCGGCCCCGCCTGCACCCAGCTTCTGGCCTGGTACGGCGCGGACGTGATCAAGGTCGAACGTCCGGGCGCCGGCGACGTCACCCGCAGCCAGCTGCGCGACATCCCGGGCGCCGACGCGCTCTATTTCACGATGCTGAACAGCAACAAGCGCTCCCTGACGCTGGACACCAAGACGGCCGAGGGCAAGGAAGTCCTGACCCGTCTGATCAAGGAATCCGACGTGCTGGTGGAGAATTTCGGCCCCGGCGCGCTCGACCGCATGGGCTTCAGCTGGGAAAAGATCAAGGAGCTGAACCCCGGCCTGATCGTCGCCTCGGTCAAGGGCTTCAGCGACGGCCACCACTATCAGGACCTGAAGGTCTATGAGAACGTCGCCCAGTGCGCCGGCGGCGCCGCCTCGACCACGGGCTTCTGGGATGGCCCGCCGACCGTGTCCGCCGCCGCTCTCGGCGACAGCAACACCGGCATGCACCTCGCCATCGGCATCCTGACCGCCTTGATGGCCCGCACCAAGACCGGCAAGGGCCAGAAGGTCGCCGTGTCGATGCAGGACAGCGTGCTGAACCTCTGCCGCGTCAAGCTGCGCGACCAGCAGCGCCTCGACCGCGTCGGCTACCTCGAGGAATACCCGCAGTACCCGCACGGCAAGTTCACCGACGTCGTTCCGCGCGGCGGCAACGCCGGCGGCGGCGGCCAGCCGGGCTGGGTGCTGAAGTGCAAGGGCTGGGAGACCGATCCCAACGCCTACATCTACTTCACCATCCAGGGCCATGCCTGGGCGCCGATCTGTAAGGCTCTCGGCCGCGAGGAGTGGATCGACGATCCGGCCTACAACACCGCCGAGGCCCGCCAGGACAAGATCTTCGACATCTTCGCGGTGATCGAGGATTGGCTGAAGGACAAGACCAAGTTCGAGGCCGTCGACATCCTGCGCAAGTACGACATCCCGTGCGCTCCGGTGCTGTCGATGAAGGAGATTGCCAACGACCCGTCGCTGCGCGCCAGCGGCACGGTCGTCGAGGTCGACCACAAGGTGCGCGGCAAGTACCTGACCGTCGGCAGCCCGATCAAGTTCTCCGACATGAAGGTCGAGGTCACCGGCTCCCCGCTGCTCGGCGAGCACACCGACGAGGTCCTGGCCCAGCTCGGCTACAACAAGGACCAGATCGCCGCCATGCACGAGGCCAAGGTGGTCTGAGGCGGGTCGCACTTGCCCCCACCCTAACCCTCCCCCGCTCCGCAGGGGAGGGAACCCCGCCGCGCTGCGACAGACTCCCTCCCCCGCCCAGCGGGGGAGGGTCGGGGTGGGGGCAAAGCGGCAACCACCCTGCACAAACGACAACGGCGCCCCACCCGGGCGCCGTTTCCTTTTGCATCCACCCCACCCCAACCGTCACGCCTTGCCGCTGCGCTCCAGATCGTCCAGGATCTCCCCGGCCCGGCTGGTCAGGGTGTGGGCCAGCCGGTCGTAATGGCCGTTGCCGGTCACGCGGGCGCGCCGGGCGGCCTCCGCTCCCAATTGGGCCAGTTCAAGGGCCATCTTCCGATAGTCCGGAACAGCCGTCCACGCCGCGTCGACCGCGACGCGAGCCTTCGGATGATCTTTCGAAGCCACAAACCACCCCATCCGCCGATGCTGGTGAAGGGCGTAATCCTGGCACGGCAGCGCTCAGGAGCCAACTGACGCTTACGGCAGCAGCATCACAGCCTTTGGATGTGTCCGCACCCGACCGAACAGGATAGGACCCTCCACTCCGGACGAGGCCGCAGCCCGGTCAGTCGATCAGCAGGTCCAGCGTCGAGCGGACCACCTGCACGATCTCCCCGCCATGGGGCGAGCTGGCTTGGCCGCGGGCGTTGAGGATGATCGACAGCTCATGCTCCGTCGTCGGGGCGAAGCGGGCGATCTCCTGCACCAGATCGTCGGGCAGGATGGCTTCGCGCGTCACCCCGGCCTGGGCGGCGGCCTTGTCGCGCCAGCCGTTCAGCGCGGCGGCGATGGCCGCTTCGATCTGCTGCGACTCCTCCTTGCGGCGGAGATCGGTGAACAGCACCAGCACCCGCCACGCGCCGTCGGCATAGGCGGTCTCGATGCGCTGGACCTCGACCGTCCGCAGGAAGGCGGACAGCTGCGTCTGCGCCTCTTCGGCGGCGGCGTCGGGAATGGTGAAGGTGCGGATCTCGGTGCTCATCGCCCAACCTTGCTCAAAGGCTTCCCTGGATGGAGGAAGCCTACACAGAAACGGCGCGTTCGGCAAACCGGGACCCTGCCACGGGGGTGTTCCGGGGCCTTGGGGATACCCCCAATTTCCACGGGTCGAATCTCCTCCCCCGCGCGTTGTGGGAGTAGACGATGCGCACCGGCGCCCGGCCGATTCCCGTCGCCCGTCCCACGCCTCCACCGCTTGGAGACCCCAGATGACCCATCCCGAACCGCAGGAGCCGCAATCCGTCCATCCCCACCACGAGGAGTCCGCTCCCGACTCCGCCGCGACACCGCGCCGCGGCGGGCGGCGCTGGTGGAGGCTGGGGACCGGGCTGCTGCTGGCGCCGCTGGCGCTGGGCGGGCTGGCGGTGCTGGCGGTCCTGTGGGTCGGCTCGATGCTCTACGACCAGCCCTTCGCCTGGTACAACCTGAACCGCATCGACGCGATGGCCGACCGGGTGGCGCGCAATCCCGATTCGGTGATGGTGGTGGCGCTCGGCGACACCGCGCTGCGCGATGCCACGCTGGACGAGCGCGGCATGGCGAAGGTCGCCGCCGAGCGTGGCGTGCCCGACCTGGAATTCCTGCGCATCGTCCACCGGCAGGCCGAGTTCGCCGATTTCGAGCCGCTGCTCGACCGGCTGATCGCCGTCAAGCCGACGCTGATCCTGCTCGACCGCAACCTGCTGACCGCCAGCCGCGGCCCGCTCGACGAGCTGCAGCGCTACGGTAACGGCCTGCTGCGCCTCTATCGCGGCCAGACCTATGTGCAGGATCAGGTGGCGCTGCAATACCGGCGCGGCTGCGGCCCGACGCCGTCGGCCTGGCTGACCGGCGGGTCGCCCGGCGCCGTCGACGGCTCCACCGCCACCGCGCGGCAGGTGCGCGCCTTCATCGACCGCGCCTGGGCCGCCGGCATCCGCGTTGCCCTGATCGAGGTGCACAGCCGCCCCGCCACCCCGCGCTCCAACGGCCTGATCGCCACCGCGTCCGCCGCCGAGCCGTCCGCCGAGCCCTCTGCCATAAACCTGCCGCTGTGGAACTACGATGACGAGGACGCCATCCCCGCCACCGCCTGCGGTCAGGCCAGCGCCGACGGACGCAGCGCCTTCTCCGCCTGGCTGACCGGCGGCATTGCCGGGGCGGTGGCCGGCGCCCAGCCCGACCGCATGCCCGGCCGCGCCGTGGTGACCGAAGCTGCGGCGCTGCCGTAATTGCCGCACTGCACCCGTCCCCGTTCTTTCCGCCTTCCGGTTAAACCACTTTTTGTTTATGGTTTTCCGGTCGGGCGAGTCGCAACAGGAGACGGATGCATGGCTTCCATCATGATCAAGAAGGCCGGCGAAGGGCTGGTCTCGCAGGCTCACCGCAACGCCGACGTCGGCCCGACCAGCGGCAGCTCGGTCGTCTATGAAATCCAGAACGTGCCGGGCGACATCACCGTCGACGACGTGATCGCCGCCTTCAAGACCTACAAGCCGGCCGACAAGGTGTACGAGATCGACTGGTCCGCCCTGGCGAACTGACCGGGTCAAAGTAACCAGGGGAGGGGGCCGCCAACGCCCCCTTCCTCACACGCCTGCTTAACCCTGCAGCGCCGGATAGCGCTTGGCCCACACCTCCAGCTGGGCGACATGCTCGGCCTCTTCGGCGGCGAACTCCTCGGCCATCATGCGGACTTCCGAATCGGTGGTGGTCTTCGCCACCTCGGCATAGAAGGCCTGCCCGCGCTTCTCGCTCTCCAGCGCCAGTTCCAGCGCGTATTCCACCGTCATCAGATAATGCGAGCCTTCCATTGAGGCCGCTTCCGGGCTGTCGCCGTCCGGCCACTGGAAGTCTTCCGGCGCAAGGTCGGGGATCTTGCGGAAGCCCGACCGTTCCCGCGCCTCGGCCAGATGCATGCGCGAGAATTTCGCCATCTGGCCGAAGAAGGCCGCGACCTCCTGGTTGCCATAGGTCTTCATCGCTTCCGACAAATCGGCGAAGCGGTTGGCGGCGTCCTCTTCCAGCGCGCAGGCGTGGGCGAGGAACAGGGCGGCGTCGTGGATTTCGGTCATGGATCCCTTTGATAAGCGAATAAGCCCGACGACCCCAAAACCATACATTTTTTGCGGCCATCGGTCGCGGCCCCTGTCCCCCTCCCCCGCCCCTGCGACCTTTTGGCGCGCGCCGCGCCGCCCGCCCCGCGAAAACCATTGCCTTTCCCGCCGGTTCGCGGCAGCAGACTCCCCCTCATGAGCAAGCCCGCCTTCCCTGCCCTGCCG
>CBFGPE010000176.1:0-12584 GCA_965650625.1 uncultured Azospirillum sp. | reverse complement strand
GACTTGCCCCCCGGCATGCTGGACAGGATGACGCCCGAGCAGGAACGTCTGTTCGAATCCCAACTGGAGCAGGATGACGGGACGGAAATGCGGCGGGTGCTCCGTGCCGGTGTGCCGGTCTACTACACCCGGGACGACACGCCGCCCGGCTGCGTCATCAAGGAATATCCGCAAGGGCGGAAAGAGCTGGTCGACTTCTCGACCGGTGACGAAATTCTGGTTTCGCTGCTGGCGGAATGATCCGGCCGCAGATTTGGGTGCTTGCCGGTCCAAACGGCGCCGGCAAGTCGACCATCGCCCGTCGCTTTATCATCGGACGACTTCCGTTCGTGAATGCCGATGACATTGCACGAGATCTCGATCCGGATGATGTGAACAGCTTGGCGGCCCACATGCGGGCCGGCCGCGTCGCATTGGAGCTTCGCGAAGAACACCTGCGCCGGTATGAAACCTTCGCGATGGAAACGACGCTTACCGGCAAGAGCGAGTTGGCCTTGATGCGACGGGCGCGGGAAGCCGGCTATAAGGTCAATCTCATCTTCGTCGGCATCGGCAATGTTGCGATTTCCGCCGCGCGAGTGCGGACGCGCGTTCTCCTGGGCGGCCATGACGTGCCGAAGGAAGCTATTCTGCGTCGCTATGGGCGTAGCATGGCGGCTCTGGTCGATGCGGTTGCCATTGCACACCGCACGTGGATCTTCGACAATTCCAGCGGACAACGGCGCCTGCTGCTGAAGCGCGAAATGGATCGGACGACCAAACTGGCTTTGAATTTGCCCGCATGGGCAATTGAATCCATACCGCCGGAACTTCGCACGTCTCCTATGTAACGTTGCGCCTCCTGAGCGCCAACGTCACGACAGCCCGTATTTCCTGATCTTGTCGTGCAGCGTGGTCTTGGCGATCTGCAGTTCCTCCGCGGCGCGGGCGAGGCTGTGGTTGGTGCGGCGCAGGGTGTCGGCGATGAGCGCGCGTTCGAAGGCCTCCACCGCCTCGGCCAGCGGGCGTCCGGCGGCGGGATGGGCGCTGGCGAAGGGCGGGAAGCCCTGTTCGATGCCGAGCACGCAGCGGTCGGCGACATTGTGCAGCTCGCGCACGTTGCCCAGCCAGTCGTAGGCCATCAGGCGGCGCATGCGCTCGGCATCCGGCGGCGGGACCGGGCGGCCGTGGCGGGCGGCGGCCTGGAGGGTGAACTGTTCGAACAGCAGCGGGATGTCCTCGCGCCGGTCGCGCAGCGGCGGCAAGGGCAGGTTGGCGACGTTCAGGCGGTAATAGAGGTCGGCGCGGAACTGCCCGCGGTCTGCCAGTTCGCGCAAATCCACCTTGGTCGCGGCGATCACCCGGCAATCGACATGGACGGGGGTGTTGGAGCCGAGCCGCTCCAGCGTGCGTTCCTGAAGCACGCGCAGGAATTTGATCTGCACCGGCATCGGCATGCTCTCGATCTCGTCGAGGAACAGGGTGCCGCCGTTGGCGTGCTCCACCTTGCCGATGCGGCGTTTGCCGGCCCCGGTGAAGGCGCCGGCCTCGTGGCCGAAGATCTCGCTGTCGATCAGGCTTTCCGGCAGGCCGCCGCAGTTGATGGCGACGAAGTTGCCGCCGCGACGCGGGCTGGCGTCGTGCAGGCAGCGGGCGGCCAGCTCCTTGCCGGAGCCGGTCTCGCCATGGATCAGCACGTCGGCGGCGGAGTTGGCCAACTCACCGATCAGCCTGCGCACCCGCTCCATCTGCGGCGATCCGCCGACCAGCCGCGCCTCGATGCTGTCGCGATTCTGCAGGCGGGCGCGCAGGTCGCGCACCTCCAGGGTCAGCCGGCGCTTGTCCAGGGCGCGGCGCACCACCTCGACCAGATAGTCGGGGGAGAAGGGCTTTTCGATGAAGTCATGGGCGCCGAGCTTCATCGCCTGCACCGCCATCGCCACGTCGCCATGCCCGGTCATCAACACCACCGGCAGGTCAGGGTCGCTTGCCAGCAACTCGGCCAGCAGCGCAATCCCGTCCATGCCCGGCAGGCGGATGTCGGTGACGACGATGCCGGGAAAACCGTCGGCCACCAGCCGGCGGGCCTTCTCCGCGCTGTCCACCGCCTGTGTCGGGATGTCCTCCAACTCCAAAGCCTGCTGACAGCCGAGGCTGACATTCGGGTCGTCCTCGACGATAAGGACTTTCAGGGCGGGGACGGCAGCGTCGGACATATGAGGTCTCCGGCCTGAACGGCGGTCGGGTCGGTTGGAAGCGTGGCGGCGGGAAGGTCGATGGTGAAGACCGCTCCGCCATCCGCACCATTCGCCCCTGTCAGGGCGCCGCCGAAGTCACGCACGATCCCGGCCGAGATGGCAAGTCCCAAGCCGAGCCCGCCGCTGCCCTCGCGTGAGCCATCCTTCGCCGCCTCCTTGGTGGTGAAGAAGGGCTCGAACAGGCGGGGCAGCACGTCGGCGGACAGGCCGGGGCCGTTGTCGGCCACCTGGATGCGGATCCGTCCATCCTCCGTCCGGGCGGTGAGCGTCAGCCTGCCATGCTCGCGCCCGGCCAGCGCGTCCAGGCCGTTGGCGAGCAGATTGACTAGCACCTGTTCCAGCCGATTGGGGTCGCAGAGCGCCACGACCTCCTCCGGCACGTCGAGCTGCACGGCGACGCCGGAGCGACGCAGCCGCTGCTCCAGCAGGAACAGCGCGTTGTCGATCGGCCGGCGCACCGCCACCGGGCGGGGGGCGCCGGAGGATTTGCGGGCGAAGGATTTCAGCTGGCTGGTCAGGGCGCCCATGGCGTCGACCAGAGTGGCGATGCGCTCCAGATTGCCCTGCGCGGCGTCCAGATTGCCGCGCTGGAGGAACTTGACGCTGTTGCCGGACAGGGTGCGCAGCGCCGCCAGTGGCTGGTTCAGCTCATGCGCCAGACCGGCGGACAATTGGCCGATCACCGCCAGCTTGCCGGCATGGACAAGCTCGTCCTGGGCGGCGCGCAGGGTGCGGGTGCGCTCCTCCACCTTGCGTTCGAGGTCGTGCAAATGGCGGCGGCGCTGCACCCACAACAGCAGCAGGATGCCGAGAAAGGCGCTGCCGACCGCGGCAAGGGCGGCGCGGGTCCAGGCCATGCCGGTCACCTGCGCAACCGGCGACAGCACGGTCATCGTCCAGCCGGTGCCGTGCAGCGGTGCGGTCTGGGCCAGGAAGCCGCCGGACACCGGGAAGACCGTCTCTTCCAATTGCCCCTCGGCCGGGCGAGGGAGGCGTACCAGTTCGGCATCCTCGGCGATCCGGCTCACCGGCGTTAGGCCCAACGGCGGCAGCGGACGGGCGTTGTATTGCAGGGTCTGGTCGAAATGGCGGCGGGTCGGCTCGTCCATCGGCCGCAGGGTGGTGAATTTCCAGGAGGGGACGGAGGCGAGGATGACCACGCCATTCTCATCGGTGACCAGGACCGGCGCCTCCACCGTCGACCAGCTTTGCTCCAGCTGCTCCAGGCTGACCTTCACCACCGCGACGCCGACGATGGCGCCATCCTCCGACAAGGGGGCGGACAGGTAATAGCCGGCCTGCCCCCGCGTGGTGCCGACGCCGAAGAAACGTCCCTGACGGCCGGCGGCGGCCTCGACGAAATAGGGGCGGTAGGACAGATCCTCGCCGATGAAGCTGTCGGGGAGGTTCCAGTTGCTGGCGGCCAGCACCCGGCCCTGGCGGTTGAGCACATAGATCGACAGCGTGCCGGCCCGCTCGTTCAGCCGCTCCAGATAGCGGTTCAGCCCCCAGGCCAGCGGCGCCCGCCCGGTGACGAGGTCGAGGACATCGCGCTCCAGCCCCAGCGTTGCCGGGAAATAGGCGTATTTGTCGATCTCGCGTTCCAGGCTCTCGGCATAGAGGTCGAGCCGGTGGTGCCCGGTCTCCTGCAGGGCGGCCAGCCCCATCCCCTCGCTGACGCGGAAGCCGACGATGCCGGCGAGCAGGGCCAGACCGGCGAGCGCCGGCAGCAGAAGACCGATGGTGCGGAGGCGGCGGGCTATAGGCATGAAAAAGGCGGGCAGGGAAAGGGGCCGCCGCATCATAGCAGAAGCCCCCGTCCCATGGCCCGCCCGTCTTCCGGACCGGTCCGTCAGGATATCAGCCCGTCACTCGGCAGCAGCCGGGGCGGGCAGGGCGGCACCGGCCTCCTCTTCGTCCTCCTCGGTGCCGATGGCGTTCTCCCACTTGGCGACGACGGTGGTGGCGATGGCATTGCCCAGCACGTTGGTGGCGGTGCGGCCCATGTCGAGGAAGTGGTCGATGCCCATGATCAGCAGCACACCGGCTTCCGGTAGGTGGAACATCGGCAGCACGGCGGCGACCACCACCAGGGAGGAGCGCGGAACGCCGGCGATGCCCTTGCTCGACACCATCAGCACCAGCAGCATGACGATCTGCTGTTCCAGCGTCAGCGGGATGCCGTAGGCCTGGGCGATGAACAGCGACGCAAAGGTCGTGTAGATCATCGAGCCGTCGAGATTGAAGGAATAGCCGAGCGGCAGGACGAAGCCGATCACCCGTTCCTTCACGCCCAGCGTCTTCAGTTCTTCCATCACGCGGGGATAGGCGGATTCGCTGGACGCGGTGGAGAAGCCCAGCAGCATCGGCTGGCGCATCGCCTTCACCACGCGGAAGACGTCGCCTTTCAGCACGACGAAGCCGGCGAAGATCAGCGTTGCCCACAGGACCGCCAGCGTCAGATAGAAGCTGCCCATGAACTTGCCGTAGACGGCAAGCACGCCAAGGCCCTGCGTCGTCACCACGTTCGCCACGGCGGCGAAGACGCCGATGGGGGCGAAGCGCATGACATAATCGGTGACCTTCAGCATCACCGGCACGACCTCTTCGATCGAGCGGGCGAGCAGGCCGGCCTTGGTGTCGCGCAGCTGGCCGATGGCGAGGCCGACGAAGACCGAGAAGATCAGGATCTGCAGGATCTCGTTGTTCGCCATCGCTTCGAAGAAGTTGCGCGGGAACAGGTGAGTCAGGAAATCCTTCAGGTTCAGGGCGGAGGTCTTCAGCCCGGCGCTGGCCCCGGCATCGGGCAGCGGCACGCCGACATTGGCGCCCGGATGCAGCAGGTTGGCGAAGATCAGCCCGATGAACAGCGACGCGAAGGACGCCATCAGGAACCAGCCGACCGCCTTGCCGCCGATGCGGCCGACGGTGCGGGCGTCGCCCATGCCGGCCATGCCGGCAACCAGGGTGGCGAAGATCAGGGGCGCGATGATCATCTTGATCAGGCGCAGGAAGATGTCCGTCACCATCGCGAAATAGGCGGCGATCTCCTTGGCGGCGGCCGCGTCGAACAGGCTGTTGCAGACATAGCCGGTGACGATGCCCAGCAGCATGGCGACGATGATCAGCGTCGTCTGTTTGTTCATGGTCCTGTTACCTCACCTTTCCCGCCCGCCTCGATGCGCCGGCCGGGTTGCGGTCGATGGGAACCGGTCCCGAACGGGTCGGGACCGGGTGGCGGAGCGGGTCAGCCGGCGGTCGCCAGCAACCGCGGCCGGGTCAGCACGTCCGGCCGCAGCACCTCGGCCAGCGCGGCGGCGGTCATCAGGCCGCGCGCCTCGACCAGCTCGGCGACGCCCTTGCCGGTGCGGTGGGCCTCGGCGGCCACCTCGGTGGCGTGGGCGTAGCCGATGTAGGGGTTGAGCGCCGTGACGATGCCGATGGAGTTGCGCACGGCGGCTTCCAGATGGTCGCGGTTGGCGGTGATGCCGTCGACGCAGCGGTCGGCCAGCACCAGGCAGCCCTGGCGCAGGTGGGTGATGCTCTTGAACAGGCTGTGCGCGATGATCGGCTCGAAGGCGTTCAGCTGCAGCTGTCCGGCCTCGGCGGCGAAGGTCACGGTCATGTCGTTGCCGATCACCTCGAAGGCGATCTGGTTGACCACCTCGGGGATCACCGGGTTGACCTTGCCCGGCATGATCGACGAGCCGGCCTGCCGCGCCGGCAGGTTGATCTCGCCGAAACCGGCGCGCGGGCCGCTGGACAGCAGGCGAAGGTCGTTGCAGGTCTTGGACAGCTTCACCGCCACCCGTTTCAGCACGCCCGACAGCTGGACGAAGCTGCCGCAATCCTGCGTTGCCTCCACCAGATTGGGGGCGGTGACGACGGGGACGCCGCTGATCTCGGCCAGACGGCGGCAGACCAGCGCGGCATAGTCGGGATGGGCGTTGATGCCGGTGCCGATGGCGGTGGCGCCCAGATTGATCTCGCGGATCAGCAGGGCGGCCTCCTTCAGCCGCTCCTCATCCTCGGCCAGCATGACGGCGTAGGTGGAGAACTCCTGGCCCAGCGTCATCGGCACGGCGTCCTGCAGCTGGGTGCGGCCCATCTTCAGGATGTCGCGGAACTCGTCGGCCTTGCGCTGGAAGGCGGCGCGCAGATGGCCCATCGCCTCCACCAGCCGGAAGATGCCGGTGTAGGTCGCCAGCTTCAACGCCGTCGGATAGACGTCGTTGGTCGACTGGCTCATGTTGACATGTTCGTTGGGGTGCAGCTGGGCGTAGTCGCCACGGCCATGGCCCAGGATCTCCAGAGCCCGGTTGGCGATCACCTCGTTGGCGTTCATATTGGTGGAGGTGCCGGCGCCGCCCTGGATCACGTCGACGACGAACTGGTCGTGCAGCCGGCCGGCGCGGATCTCCCGGCAGGCGGCGGCGATGGCGTCGGCCCGCTCGGCGTTCAGCAGCCCAAGCTCGTGATTCGCGCGGGCGGCGGCCATCTTGATCTCGGCGAGCGCGCGGACCAGATCGGGGTAGTGGGAAATCGGCGTGCCGGTGATCGGGAAATTCTCGACAGCGCGCAGGGTGTGGACGCCGTAATAGGCGTCGGCCGGGACCTCGCGGTCGCCCAGCAGGTCATGTTCGGTGCGCGTTGTTGCTGCAGGCATCGGACGTTTCGCTCCCTTGGTTGAGACCGCCCCGTCTTCGCGGGGCGCAACCGGTAAGGAGCAACCGCCATGCCAGCGCGGGCGGGCAGGGTGTCGCGGCCTAAGTCGTTGATCTTTCTGCGTATGATTGCTGGTGAGAGCCGCGGTCGTTCGGATTTCCGAATGCGCCCGCCGTCGGGCGTTCGGAAATCCGAACGGGGCCGGTCACTCGCCGAGGCGGTTGGTCCAATCCTCCACCCGGCCGCTCTCGACCCGCTTCCGGGCAAGCGTGCGCCAGCCGGCCGCCAGCGGCTCCAACTCCGCGATGCCGGCCAGCGTGGGGAGGTCGCGGGTGTCGTGGTAGAAGGCGCGCAGGATGCGGGCCAGCGGCCAGTCGGGCAGGGGGCGGTCGATCAGGGAGATTTCGTCGCCGGCGGCGGCGATGCCCGGCTCCAGCACGCGATAATACCAGCCGGTTCGCCCGGTGGACTGCACCCGGCGCGCCATGTCCTTCACACCGAAGCGGTGGTTCAGCTTCCAGCAGGGCTGGCGCCCCTGGCTGACCTGCAAAACTGCGGTGCCGATGCGGAAGACGTCGCCGACGCAGACCGTCTCCTCCGTCAGGCCGAGGGTCGAGATGTTCTCGCCGAAAGCGCCGACGCTATCCAGCAGCGTGGCGGGTGCGGGCAGGTCGGCGCGCCACGCCGCGTAATGGTCAAAGGGGTAATGGTGGACCGCCTTGTCGGGACCGCCATGGTTGCGGCGGTCGGCCTGCTCGTCGCCCTCCAGCCCGGCCGGGCCGATGGCGACCGCGGCGTCGGTCGGCTGCTTGCCGATGGCGCTGAGCGTGTCCGGGCGGCCGAACGGCACTGCCTTGCCGGTCAGCACCGCATTCAACACCGCCGTCGTCATCAGGGGCTTCGTCATTGGCCGTTCTCTCCGGTCTTTTCGTTTCGCCTGCCGTCCCTTATCAGTTTCGGGCCGCCCGTGCCATGAGGGAGCCCCGCCGCGCGATGCCGACCTTTGCCGCCAACCTGACGATGATGTTCACGGAGTGGCCGTTCCTGGACCGCTTCGACGCCGCCGCCGATGCCGGATTTCGGGCGGTCGAGTATCTGTTCCCCTACGACCATGCGCCGGACGAGGTGGCCCGGCGGCTGCAGCGCAACGGGCTGACCCAGGCGCTGTTCAACATGCCGCCCGGCGACTGGGCCGCCGGGGAACGCGGGCTGGCCGCCCTGCCGGAGCGGTTCGAGGAGTTCCGCGCCGGGGTTGCCAAGGCGCTGGACTATGCGGAGGCGACGGGTTGCCGCCGGCTGCACATGATGGCCGGGCTGGCCGATCCCGCCGATCCGGCGGCGGCCGGGTCGTACCGGCGCGCCGTGGCTTACGCGGGCGAGGCGCTGGCGGCGCGCGGGATCGAACTGCTGCTGGAGCCGATCAACGGCCGCGACATGCCGGGATATTTCCTGAACGATTTCGGCCTTGCCGAGCGGCTGATCGCCGGGGCCGGACTGCACAATGTGCGGCTGCAGTTCGACCTCTACCACCGGCAGATCCTGCATGGCGACGTGACCATGGCGCTGCGCCGGCTGATGCCGCTGACCGGCCATGTCCAGATCGCCTCGGTCCCGTCGCGCAACGAGCCGGACGGTGAGGAACTGAACTGGCCGTTCCTGTTCGGGGAACTGGACCGGCTGGGCTATGGCGGTTTCGTCGGCTGCGAATACCGGCCGAGGGCCGCCACGCTGGCGGGGCTGGACTGGTTCGCCCCCTACCGCGCGGCGGCGGGGAAGTCGCTCTAGCCCAGCGTGTGGACGAAGTGGTGGCAGCCGATCCGATAGCGCTTGCCCATATAGACGCGGTGGGCATCGCTGCGCTCCGGACCGACGCCGGAATCGAGGTGCAGCGCCTTGCAGTCCAGCCTTTCGGCCTCGGCCTTCGCCCAGTCGAGGATGAGCGAGGCATAGCCCCGCCCGCGCTGGTCGGGCAGGGTCGCCATGTCGACGATGTAGAAGGACTTGCCCAGCCAGAGGGAATATTGCAGGCGGAATCCCAGCACGCAGGCGGCCGGGCCGCCCGCTTCGGGGACGATGCCGGCGAGGCGATAGCCGTTCGGCCGCAGCACGGTGTCGATGATGCGGGTCATCTCGGCCGCATCGTATTTCGGCCAAAGCACCTGCAGGGCCGGCACCGCCGACGCCGTATTTCCTTCGGTAATCTCGATGATCTCCGGCTGCACGATTCTTCCTCTTGGTTCCGGTCCGGGCAATCAGGATGGTCCCGATGGGAAGGGGGGTGCAAGGCCGGCTTGGGCTTGGCTGCCGTGCTGAGCGGTCAGGCGGCGGTGAGGACGATCTTGCCCTGGACATGGCCAGCGGCTGCGCGCTCGTGCGCCTTTCGCGCGTCGGCCAGCGGGAACACGCTGTCGATGACAACGCGGATGGTGCCGTCGTCGAGGAGCCTTCCGATTTCCGTCAATTGGGCGCCGTTCGACCGGACCTGCGTGGCCGACACGGTGACGCCCAGTTCCGCCGCTTCCGTGCCGGCATCGAAGCCCAGCGGGAAGATCGGGAACAGCGCGCCGCCGCGCTTCAGCGTCGGCAGGAAACGGCGGGTGGCCGGGCCGCCGACCGCGTCGATGACGAGATCGACCCCACGCACCACGTCCTCGGGCCTGGTCCTGGTGTAGTCGATGACCTCGTCGGCGCCGAGATCGCGCAGCAGCGCCCCGTGCCGGCCGGAAGCCACGGCGATGACGCGCGCACCCTTCCATTTCGCGATCTGCAGAGCCAGATGCCCGACTCCGCCACCGGCGCCGTTCACCAGCACGGTCCTGTCGGCGAGCGGCACCGGCCGATGCTGGTCCGGCTGCAGCGGATTCGGTTCGTCATGGCCGAGATCAACCAGGAACTGCCAGGCGGTCAGCAGCGACATCGGCGCCGCGGCGGCATGCACATGGTCGATGCCCGGTGGTTTGATTCCGAGATCCGATGCCGGGACCGAGACATATTCGGCATAGGCCCGGCTGTCGCCGGCGAGGCCGGCGGGAAAGCGGACCATCGCATAGACCTCGTCGCCGACGGTGACAGTCCCAACATCGTCGCCGACTGCTTCGACCACGCCGGAAATGTCGGTTCCGGGGATGATGGGGAAGGACGCCTGCGGCCGCCATTCGGGCGGAAGCATCCGGTAACCGTCGCGCAGATACCAGTCGGGGGGATTGAGGCCGACCGCGCGGACACGGACGAGAACCTCGCCCGCTTTCGGCCGGGGTTTCGGCGCGTCTTCATAGACCAGGACCTCCGGACCGCCGAAGGCGTGCAACCGCACCGCTTTCATCATTTCGCTCATCTCTGTCTCCTTGGGAGAGGATCGGACCTGGACGAGCATATGATCGGCGGTTCGAGATTGATAATTGGCCCGGATATCTGTTCAATTGTGCCATGAAGGAACAAATAGGCCTGGAGCGGCTGACCGGGCTGATCGCATTCGCGCGCGCCGGTTCGCTGGGCAGCTTCACTGCCGCCGCGCAGTCGCTGTCGATCTCGCCCTCCGCCGTCAGCAAGAGCGTGCAGCGGCTGGAGCAGCGGCTGGGGGTCTCGCTTTTCACCCGCACGACGCGCTCGCTGGCGCTGACGCCGGAGGGGCGCGAACTGCATGAACGCGCGGTGAGGCTGCTGCGCGATGCGGAGGAGATCGAGCAGGCGGCGATGGCGGCGCGATCGGAGCCGTCCGGCATCCTGCGGGTGGCGGCCCCACTGCCGATCGGCATCCACGTGATCGCGCCGGCATTGCCCGCCTTCCGCAGGCTCCACCCCAAGGTGACGGTCGATCTGCGCCTGAACGACCGGATGGTCGACATCGTCGAGGAGAGGATCGACGTCGCCGTGCGCATCGGCGAGCTTGTGGATTCCGGGCTGATGTCGCGCCGGCTGGCGCCGCACCGGCTCTGCTGCTTCGCCTCGCCGGACTATCTGGCGGCGCGCGGCATGCCGATGCACCCCAGCGAGTTGGAGGGGCATGACATCGTCCTTCTGCGCTATCAGAGCACGGGGCAGGCGCTGCGTTGGCCCTTCAGCATCGGCGGACGGCTGGTGGAGGTGGTGCCGCCGGCCGGCATCGTCGTCGACGTCAGCGACGCGCTGGTCGCCGCACTGGCGGCCGGCGGCGGCATCGGGATGGCCGCGTCCTTCGTCGCAGGCCCCTTTGTGGCACGCGGTGAACTGGTCCCGGTCCTGGCGGACTTCGCGGTCGAGCGGAACAACATCACGGCGCTCTGGCCGGAAAGCCGCCACACCAATCCTGCGGTGCGCGCCTTCCTGGCCCTGTTGCACGAGGTGTTTCAGGAGCGGATGACGGCCACCGGCTTTCCGGCCTGAACCTTTCCGTCACTCCAGCGGCTTCAGTTCGCCCAGCAGGGTCGGCAGCAGTTCGGCGACGGTGGGGTGGATGTGGACGGCGCGCTGCAGGATGGGATAGGGCGCCTTGGCGTACATCATGTCGAGCACGCCGTGGATCGCCTCGTCGCCGCCGGGGCCGAGGATGGCGGCGCCGAGGATCTCCTGGCTGTCGGCATCGACGACGATCCGCATGAAGCCGTCGGCCTCGCCCTTCTCGACCGCGCGGCCGACGCGGGTCATCGCCCGCTGGCCGACCAGAGCCCGCCGGCCGGAACGGCGGACCGCCTCGTCGGTCATGCCGACGCGGGCGAGCGGCGGGTCGGTGTAGAGCGCGTAGGCCTGGATGCGGTCGTCGACGCTGCGGGGATCGTCGTCCAGCAGGTTGGCGGCGACGATCTCGAAATCATTGTAGGCGGTGTGGGTGAAGGCGCCACGCCCGTTGCAGTCGCCCATGGCCCAGATGCCCGGCACGTTGGTGCGCAGCCGGTCGTCCACCGTGACGTAGCCGCGGGAATCCGTCGCCACTCCGGCGCGGTCGAGCCCGAGGTCGCCGGTGTTGGGCGTGCGACCGACCGCGAGCAGCACATGGCTTCCCACCACCGACGGCGTGCCGGAGGCGCAGTTCACCCGGACCTCGATGCCGTCGGCATGGGGGGCGAAGCGGATGCAATCGGCGGACAGGCGGACGGTGATCCCCTCCTTCTCCAGCAACTCCCGGATGGCGTATGAGACGTCGGGGTCCTCGCGGGCGATCAGCCGCTCCCCCTTCTCCACCACCGTCACCTCGGCGCCGAAGCGGCGGTACATCTGGGCGAATTCCAGGCCGATGTAGCTGCCGCCGACCACCACCAGATGCCGCGGCACATGGTCGAGGTCGAGGATGGTGCCGCTGGTCAGGATATCGACATCATGGACGCCCGGCATGTCCGGCACCGCGGCGCGGGCGCCGACATTGAGGAAGATGCGTTCCGCCGTCAGAAGCTCGTCGCCGACGCGCACGCTGTTGGCCGATTCGAAACGGGCATGGCCCTGCAGCACGCGGCAGTTCGGCATGCCACGCAGCCAGCGTTCGACATTCTGGCGCGAGCGGCCGGAGACTTCGTCCTTGCGCGCCTTGACCCGCGCCATGTCGATGCGCACCGGGCCGTCCAGCATCACGCCGTACTCGGCGGCGCGCTGAGCCATCCGGGCGACGCGGGCGCTGGCGATCAGCGTCTTGGTCGGAGTGCAGCCGGTGTTGACGCAGGTGCCGCCGAACAGCTTGCGCTCGACCACCGCCACGCTCATGCCGGCGGCGGT
>CBFGPE010000175.1:0-12601 GCA_965650625.1 uncultured Azospirillum sp. | reverse complement strand
ACGGGCGGCAACGCTCGAAGCTAAGCCTTACTAATCGCTCGATCGGCTTGATCTCGACACCACAATTCACCGCGCCATGCGCAGCAGCAAGCCTGCTCAAAACAGCAGCTTGACAGCACGCACCGCAGTTCGATACTCCTCCCTCACTTGCACTGAACAAGCTTAGCGCTTCGGAAGCAGCGTCGGTCTTGAGCCTTGGTGACCTGGTGGTCATGGCGAGGTGTCAAACACCCGATCCCATCCCGAACTCGGCCGTGAAAAGCCTCCGCGCCAATGGTACTGCGTCTTAAGACGTGGGAGAGTAGGTCGCCGCCAGGTCACTCAGGCTCAAGAGACGCAAATCCAAAGCATAAGCTTGCATCGTCACGCCACATCGAAACGCCCCGGCTCCCACGAGCCGGGGCGTTCGGCGTTTGGAACTCCGCAGATGCTCATCCGCCGTGAAAGCCCTTCAGCCGCTCCTCGTCGCGGCCGATATCGGGCTTGAAGTGCGCGTTCCTCACCGTGTCCAGAAGTTGGTCGATGAAGGCCTTATAGTCGCCGGCGGCATCGTTAGGTGCGGTGGTAGGCGGCTCGACAGAACCCGCATAGGTGTCGGCGTTCTCAGCCGCGGTGTCGTTGAGCCGAAAAGCGGCGACGAAGACCGGATCTCCTTCCGGATTTCCCTCTCCCACATGCTGGGAGGTACGGGACAGTTCGACAAGCCCTTCTGCATCCGGGGCGGAAAGGATGGTCACGCCGTGAACGACCGTCGTGTCGCTGCGCGCGTTCATTGCCGCATCCTGTTCGAAGGAATGCCGATCGTAGGCCCGTTCGAAGCTTGCTCGGTCGTTGATGTTGGCCTCGGCCATGTCTGTCTCCCTGTTGCTGAAGTTAATAACGCGCCGTTGACGCGAACGGTCCGTGAGATCGGATCGCGGTAGCTCAGGCACAGTGCAGGGCAGTCGGGTCCCGAGCCGAGCGCGGGACGCGACGGCCTGTTCGCGTGGCACGCGGCGTCCGACCAGACAAAGCCGATGGTCGGTGCAATGCCGAACATCGCCTCACCGATTTCCGGAGTCGTGTCTGTGCTGCTCAGGGCGAGGCTGGGCGCACCTGTTTCTGTGGCATCACCCCGGGTCTTGAACACCGGCGATGGCATCAGCGCGCCGCTGAGCGCCTTCTTGCCGCAGTCAGCACGCTCATCCGGGATCGTGTCCCTGGCCGTGGTGTAGGAGCCGGGGTGCTCATCTGGTCTCCGGCTGGTCTGGCCGGGACGGTCACGCGGCCGCAGCGGGCAACGTGAGGGCGAGATCATCGCGCAGCGGAGCGATGGTTTCCAGGGTCATGTAACGCGCCCGCTGGACCGCCCATTCATCGTTCTGTTCGAGCAGGATGGCGCCGATCAGGCGGGTGATCGCCGCTTCGTTGGGGAAGATGCCGACCACCTCGGTGCGCCGCTTGATCTCGCCGTTCAGCCGTTCCAGCGGGTTCGTGCTGTGGATCTTGGCGCGGTGCTCCTTGGGAAAGGTCATGAAGGCCAGCACATCCTCCTCGGCCTCGTCGAGCAGGGCAGCCAGCTTCGGCAGCTTGGGACGGACCTGATCGGCCACTTGGCGCCACTGCGCCTTGGCGGCGCCGGCGTCATCCTGGGCGAAGGCGGTGGCGATGAAGGCTGACACCACGCGCCGGCCGCTCCGCCCGGCATGCGCCAGGGCGTTGCGCATGAAGTGCACCCGACAGCGCTGCCAGGTGGCGCGGAACACCTTGGACACCGCCGCCTTGATGCCCTCGTGGGCGTCGGAGATCACCAGCTTCACCCCAGCCAGGCCGCGGCGCTTGAGCTTGCGGAGGAACTCGATCCAGAAGGTCTTGGCTTCCGAGGCGCCGATGTCCATTCCCAGCACCTCGCGCCGACCGTCGGTGTTCACGGCCACCGCGATGGTCACGGCGACCGAGACGATGCGCCCGTTCTGTCGGACCTTCACGTAGGTAGCGTCGATCCACAAGTAGGGCCAATCGCCTTCGATGGGACGCTCCAGGAAGGTCTTCACCCGCTCGTCGATCTCTTCGCACAGCCGGCTGACCTGGCTCTTGGAGATACCGCCCATGCCGAGCGCCTTGACCAAGTCATCCACCGAGCGTGTCGAGATACCGTGGACGTAGGCTTCCTGGATCACCGCGGTCAGCGCCTTCTCGGCCATCCGGCGCGGTTCCAGGAAGCCGGGGAAGTAGCTGCCCTTGCGCAGCTTGGGGATGCGCAGTTCAACGGTGCCGGCACGAGTTTCCCAGTCGCGCTCCCGGTAGCCGTTGCGCTGGACCAGCCGCTCGGCGGAGCGTTCGCCGTGGGCGGCGCCGGTCAGGCCCTGCACCTCCAGTTCCATCAGCCGCTCGGCTGCGAAGCCGATCATCTCGCGCAGCACGTCGGCGTCAGGGCTCTTCTCGACCAGCGCGCGAAGCGACATCATCTCGTCGGTCATCGTGGTCACACTCGGTCGAGGTTGTGTTGTGGTGACCAGACTCTACCGAAGAACCACGATGACCGCCCCGCTGAGGGGAACCGGCCCGCCTACGCCAGCCATGTGGGGGCGCTTCGGCGGGCCGTCTCCCCTCAGCTACACCACGTCTTGGGACACGACCGGCGTTGACGCCAATGCCCATCGATCACGGATGCTAAATTTCAAACAGTATCCTGGCCCGGATTTTTGATGTGTAGACAGCTCCGTGATGGGTGAATCGTTGCAGATTTGGTGGAAGGAGAAAAATCATGAAACATTCCTTTTCCTCCCTATCGGACAGGGAGGAAATCCGGCTGTGGCAAAAAGGCTTCAAATCAAAGATAGATTTTGTTAGCCTTGGCTCCGCCGTTTGGGGATCAGTCCCACCATGCTGCATGAGCAGTTCGCTCAAAGAACCAATAATGCGTCACAGTGGCGCAGCATACGGAGATCAAAATATGACAAACTCATAGGAATAGTTATTTTTAATTTTCAGTAAGCCTTCTGTATTCCGAGTCAGTGCAGTAAATACAAATATTCTGCGGGGATGATGCTCGCCGTAACTGTGATGGGCTGGTTGTCCCGCTGCAGATTGCCGAACCCGGCTGCGGACTGAAATCCCTCTCGCGTGCCTCTCGAACCGCGGCACGCTCCTGCTTCCACGAAGGCTGCATCCCAGAATCGGCCCTGCCAGGGGTTCGGCGCCGTTCGCGTCTTGCCAAACCGGAGGCATCAGCGCATGACCGCAAAAATCGCCGTAAAAGGCGTTACGAAGATCTTTGGAAATCACCTCCGGTAGGCGCTCGACCTGTTGAAGGCCGGTCATTCCAAAGAGGAGATTTTTAAACGGACGGGCCAGTCCGTCGGCGTGCAGGACGCCAGTCTGGAAATCGAGGCCGGCGAAATCTTCGTCGTGATGGGCCTCTCCGGCTCTGGAAAATCCACGCTGGTCCGCATGCTCAACCGCCTGATCGACCCCACGGCGGGCGAGGTCCTGATCGACGGGCGCGACATCACCAAGCTGTCGCGGGCGGAGTTGACCGACCTGCGGCGCCGCGACCTCGGTATGGTGTTTCAGTCCTTTGCCCTGATGCCGCACATGCGCGTCTGGCAGAACGCCGCCTTCGGGCTGGAGATCGCAGGCGAGGATCTGCGGACCCGCCGAGACAAGGCTCAGGCGGCGCTGGAGGCGGTCGGCCTCGGCGCCTATGCGGAGAGCTGGCCGAACGAGCTGTCCGGCGGCATGCAGCAGCGCGTCGGGCTGGCCCGCGCTCTCGCCAACGAGCCGTCGGTCCTGCTGATGGACGAGGCATTTTCCGCGCTGGATCCGCTGATTCGTTCCGAAATGCAGGACGAGTTGCTGCGGCTTCAGGCCGAACGGCAGCGCACCATCGTCTTCATCAGCCACGATCTCGACGAGGCGATCCGCATCGGCAACCGGCTGGCGATCATGGAGGGCGGCCGGATCGTGCAGGTCGGACGGCCGGACGAGATCCTGAAGCAGCCGGCGAACGACTATGTCCGGTCCTTCTTCCGCAACATCGACGTCACCAAGATCCTGACGGCCGGCGACATCGCGCGGCGCGATCAGGTGACGCTGACCCGGCATACCGGCGACGGCCCGCGCGCCGCCGTGCGGCAGCTGCGCGAGCGTGACCGCGAGTTCGGCTATGTCCAGGACGCGCGCCGCCGGTTCCACGGCGTGGTGTCGGTGGAGAGCCTGATGTCGGCCATCGAGCGCGGCAACGGTTCGACCACGCTGGACGACGCATTGCTGCCGGGGATCGAACCGATCTCCGACGATCTGCCGATGGAGGAGGTGCTGCCGCGCGTCGCGTCCAGTGCCTGCCCGCTACCGGTGGTGAACGGGCAGGGCGCCTATGTCGGGGCGATCTCCAAGACCGCCTATCTGGAAACCCTTGGACGGAGCCGCTGACCCATGGATTACAAACTTCCTTTCGGCGATTAGGCTGAAGCGGTCGTCCTGTTCCTGCTGGACCATGCGCAGTGGCTGTTCGACGGCATCGACGTGGCGATCGGCGCCGTGGCAGACGGTGTGCAGACCGCACTGACCTCGCTACCCGGCGTGATGCTGGCCAGGCTGGTGGTGCTGATCGGGCTGTGGCGGGTCGGTTGGCATTTCGGGCTGTTCGCGACGCTGTCGCTGCTGGTCGTCGCCGGGCTTGGCATGTGGGACCAGATGGTCGACACGCTGGCGTTGGTGCTGACCGCGACCACCGTGGCGTTGATCCTGGGCATCCCGGTGGGCATCTGGTCGGCGCGCAACGACCGGATCGAGGCGGTGGTGCGCCCCGCGCTCGACCTGATGCAGACGATGCCGGCCTTCGTCTACCTGATCCCGGCGGCCATGCTGTTCGGGCTCGGCCGCGTCCCCGGCACCATCGCGACGATCATCTTCTCCATGCCGCCGGTCGTGCGCCTGACCAGCCTGGGCATCCCGCAGGTGCCGCACGAGTTGGTGGAAGCCGGTCTCGCCTTCGGCTGCACGCCGCGCCAGCTGTTGGTCAGGGTGCAGATGCCAACGGCCCTGCCGTCGATCATGGCCGGCATCAACCAGACGATCATGCTGTCGCTGTCGATGGTGGTCATCTCGTCGATGATCGGCGCGGGCGGTCTCGGCAACGAGGTGCTGCGCGGCATCCAGCGGCTCGACATCGGCCAGGACTTGAAGGCGGGCTGGCGGTGGTGATCCTCGCCGTCCTGCTCGACCGCATCACCCAGAGTTTCGGCAGCCGCAAACCGGCGGATCGGAAGTTCCCGTTTTCCTGGTCCGCCCTGGCGGCCCGGCGGAAGGTCGGCACCGAGAAATCCAGCCCTGCGGATGGAGCCATCGAAGCGGGATGACCCGGTCGTCCCACGCAAGCAAGAAAAAGACACCAAAAAGGAAGAGCCTTATGCGACGTACGTTTCTGAAAATGCTGGCGGTCGCCGCCGCGGCGGTCGTCGGGACCGCCACGCTGGCCTCACCCGTTCTGGCCGCCGACAAGAAGGAGCCGGTTCGCATCGGCTGGACCGCCTGGTCCGACGCCGAGGCGGTGACCAAGCTCGCCAAGCGCCTGATCGAGGACCGGCTGCACCAGCCGGTTGAGCTGGTGCTGGCCGACATCGGCCTGGAGTATCAGGGCCTCAGCAAGGGCGATCTGGACTTCATGATGATGTCCTGGCTGCCGACGACGCACGGCTCCTACCTTGAGAAGGTCGGCGACGACATCGTGCCGCTCGGCATCCTCTACACCCGCGCCCGCCTGGGTTGGGCGGTTCCGGACTATGTCCCGGCCGATCAGGTCCGCAGCATCGCCGATCTGGCGAAGCCGGACGTGCGCAAGAAACTGGACGGCAAGATCCAGGGCATCGATCCCGGCGCAGGCCTGATGCAGGTTTCCGAGAAGGCGGTCGAGACGTACGGCCTGAAGGACTACAATCTGGTGTCGGCCAGCGGTGCCGCGATGACGGCGGCTCTCGGCCGCGCGATCCGTCGAGATGACTGGATCGTCGTGACCGCCTGGAGCCCGTACTGGATGTTCGCCAAGTGGAAGCTGCGCTATCTGGAGGATCCGGAAGGCGTGCTGGGCGGGCTGGAGCGTGTCCATGTCATGGCCCGCAAGAACTTCTACCAGGATTATCCGAAGGTGGCGGAGTTCCTGACGCGCATGTATCTGCCGCTGGACGAGCTGCAGGCGATCATGCTGGAGGCCGACAACAGCTCTTATGAGAAGGCGGTCGACAACTACATCGCCAACCACAAGCAACGCGTGGATTATTGGGTCACCGGTGAGATGCCCGCTTCCTGATCCCGCGACCTCGCATGCCCTCTTCCCTCCGGGGAAGGGGGCATTCTATTGAGTGCCGGGGTCATTCTCTTCGATCGCACGTCGCCCCTCAGCGTCGATCAGCACGCCCAGCTCTTCGTCGGCCAGCGTCAGGGACGGACGCACCGGCAGTCCGAGCAGCCGTTGCATGCTGGCCTCCTCCTCGGACAGCGACCGGCAGGCTTTCCTGAGCCTTGGCCGCGCCCAGGCGGGAACTCTGCCGAAATTTCCCGATTGCGGCCGGCGGACGAGAAAACGTTCCAGCCATTTCATGTGGTCCTCCTTTTGCGGGCTTCATCCCTTCTGATGGAAGGGCAATGCCAGGAACCCAATGGCGAGGAAGACCAGCGACAGCAGGACGAGGCGCAGCGCCCGCGTCCGGCTGCGGGCGCTTACGGTGTTTCCCCACAGATATTGCTCGAAGGCAATGGCGTAGCTGGCCGCCATCAGATCCATCAGGCCGGGCACAACCGCCTCCTCTCCCCGTTTGGCGCGGATGGCGTTCTCCGCCTCGACCAGACCGGCCATGGGCGGCGGCTCGTGGTGGATGAACAGCCATTCCACCATGACCACGTGGTACACGGCGCCAAGCATCGCGAGGACGCCGGCGCAGGCCATGGCGGCGATGAACAGCGACACCGGCTCGCCCAGCCGCGACACGTCGAAGCGGGTGACCAGATTGCCCAGCGAGAAGACGGAGAAGGAAATCGCCGCAACCGGCGTCCCGATGCTGCCGCGGATCGCCTCTCGGCGCGTGCGCTCGTTCAGATAGATTTGCCGGAAATGGTCAAAGCGGAGTTCGTTCGGCGACATCGTGGATCATGCAATTCGGACGGTGGCGACGGCAGGGTGTCACCGATACCCAACCGCGCGGGACGGAAAGCGTCTCACCCTCTCGCTGACGCCCGTGACCGCGCGCCGCCTTGTGCCGGACCGGGGGACGCGCTAAAGGGCTGAGGCATTCCCCGTATCAGTCAGCCGCCATGGTCGCCCGCCTGCTGTTCGTTTTCCTGCTGCTGCTGTCGTCGCACGGATGGGCTGCCGAGCCGCCGGTCCGCGTCGGCGTGCTCGCCTAGCGGGGGGAGGAGCATGCGGCCGCGGTGTGGGAGCCGACGATCCGCTATCTCGGCGACCATTTCCCCGGCCGTGGAGCGGAAATGGTGGCGCTCGACCTCGCCGGAATGGACGCCGCCGTGCAGAACCGGGCGGTGGACCTGATCCTGACCAACACCGGCAACTATGTCGATCTGGAGGCGCGGTATGGCGTCACCCGCATCGCCACCTTGCAGTCCGGCCGGTCCTCCGGCAACGCTATCGGCTCGGCCATCATCGTGCGCGCCGACCGTCGCGACCTGACGGCGCTGCGCGACCTCCGCGGGCGGACGCTGATGGCCATCGACCCCGATGCCTTCGGCGGCTTCCAGGTCGCCTGGGGGGAACTGCTGGAAGCCGGCGTCGATCCGTTCCGCGACCTGAAGGACCTGCGCTTTTCCGGTTTCCCGGTGGACCGCGTCGCCTTCGCGGTGCGCGACGGGACTGTGGATGCCGGTGTGCTGCGCGCCTGCGTGCTGGAGGAGCTGGCGGCGGAGGGGCGGATCGACCCGGCGGCCTTCCGCGTCCTTGGCCCCCGGATCGCGCCGGATTTCGCCTGCGCCCATTCCACCGACCTTTATCCCGATTGGCCGCTGGCCCGGCTCGCCGGCACGCCGGAGCAACTGGCGAAGCAGGCGGTGGTCGCCCTGTTCCAGATGCCGCCGGACCATCCCGCAGCAAAGGCCGGCGGTTACCAGGGCTGGGCGGTGCCGCGCGATTACCAGCCGGTCCACGCCCTGTTCCGCTCCCTGCGCATCGGCCCCTACCGGTCGCTGCGCGACGTCTCGCTGGTCGATCTGGCGCGGGAGAACTGGCATTGGCTGGCGCTGGCGGCCTTGGCACTCTTGTGGTGGGCGATTCATTCGCTGCGGGTGGAGCATCTCATAAAAGTCCGCACTGCAGAGCTGCGCGCCGTCAACCGCGACCTTGTCCGCGAAATGGCAGAGCGCCGCCGCGCCGAGGAGAATGCCCGCGAACGCCAGCGCGAAATCGACCATGTCGCCCGGCTGTCGATCCTGGGCGAGATGGCCAGCAACCTCGCGCATGAGCTGAACCAGCCGCTGGGCGCCATCGCCAACTACGCGCGCGGCTGCACCCGTCGGCTGGAGGCCGGCACCGGCCGGCCGGCCGAACTGGCCGACGCCACCCGCGCCATCGCCGATCAGGCCGACCGCGCCGCCCACATCATCCCGCGCCGCCCACATCATCGCCCGCATCCGCAACTTCGTGCGTAAGCGTGCGCCGCAGATCGAGCCGGTCGACATCAACGACGCCGTCCGTGCCGCCGCCGCCCTGTGTGCCGACCGGGCGCGCAGCGCCGGCATCGCGGTCACGCTCGATCTGGCCGACGGGCTGCCGCGTGTCGCCGCCGACGCGGTGCAGATCGAGCAGGTCGTCCTCAACCTGATGAAGAACGGGCTGGACGCGATGGAGGGCTGCCCGCCGGCGGACGGGATCACCGTGCGCACCGGCCCCGACGACGAGGGGCGGGTAAGGGTAACGGTCGCCGACCGCGGCCATGGCTTGAGCGTCGAGGCGCGGGAGCGGCTGTTCGATCCCTTCTTCACCACCAAACCGGACGGGATGGGCCTGGGCCTGTCGATCTGCCGGACCATCCTGGAATCCCATGGCGGCCATCTGTGGGCCGCGGACAATCCCGGCGGCGGCGTGGAGATGCGCTTCGTCCTGCCGGCGGCACAGGAGAATCCGACCCATGAGTCATGAAGCGGAGAGTTCGGCCCCGCCGCGCACCGTCTATGTGGTGGACGACGATCCGGCGATGCGCCATTCGCTCGGCTGGCTGATCGGCTCGCTGGGGCTGGAGGTGCAGAGCTTCGCTTCGGCGGAGGAGTTCCTGCGGGCGCTCAAGCCCGACCTGCCGGGCTGCCTCGTCACCGATGTCCGTATGCCCGGCATGAGCGGACTGGAACTGCAGGACACGCTGGCGCGGGCGGGGTCGCTGCTCTCCGTGGTGATGGTCACCGGCCATGCTGACGTGCCGATGGCGGTGCGGGCGCTGCGGGCGGGGGCGGTCGATTTCATCGAGAAGCCCTTCAACGACCAACTCCTGCTCGACCGCGTGCACGAGGCGCTGGAGAAGTCCCGCCGCGCCTGGGAGGCGGCGGAGCGCAAGCGTGCCATCCGCGCATTGATCGGCCGGCTGACCCCGCGCGAACGGCAGGTGGCGGCATTGGTGGTCGCCGGGAAGCCCAACAAGGTCATCGCCGCCGAGATCAACCTGTCGATGAAGACGGTCGAGGTCCACCGCCACAACGTGATGGACAAGCTGGAGGTCACATCGGTCGCCGACCTGACCCGGCTTTTGCTGGAGGCGGAATAGCAGCCTGCGGCTTGGCGTCGTGGGGGAAAACCCTAAGAAGTGTGGGGAACACCGCAATGGGGCGCCGCCGTGCCCCTGGCTATCCTTGGCCCTGAGATCGGCCCGCTTGTTTTACGGGCTGGGAATGGGTGCCGGGAGAGCCTGCCATGGACCGATCACGACGCAACTTCTGCCTGGGCGCCGGAGCCGCGACCGTCGGCGCCGCCACGCTGGCGGCCGTACCCGCTGACGCCGGCGCCGTTTCGGCGTCCGGTGACGCGGCGCACCGCTGGGCCATGGTGGTCGATGTGCGCAAATGCGTCGGCTGCCAAGCCTGCACCGTCGCCTGCATCATGGAGAACGACGTTCCGGAAAACAGTTTCCGCACCATCGTCTCCACCTACGAGGTGACGGAGCAGGGCCGGGCCGGCTCCTACATGCTGCCGCGCCTGTGCAATCATTGCGAGGATCCGCCCTGCATCCCGGTCTGCCCGACCGGCGCCACCTATCAGCGGCGGGACGGCATCGTGGTGATCGACAATTCGGTGTGCGTCGGCTGCGCCTATTGCGTCCAGGCCTGCCCCTACGACGCCCGGTTCATCAACCACGAAACCCAGACCGCCGACAAATGCACCTTCTGCGTCCATCGCGTTGAGGCCGGGCTGCTGCCCGCCTGCGTCGAGACCTGCGTCGGCGGCGCCCGCATCTTCGGTGATCTGAAGGACCCCGACAGCACGGTGTCAAAGCTGGTGCGCGAGCAGAACCCCAAGGTGCTGAAGCCCGAGATGGGGACCCAGCCGCGGGTCTTCTACATCGGCCTCGATCCGAAGATGCAGGGCAAGGTGGACGGCACGCCGACCCTGTGGCGGCCGGCGCCGCATACCGGGAAGGAGCATGCATGATGGACACGCACATCGTCGAAGTCATCAACGTGACCCGCGAGGTCGCATGGCTTCCCTGGGCCGTGCAGTATTTCTTCCTGATCGGCCTTTCGGTCGGCGGCCTGCTGCTCAGCTTGCCCGGCTACGCCTTCGCCCGTGAGAGCTGGCGCCCGCTGGGGCGGCTCGCCCTGATCGTGGCGCTGACCTGCGGGCTGGCGGCGCCGGTGGCGCTTCTGTCCGACCTGCACCAGCCCGGCCGTTTCTGGCACTTCTACGTGGTGTTCCGACCGACCTCCTGGATGTGGTGGGGATCGCTGTTCATCCCGCTCTACATCGGCGGCCTGCTGGTCTATGGCTGGGCCTGCCTGCGCGAGGAGTTGCAGGCGCATGGCCGGGTCGACAGCCGGCTGGCCGGGCTGTACCGGCTGGCGGCGCTGGGCGGTGGCCGCGACGACCGGCTGATCCGTGCCGCCGGGCTGTTCGTGCTGGCCGGGGCGGCGCTGGTGGCGCTCTACACCGGCGTCGAGGTGGCGGTGGTAAAGGCGCGGCCGCTGTGGCACACGCCCTTCCTGCCGGTGCAGTTCCTGAGCACCGCGCTGGCCGGCGCCGTCGGGCTGGTGCTGATCCTCAACCGCGTCGTCGGCACCGCCGACCGTGGGGCGGAGGTGCTGGGCAACCGGCTGCTCGCCGCCGTGCTGGCCGCGGTTATGCTGTGCGGTGGGCTGTGGCTGGCGCTCGGCCTGTCGGGGCTGGATGCAGGGCATGCGGCGGCGCTGGACAGCGTGGTCGGGTCGGAGGCGTGGCGGGTGACTGCCGTCTGGGCGGTGGCCGCGACGGTGGTGCCCTTCGTCATCGCCGTCGCCCGGCCGGCCGGGACCGGGCTGCTGACCGGGCTGATCGCCGTGCACAGCGCCTGGATGTTCCGCTGGACCGTGTTCATCGGCGGCCAGTCGATGCCGAAGACCGGTGCGGGCTTCTACGAATACGCGCTGCCGGCCGGTCCGGACGGGCTGATGGGCATCGTCGGCACCGCGGGGCTGTGGCTGTTCCTGCTGATCCTGATGACCGCGCTGCTGCCGGTGTCGTCTACCCCTGCCGCCGGCCTTCCGGCCAACGCATCCGGCCATCCCGGCGGGCGCCTGACCGCCGCCGAATGGCCGGCCCGACCAATTCAATCCGCGCTTGAGCCCCGCTCGCGAAGACCGGAGTGTCCACCATGTCCATCACCCGTCGCCACATCCTGACCTCCACCGCCGCGGGCGGCGCGCTGGCCGCCTTCGCCGGCGGCTTCTCGGAGACCGGTCGCAAGCTGGTCAAGGGCGCCTGGGCCGGCGAGCGGCCCGACGACACCATCGGCGGCAATGCGCCGAAGCCCGAATTCCGCATCGACCCGGCAACCGGCGCCGTGGAGCCGACGCCGGGCCAGATCGTTGCCAACGTCGCCTGCCTGGGCTGCACCACGCTGTTCGGCGTCCGGGTTCGGGTGGATGTGGAGCGGAACCGCGTGCTGCGGGTGGCCGGCAATCCCTACAGCCCGCTGTCCACCGACCCGTTCCTGCCCTATGCGACGCCGATCGAGGAGAGCTTTCGCTCACTGTCGCGGCTGGACGAGAAGGGGCTGCAGGGCCGCTCCACCGCCTGCGGGCGCGGCAATGCGGCGCTGGAAATGCTGACCTCCCCCTTCCGCATCACCACGCCGATGAAGCGGGTCGGCCCGCGCGGCTCCGGCCGTTGGGAACCGATCGCCTTCGACAGGCTGGTGGCGGAGATCGCCGAGGGCGGGAACCTATTCGGCGAGGGGCCGGTGGAGGGCTTGCGCACCTTGCGCGACCTGAAGACGCCGATCGACCCGGCCTCCCCCGAGCTGGGGCCGAAAGTCAATCAGGTGGCGTTGCTCGCCTCCGTCAATGACGGGCGGGAGCCTTTCGTGCGGCGCTTCTTCAACATGTGAATCGGCATGGAATAAGGCCCCCGTAGAGGGGGTGATCGGCATCGAAACGG
>CBFGPE010000174.1:0-12702 GCA_965650625.1 uncultured Azospirillum sp. | reverse complement strand
CCTCTCCCGCCCCGGGAGAGGGAGGGGACCCGCCGAAGGCGGGGAGGGTGAGGGGTGATCCAAGAATCCCGAAGCGCATGGCTTCGTGCCTCACCCCTCACCCTTCCCATGGCGATGCCATGGGCCCCTTCCCTCTCCCGGGGCGGGAGAGGGAGTGATCGAGCAATCAGCGAAGCATCCCCCGCAACCGATACAACTCCTCCAACGCCTGCCGCGGCGTCAGACTGTCCGGGTCGATTACCGCCAGCGCCTCCTCGACCACCGACGGCCCGGCCGGCGCCGCTTCCGCCGCCTCCACCTTCGGCGCCGGTCGCTTCAGCGCCGCGCTGAACAGCGGCAGATCCTCGGCCAGCCGGTGGATCGTCGCGTTCTGGTCGCCCGACTCCAGCAGCTTCAGCACCTCGTCGGCCCGCCCGACCACCGCCGGCGGCAGGCCGGCCAGCTTGGCGACGTGGATGCCGTAGCTGCGATCCGCCGCCCCCGCCGTCACCTCGTGCAGGAACACCACGTCGCCCTGCCATTCCTTGATCCGCATGGTGTGGCAGGACAGCGCCGGCAGCTTCGCCGCCAGCATCGTCAGTTCATGATAGTGCGTGGCGAACAGCGCCCGGCAGCGGTTCACGTCGTGCAGATGCTCGACGCAGGCCCAGGCGATCGACAGCCCGTCGAAGGTCGCCGTGCCGCGTCCGATCTCGTCCAGGATCACCAGCGCCCGAGATCCCGACTGGTTCAGGATCGCCGCCGTCTCCACCATCTCCACCATGAAGGTGGACCGCCCGCGCGCCAGATCGTCGGCGGCGCCGACGCGGCTGTAGAGCCGATCCACCACCCCGATATGCGCCCGCTCCGCCGGCACGAAGCTGCCCATCTGCGCCAGCACCGCGATCAGCGCGTTCTGCCGCAGGAAGGTCGACTTGCCGGCCATGTTCGGGCCGGTCAGCAGCCACAGCCGGTTGTCCGGCGCGAGGTCGCAGTCGTTCGCCACGAACGGCCCGCCATGGGCGGCGTCCAGCACCGCCTCCACCACCGGATGCCGCCCGCCCTTGATGGTGAAGCCCAGGCTGTCATCGACCAGCGGCCGGCTATAGCGCCGTTCCTCCGCCAGTTCGGCCAGCGAGGTGGCGACGTCCAGCGCCGCCAGAGCGTGCGCCGCCTGTGCGATGGCGTCGGCTTTCCCGGCGACCACCTCGACCAGCCCGCCGAACAGCTCCAGCTCCACCGCCAGCGCCCGGTCGGCGGCCTCCGAAATCCGCCGCTCCAGATCAGACAGCTCGACCGTGCCGAACCGCACGGCGTTCGCCATGGTCTGCCGGTGCATGAAGACCTCGCGGCCCCGGTCCGACATCAGCTTGTCGGCATGGGCGGCGGTGACCTCGATGTGATAGCCGAGCACATTGTTGTGCTTGACCTTCAGCGACGGCACCCCGGCAATCTCGGCATATTTCGTCTGCAATCCGGCGATCAGCCGCCGGCTCTCGTCGCGCAGCGTCACCAGCTCGTCCAGCGCATAGCTGTAGTCACGCGCGATGAAACCGCCGTCCCGCGCCAGCAGCGGAAGCTCCGGCGCCAGCGCCTGGGTCAGCTGGTCGACCAGTTCCGAATGCACGCCCAGCCGCTTGTCGAGCGCCGCCAGCCCGTCCGGCAGCGGCATGGATCCTGCCAGCAGTTCGCGGATCAGTCCGGCCTGCCGCAGCCCGTCGCGGATCGCCGCCAGATCGCGCGGCCCCCCGCGCCCCAGCGTCAGCCGCGACAGCGCGCGTTCCAGGTCCGGGCAGCTCCGCAAGGCGCCGCGCAGCTCGCCGCGCAGCCGCTCCTCGGCCAGCGCGAACTCCACCATGTCCAGCCGGCGGCCGATGGCCGCGGGATCGGTCAGCGGCGCCGCCAGATGGGCGCAGAGCAGCCGGGCGCCGGCCCCCGTCACCGTGCGGTCGATGGTGGCGAGCAGGCTGCCGCGCCGCTCCCCGCTGAGCGTCCGCGTCAATTCGAGATTGCGCGCGGTCGAGGCGTCGATCTCCATCACCGCGCCCGGCCCCAGCCGGCGCGGCGGCGACAGCCGGGGCACGCGCCCCTTCTGCGTCAACTCGACATACCCCACCAGCGCGCCGGCCGCCGCGACCTCCGCCCTGCTGAAGTTGCCGAAGGCGTCCAGCGTCCCGACTCCATACTGGCTCAGCAGGCGCTGCTTGCCGTTCTCACTGTCGAATCGCGGGTTGGGCTGCACGGTCAGCCGCGACTTCCATTCGCCCCACAGCTCGAACAGCTCCGGCGTCTGCGACAGCTTCTCGGAGATCAGCACCTCCTGCGGATCGAGCCGCCCGAGCGCGGCACCGAGTCCGGTGCGCTCCACCGGCTGCACCACCAGTTCGCCGGTCGACATCTCCAGCCAGGCCAGCCCCAGCCCGCCCGCCGTCTCCGCCACCGCCGCCAGCCAGTTGGAGGAGCGGGCGTCGAGCAGGCTGTCCTCGGTCAGGGTGCCGGGGGTGACGATGCGGATGACGCCGCGCTTCACCACCGATTTCGACCCGCGCTTCTTCGCCTCCGCCGGGTCTTCCATCTGTTCGCAGATGGCGACGCGGAAGCCCTGGCGGATCAGGCGCTGCAGGTAATTCTCGTGGGAATGCACCGGCACGCCGCACATCGGGATGTCTTCGCCCAGATGCTGGCCGCGCTTGGTCAATGCGATGTCCAGCGCCGCCGCGGCATTCACCGCATCCTCGAAGAACATCTCGTAGAAGTCGCCCATCCGGTAGAACAGCAGGCAATCGGGATGCGCCTGCTTGATCTCCAGATACTGCGCCATCATCGGCGTGGCGTCGGGCGGAATGACGATTTCTGCGGTGTCGGACACGGGAACCACGGGGCCTTGGGTGGGTGTATTATCAGGCGCGCACCCTATCACGGGATATGCAGCCGCGGGATAGGCCGCTTGGCCGGCCCAGGGATAATGACCATGAGACAATAGGGCGCGCACGAACGACTCGAGGGCTCGTCCCTGTTGCGGTTGACGGGTGCGCGCCGCCGGTCGCTACTATAGGACAGGCTGAAAAATAGGGAGACGGCCATCATGACGCAAATGACCGAGCAGACCGTACCCGCCGAGGTGCGGGAGGTCGTTGCCCTCTTCTCCACCCGCGCCGGGTTCGACCGCGCGGTGGAGGCGCTGCTGGCGGCCGGCTACGACCGCGCCGACCTGTCGGTCCTGGCCAGCCACACCTCGCTGGAGGCCGCCGACCCGAAATACCGGCCGCGTGACGAGGCGCTGACCGGTCTGGTGGGCGAACTGAAATACGCCTTCCCCCTGACCACCGCCGGTCTGATCGCCATCGTCGGCGGCCCCATCGAGGCCGCGCTGGCGGCATTGGTTGCGGCCGGTGTCGGCGGTGCCGCCATCAAGGACTATCTGGACGAACTGACCAGCCATCCCAAGCCCGACGAGTTCACCCGCGCTCTCGAAGCCGGCGGCGTCATCCTGTGGGTGCGCATCGACACGCCGGACCAGAAGGCCCAGGCCACCGCCCTGCTGGAGCGCGAGGGCGGGGCGAACGTGCATGTGAGCGTGCGGGAGGCGTGACGGACCAGGATGGGCGGGGCGGGCAGGGTGGGACGTCCGGCCTGGGTGGGACGTCCAGTCTGGGTCGGACATCAGGTCAGGCGGTCAGATTCATCACGGCGCCGCGCTTGGCGTCCTGCCCCGTCAGCTTCCGCTTCAACTCCTCGGCAATTTCCTTTTCGACCGCCTCCCGCTTATCCGACGGCATCGACTTGAGGTCTTCCTCGGTCAACTTGTGACGGGCAAGCCAATCGTCGCGGATCCGCTCGGCCGGTGTCTTTTTCGACTCGGTGAGGAAGGCGTTGACCGCCTCGGTATCGGTGGTCGGCCCCGCGGCACTGCCCCAGCCCCTGCGGGCGGTCGCCGTCTGCGCCTGGGTTTGGTACGCGGTCGAATAGCCGTTGATCTGCATCGCGGTGATCCCGCTGTCGGTTGCGTCGTCGCCCGACATCGCGCGTGTCGGCGGCGAAGGTCCCGATGCAATTTCAACGCCGAACTCCAACCCCTTCTGTTTCCACGCTTATGACCTCGGGCTGCGCGGCGTTTCCTGCCGCTGGGCAAGTTCTACCGGTCCGATCCTGCCGCTTCGGTCCTTCGCGGCCCGGCTCCTTTCCGTCAGGCTGCCGCCGCCTGTGGCCGTTTGGAAATGGCGACCATCCGCAGCCCATGCGCCTTGTACTGCGCCTGGACGATGGACGCCCAGCCCATGCGGATCAGCGTCAGCTTCACCCCGTCCGACACGTCGTCGCCGGTGACGAGGTCGGTCACCTGCCACATCAGCGTGTCGTCCACCGAGCGCGGGAACATCGCCGCGACCCGCAGCAGCCGCGCCATCAGCGTCGCCGTGGTCTGCCGACCCAGCCCGCGTTCGGCCAGCGTCAGCGCATCGTTCAGCGCCGCCAGTTCCCGCCGCCCCTTCACCGACGCTTCCCCCGCCGCACGTTCCGTGGTCTTCCGGCCGGTCATGGTCCCTCTCCCGTATTGCGCTCCATACCAGACCAGTCTGACGATGCAATACGAGTGCCGCTGTGACGGCTGTCACAACCATAGGCACAAGCAAAAGCGACCGCCCTGGTTTTCCAGTGCGGGCGTGCTACCTGAAGGCTTTACCGCTATAGTGCGGCCGTTGCGGCCAGTCCGGATCGCCTGAACGCCGCTTTTGAAGCCGTCCCAGAAGCCAAGGTTCCCCCCGACCGATGCTGTCCACCCGCTCCAAGGCACCGACCCCGCCAGAGTCGCCCGCGCCCGCCATTCCGAACAAGCGCGCCATCATCTCCCGCCGCAAGCTGGCGGGGGAGCTGGAGGATCTGGTCGCCGAACTCGGCACCGGCGACAAGCTGCGCCCGGCGCTGATCGCCTGCCTGCGCAAGGCGCTGGCCGAGGGTCGGGCGGAGGTGCGGCAGCGCTTCGACGCCGGCGGATCGGGCGAGCAGTGCGTGCGGGAGAACTGCTATCTCGCCGACCGGCTGGTCGGCACGCTGGCCGACTTCACCGTCCGCTTCATCTTTCCCACCGCCAACCCGACCTCCGGCGAGGTGTTCGACGTGGCGGCCACCGGCGGCTATGGCCGTGGCGAGCTAGCGCCTTTTTCCGACATCGACCTGCTGTTCCTGCTGCCCTACAAGCGCACGCCGCGGGTGGAGCAGGTGGTCGAATACATGCTCTACATCCTGTGGGATCTCGGGCTGAAGGTCGGCCATGCCGTGCGCAGCGTGGACGAGTGCATCCGCCAGTCCAAGGCCGACGTCACCATCCGCACCGCCATTCTCGAATCCCGCTATCTCTGGGGTCCGGGCAAGCTGTTTGCCGAGCTGCGCAAGCGCTACGACAAGGAGGTGGTCGCCGGAACCGGCCCCGAATTCGTCGAGGCCAAGCTGGCGGAACGCGACAACCGCCACCTGAAGATGGGCGACAGCCGCTATGTGCTGGAACCCAACCTGAAGGACGGCAAGGGGGGCTTGCGCGACCTGCAGACCCTGTTCTGGATCGCCAAGTATCTCTACCGGGTGGAGGGCGTGGACGAGCTGGTCGGCAAGAAGGTGCTGACGCCGGAGGAGGCGCAGCGCTTCGCCAAGGCGCAGAACTTCCTGTGGACCGCGCGCTGCCACCTGCATTACCTGACCGGCCGGCTGGAAGACCGCCTGACCTTCGACGTCCAGACCAGCATCGGCGCCGCCATGGGCTACACCGACCATGCCGGCACCAAGGGCGTCGAGCGCTTCATGAAGCACTACTTCCTGGTCGCCAAGGATGTCGGCGACCTGACGCGCATCTTCTGCGCGGCGCTGGAGGCGGAGTCGAAGCGCCCGCCCAAGTTCAACCTGCTGCGGCTGGCCTCCGTCGCCCGGCGCAAGGATGTGGACGGCTTCATCGTCGATGGCGAGCGGCTGAACGCCCGCAGCGACAAGCAGTTCAAGGAACAGCCGATCGACATGATCCGCCTGTTCCACACCGCGCAGATGAACGACATCGACATCCACCCGGCGGCACTGCGCTCCATCACCCGCTCGCTGACCGCCATCGGCCCGAAGCTGCGCAACGATCCGGAGGCCAACCGCCTCTTCCTCGACATCCTGACCGGTCCCAAGGATCCGGAAATCACGCTGCGCCGCATGAACGAGGCCGGCGTGATGGCCCGTTTCATCCCCGACTTCGGCCGGGTCGTCGCGCAGATGCAGTATGACATGTACCATGTCTACACGGTGGACGAGCACACGCTGTTCGCGCTCGGCATCCTGCACAAGATCGCGTCGCGCGAGCATGCCGACGAGCTGCCGCTGTCCACCGAGGTGATCCACAAGGTCGTCTCCAAGCGCGCGCTCTATGTCGCCGTGCTGCTGCACGACATCGCCAAGGGTCGCGGCGGCGACCATTCGGTGCTGGGCGCCCGCGTCGCCGAAAAGCTCTGCCCGCGCCTGGGCCTGAGCGCGGAGGAGACGGAAACCGTGGCGTGGCTGGTGCGCTGGCACCTCGCCATGTCGCACACCGCCTTCAAGCGCGATCTGGAGGACGACAAGACCGTCCGCGACTTCGTGGCGCTGGTCCAGTCGCCGGAACGCCTGCGCCTGCTGCTGGTGCTGACCGTCGCCGACATCCGTGCCGTCGGCCCGCAGCGCTGGAACAACTGGAAGGCCACGCTTCTCCGCGAACTCTACAACCGCTCCGAAGAGCTGATGTCCGGCGGCATGACCGTCGAAGGTCGCGGCCGGCGCATCCAGTCGGCCCAGGCTGCGCTCCGCGCCGAGCTGACCGACTTCGACGACGAAGCGTTCGAGCGTCACCGGAGCCTCGGCTATCCCGGCTACTGGCTGGCCTTCGACACCGACACGCTGGCCCATCAGGCCCGCCTCGTCCGCGAGGCAGAGCGGGAACAGCGCCCGCTGACGGTGGAGACCCGCGTCGACCGTGGCCGTGCGGTGACGGAGGTGACGATCTACGCCACCGACCACAGCGGCCTGTTCTCCCGCCTTGCCGGGGCGCTGGCCGCCTGCGGCGCCGATATCGTCGATGCCCGCATCTTCACCATGACCAACGGCATGGCGCTCGACGTCTTCTCGGTCCAGGACGCCGCGGCCGGCGGTGCGTTCGAGAGCGGCGACAAGCTCGCCCGGCTGTCGGTGATGATCGAGAAGGTGCTGTCGGGCCAGTTGAAGCCGCTGAACGACCTGTCGACCCGCCGCACCACCCAGGCCAGCCGCACCCGCGTCTTCCATGTGCCGCCGCGCGTGCTGATCGACAACAACGCCTCCACCACCCACACTGTGATCGAGGTGAACGGCCGTGACCGTCCCGGCCTGCTTTACGACCTGACCCGCGCGCTGTCGAACCTGACCCTGCAGATCAGCTCGGCCAAGGTCTCCACCTTCGGCGAGAAGGCCATCGACGTCTTCTATGTGAAGGACGTCTTCGGCCTGAAGGTGACGCATGAGGGCAAACTGGCGAAGATCAAGGAACGCCTGCTGAGCGCCCTGGACGACCCCACCGGCGACGCCCCCCCGCCCACGACGGTGAAGCGGACGCGGACGAAGGTGACGGGGGCGTAAAACACGCCCTCTCCCAGGTTGTGGGAGAGGGCGTCATCCATCCCCTCAAGGCGCCATGAACACGCTGGCGTGCTTGCCGACTTCGCCGCTCGCCTGCTCCTTGGCGATCACCGCCACGTCGGTCGAGCCCGACTTCACGGCAGACGCCGGCACCTTCACGAACACCCGGTAGGTCGCCACCGTATCGGCATCGGCCTTCAGCGTCAGGCTGCCGCCGCTGCCGGCCGCCTGATCGCCCGCCACCGACAGATGCGCGTCGCGCAGGCCGTCGAACGTCACGACATAGCTGCGGGCGATGTGCGTCTTGTTCAGCACCTTGATGGTGTAGGCGTTCTGCACCGACCCGTCCGATAGCGTCACGAACAGCGGCGCCCGGTCGCGCAGCACGCTGACGTCCAGCGTCGGCCGCAGCATCAGCGCGATGCCCATGGCGCAGGCCACCACCAGCATGATCAGCGAGTAGATGACCGTGCGCGGCCGGACCAGCTTCACCCGCTCCGGCTTGCCGTCGATCTTGGCGATCTGGTTCGACTGGGTGTCGAAGCGCACGAGGTCGATCGGCCGGCCGATCTGCCGCATCACGTCGTTGCAGGCATCGACGCACAGGCCGCAGCCGATGCAGGAGATCTGCTGGCCTTCGCGGATGTCGGTGCCGGTCGGGCAGACATGGACGCACTGCTTGCAGTCGATGCAGTCGCCAAGCCCCGCCGCCTGACGCTCCTCCCAGCTCTGCGACTTGCGCATCGGCCCGCGGCCTTCGCCGCGCCAGTCCTCATAGGTGACCAGGAAGGTGTCCTCGTCCACCATCGCCGACTGGAAGCTGCGCCACGGGCAGACATAGATGCAGATCTGCTCGCGCGCCCAGCCGGCGAAGAAGTACGTCGTGAAGGTGAACAGCGCGACGAAGGTGGCGACGCCGCTGGTGATCTCTCCGTGCAGCAGCTCGTTCATCAGCGTCGGCGCGTCGTTGAAATAGAACACCCACGCTCCGCCGGTCAGCAGCGAGATGCCGACCCACGCCGCATGCTTGGCCCCCTTGCGCGCCAGCTTCGCACCGGTCATCGGCGCCTTGTCCAGGCGGATGCGGGCGGTGCGCGGCCCTTCGATCTTGCGCTCCACCCACATGAACAGGTCGGTCCACACCGTCTGCGGACAGGCATAGCCGCACCAGATGCGCCCGGCCAGCGTGGTGGCGAAGAAGATGCCGAAGGCGCCGAGGATCAACAGGCCGGTCAGATAATAGACCTCCTGCGGCCAGATCTCGATCCACAGGAAGTAGGCGCGGCGCCCGACCATGTCGATCAGCACCGCCTGATCCGGAATCCCCGGCCCGCGTTCCCAGCGGATCCACGGCGTGATGTAGTAGATCGCCAGCAGGGCGATCAGCGCCGCCCATTTGATCTGCCGGAACCGGCCCTTCACGTCGGCGGCATAGACCTTGGGCCGGTTGACGAACCAGTGGCGTCCCGGCTCCTCATGCGGCTCGGCATGGGACGGAGCGGCGGGCTTGGCCGCTTGGGCGGGGCGGCGGGTGAGGGTGGTGTCTTCTTGCGGAAGGGACATGGCATCTTTCCTCGGCCGTCAGCGGCACGGGTGGCGTCTGCATCGTCCCTTCTCCATAAGACTTCCGTGATGAAGCCGCATTGCGCGAAATCAATCCGCGGCGGATTACGCCGTCTGCCCGCGCAGTTCAGCCAGCCCGTCGTGATAGGCGCGGTCGAACAGAGCCTCCAGCCGGGCATCGACGCCGCGCAGGCCGGCGACCACCGCATGGGCCCATTCGAAATACTCGACCTTGCGCGACAGCGGCCAGTCGGCGGGCGGGCTGTGCGCCATGGAGCGCAGGTTCGACACCTTGTCGGCCAGCTTCACCAGCTTCGCCCGCCGCGAGGCATGGGGCGCGGCGTCGATCTGGTGCTGCTTGCGTTCGGCCTTCGACATGCGCTTGTCGTCGGTGGTCTCGGCGACGACCTGCACCACCTCGGTGCCGAACAGCTCCTCGATCTCCTCATAGCTGGCGTCGGTGTCCTCCAGCGTGTCGTGCAGCAGCGCCGCGATCACCACCACGGGGTCCTTGCCCTCCGTCGCCTGCGCCACCAGCAGGGCCACTTCCGACAGGTGGTTGACGTAGGGTTCCGCCCGCACGCCCTTGCGGCGCTGGTCGATGTGCTTGTGCGCGGCGAAATCCAGCGCCCGCGCGAAATCCAGGAGGGGAGCGTTTGGCAGGGGAGCGTTAGGGAGGCTCATGCTGTTCTCTCGGCTGGGGCATTGCATTATTCTCCGCTCCGGGGAATCCCGCCCTTGGGGACTCTCGTGCGAAGGACCGCGCCCATGTTCACGTCTTTCTTCTTCGATCTGCGCAAGGCCGGCGTCCCCGTCTCGCTGACGGAGTACCTGACGCTCATGGAGGCCATGAAGCAGGGCACCGCGTCCTTCCGCGTCGAGGACTTCTATTATCTCAGTCGTGCATGCTTGGTTAAGGACGAACGCAACCTCGACCGCTTCGACCGCGTCTTCGGCGCCAGCTTCAAGGGCCTGACCGACGACACCCCGGCCGGCGAGGAAGTCCCCGTCACCGACCTGCCGGAGGACTGGTTGCGCAAGCTGGCCGAACGCTTCCTGACCGACGAGGAAAAGGCGCAGGTCCAGGCGCTCGGCGGCTGGGACAAGCTGATGGAGACGCTGGCCCAGCGTCTGGCCGAGCAGAAGGGCCGGCACCAGGGCGGATCGAAATGGATCGGCACCGCCGGCACCTCGCCCTTCGGCGCCTACGGCTACAACCCGGAGGGCGTGCGCATCGGCCAGACGGAGAGCCGCCACCGCCGCGCCGTCAAGGTGTGGGACCGCCGCGAGTTCAGGAATCTGGACGACCGGGTGGAGATCGGCACCCGCAACATCAAGGTCGCCCTGCGCCGCCTGCGCAAATTCGCGAGAAGCGGCGCCGCCAGCGAACTGGACCTTCCCGGCACCATCCGTGCCACCGCCAACAACGCCGGCTGGCTCGACCTGAAGATGGTTCCGGAGCGGCACAACACGATCAAGGTGCTGCTGTTCCTCGACATCGGCGGTTCGATGGACGACCACATCCGCCTCGTGGAGGAGCTGTTCTCCGCCGCACGCAGCGAATTCAAGCACCTGGAGCACTTCTACTTCCACAACTGCGTCTACGAGGGCGTCTGGCGCGACAACGCCCGCCGCCACACCGAGCGCCTGTCCACCTGGGACGTCATGCACACCTATCCCGCCGACTACAAGCTGGTCTTCGTCGGCGACGCCGCCATGAGCCCCTACGAGATCGTCTATCCCGGCGGCAGCGTCGAGCACTGGAACGAGGAAGCCGGTCAGGTGTGGATGCAGCGCCTGCTGTCGGTCTACAGCAAGGCGGTGTGGCTGAACCCGACCCCGCCGCAATACTGGGACTACACGGAAAGCACCCGCCTGCTCCAGCGCCTGATGGGAGGACGGATGTTCCCACTGACGCTGGAGGGGCTGGACGGGGCTATGCGAGAGTTGGGGAGGTGAAATAAAAATGCGAAGCCACGATCTGACTGTTCAGCTATTATTCGAGGTTTCTAAAAAATTATCCGTCAACTCAATGCATGGCGGTACTTTGGGATGCACTGAATGATTTCATCGTGCGTAATAAAAATGATATTGGATGAAAACTTCCTTTCAAGATATAGGCGAAGCATACTGGATCCGTTCGGAAAGCGTTTTGCGATAAATCCATATATCACCTTATTTCCGCCCTCTATCGATTTCAATATCTCGTCGCAATCTCGCATTTTATTAATGCAAAGGTCTATCTCTTTTTTTGATATATCTCCGCGCTTGACCTGAACCGGTAAAATCACGTCGTCTTTTTTGCCGACTATATCTATTTTCGAATGATCTTGTTTGTCTGTCCCGGATTCCACATTAAACCCAAGCTTTATTAAGTATTCTCTTGAAATTGACTCCAAGAGATGTCCGGCAGCTCTATCATGCTTTCCTTTAAATGAAGAAATTTTCTCCTCTAAGGAGTTAAGGTCTTTCTTTGTTGGAGGCATAAGGTCGTGATCTATTATGTTTGAACCAGATCTAATTTCCTCGCCATAAAAAATCTTGTATATGAAGTCTTCATTTGAACATGTTTCACAGAGATCTGCTGTTAAGGCCAGTATCTCGTCAATAAAATTATCGTCAAATCTCCTTTCCAGAATGACATCTGTGTTTGTGACGCTTTCGTAGTGAGAATGAATATAGCCAATTCTTTCATCTTCATGAAATACTACGAAATGATCACTTCCAGGGGTGCGCGAAAGGCGCACAAAGCGAATGTTGCTCAAAGCTCGAGTCCTTTGTTGTGTAGAAAATGAATTTCAAATCTACTTAGTTGAAGCATCTTCAGGTTGCCCGATTGAAATCTCCATTTCTCAGTGATTATTAAAATAAGCTCCAGCGTATTGGTATGTGAGACTGATAGAATGTTAATGATAGAATTCTGAAACCTCAACATTGTAGATGGTAATCATTGCATTTCTCAAATCACGCAGCGCGCGACTTCTCCAGCGCCCGAATCACCGCCTCCGGTTCATGCTCGATCACGGCCAGATAGGCCGTGGTCGCGGCGTCCGGCTTGCGGCGGCCTTGCTCCCAGTCGCGCAGGCTGGCGGTGGGGAAGCCGAAGCGTTCGGCGAAGGCTGGCTGGGTCAGCCGCAGCCTTTCCCTGATCGCCTTCACGCGTTCACCGAAGTTCGCACGCTCCAACTCGGCGTCGGACAGGATCGGGGCTGCGTCGGGATTACCGGCCACCTGCCGCGCGATCTCTTCGTCGGTCGTGGCGTCAACGGCTGCCCAGTCGATCCCCCGGAGCGCGTCCGCCGCCATTTCCTTGGTGACCTTCACCGTAGCCATGTCCGTTGCTCCCTCTTGTTGGCCTTCCGCACCGAAATCAGTCGGTAGGTCTCGCCGCGCATCGTGTAAACGCAGACGAACAGCCGTCCGGCGATCATCCCGAACGCGAGGCGGCGGTATTCCGTCCCGAACTCCGTCGCATACTCCCGTGGGTCCGCGACATCGCCGACGCGGTTCTCCAGAACGATCAACCCGATGGCCAATGGAAAGCCG
>CBFGPE010000173.1:0-12986 GCA_965650625.1 uncultured Azospirillum sp. | reverse complement strand
TCTCGCCGGGCTGGCGGTGGCGCTGCTCGCCGGGCTGGTGTCGCGGGTGACGGCCTTGCGCGAGGATGCGAGCTTCGCGGCCTTCTATCTGATCTCGCTGGCCGGCGGGGTGCTGATCGTCTCGCTGCGCGGCAGCAACGTCGATCTGATGCATGTGCTGTTCGGCACCATCCTGGCGGTGGACGATGCGGGCCTGCTGCTGGTAGCTGGCATCGCCACCGTCACGCTGCTGGTCCTGGCGCTGCTCTACCGCCCGCTGGTGGTGGAGTGCTTCGATCCCGGATTCCTGCGCGCGGTCGGCGGATCGCGCGGCCGGCTGGGCGCGTTGTGCCACCTCGTCTTCCTGGTGCTGGTCGTCCTCAACCTCGTCGGCGGTTTCCAGGCGCTGGGCACGCTGATGGCGGTGGGGCTGATGATGCTGCCGGCAGCATCGGCCCGCTTCTGGGCGGAAGGGGTCGCCACGCTGGCGCTGACCGCCATGGCGCTCGCCTTCGCGTCGGGCATCGGCGGGTTGCTGTTGTCCTTCCACCTCAATCTGCCGTCCGGACCGTCCATCGTGCTGGTGGCCGGGGCCTGTTACCTGCTGTCGCTGGCGCTGGGTCCGGTCGGCAGCCTGCGCACGCGCTGGTTTCCCGGCCGGCATCTGGAGGCCTGAGGCCCCCTCCCCCGGTTTTCACAATCGCTTCCAAGGAGAATCACCGATGAAACGCATATTCGCCGTCTCCCTGACGGCGGCGCTGGCGCTGTTCGCTCTTCCCGCCCTGGCCGCGCCGGTGAAGGTGGTCGCCACCTTCACCATCCTCGGCGACATGGTCCGCCAGATCGGCGGCGACGAGGTCGCGGTGACGACCCTGGTCGGTCCCGACGGCGACGCCCATGTCTACGAGCCGACCCCGGCCGACGCCCGCGCGCTGGGAGCCGCCGACCTCGTCGTCGTCAACGGACTGGGGATGGAAGGCTGGATCGACCGGCTGGTCAAGGCGTCCGGCTACAAGGGACCGGTCACCGTCACCAGCACCGGCGTCAAGCCGATCGCCGGCGCGGAGGAGCATGAGGAGCACGGGCATGACGGGCATGGCCACGACGACCACGGCCATGGGCATGGCGCCTACGACCCGCATGCCTGGCAATCGGTCGCGAACGCCAAGATCTACGCCGACAACATCCTGAAGGGTCTCGTCGCCGCCGCCCCGGACAAGGCCGCCGTGCTGCGCGCCAACCACGCCGCCTACGAGGCCAAGCTTGACGCGGTGGAAGCCGAGATCAAGGCGACGCTGAAGCCGATCCCGCGCAAGGACCGCAAGATCGTCACCTCGCACGATGCCTTCGGCTATTACGGCAAGGCCTATGGCGTGACCTTCCTGGCGCCCGTCGGCATGTCCACCGAGTCGGAGGCCGCGGCCGGCGACATCGCCCGGATGATCCGCCAGATCAAGAAGGAGAAGATCAAGGCGGTCTTCGTCGAGAACATCGCCGACCCGCGCCTGCTGGAGCAGATCTCCCGCGAGACCGGGGCGCGCATCGGCGGGCGGGTCTATTCCGATGCGCTGTCGGCGGCGGATGGGCCGGCCGCGACCTATGTCGACATGATGCGCCAGAACCTGCACCAGTTCGCCAAGGCGCTGGCGCCCGCCTCGTGAGGGCCGCGGCTGCGGCCCCCTCGCCTCACTCCTCGCCTCAGCCCTCGCTTCGCGGAGCGGGGGCCGTGGCCGATCCGGTCGTTTCGTCGTCCTTCAGGCCAGCCTTGAAGCTCTTGATGCCCTTGGCGAAGTCGCCCATCACCGACGGCAGCTTGCCGGCGCCGAACAGCAGGAGGACGACCAGCAGCACGATGGCCCAGTGGAACAGGCTGAAGCTTCCCATGACGATGATCCGATCTCTTTAAGCCGGCAGCCGCAGGATGCGGCCGTCGGGATGGGTGAAGCGGGCGGTGACGCCGGGATAGGCGGCCAGGATGGCCGGAACCCGATCCGCCGGCACCACCGACAGCGCGGTCGACAGGGCGTCGGCCGTCGTGGCGTCCGGTGCCTGCACGGTAACCGCCAGCCACTGGGCGGCGCAAGTGCCGCTCGCGGGGTCGAACAGGTGGGTGAAACGGCCCGCCGCGTCGAAACGGGTGCCGTAGCCGCCCGAGGTCGCCAGCGCGCCGTCGGTCAGCTCGACCGTCGTCGTGCTGCGGTCGGGGTTGGCGGGATCGGCGAGGCCGACGGTCCAGGGGCGGCCGGAGGGGTGGTGGCCGAGAGCGCGCAGCTCTCCCATGTCGACCAGGACATTGCCCATGCCCTCCGCCTTCAGCCGTTCGGTGACGCGGTCGGTGATGTAGCCTTGGGCGATGCCGTTCAGCGTCACCGCCATGCCGCCGGCGGCGAAGGCGATGCGATCGGGCTCCACCCGCAGGGCGCGGACATCGACCAGCGCGCGGGCGGCGCGGACGGCACCCTCCGGCGGGCCGGCGGGGTCGGCGTCGGGGTGGGCGAAGTGGCCTGCATAGAGCTGCCACAACGGCTGTACCGTGGGGTCGAAGGCGCCGCCGGTGTGGTGCGCGACGGCGACCGCTTCGGAGAGCAGGCGCACGAGGTCGGCGGGGGGCGAGTCCAGCAGGCCGTCGCGGTTGAGGCGGCGCAGCGCGGAGTCGGCGCGGTAGAGGCTGAAGACGCGCTCCAGCCGGGCGACCTCTTCGAGGCTCAGCGCGATCAGGCGGTCGGCTTCGGCTGGGTCGGGATGGGCGATGCTCAGGCTGGCATCGGCACCCAGCGCCACGCCGCGCCAGACGCGGACAGATATACCCTCGGCGCGCAGCAGGCGGTGCGGCAACAGCGAGAGGCCGGCGGCGACGGCGCCGATGGCGAGGAAGCGGCGGCGGTTGAGGAGTGTCGGCATCAATGCTCTCCCTCGGCCATGGTGGCGGCGGGCGGGGCGAGGATCTGGTCCTCCGGCACGTCGGCGAAGCGCAGAACGGTGCCGCCGTTGGCCTGGGCGAAGCGCTCGGCCGCCGATCTGTCGGAGAAGGGATAGGGTTCGGCGTCGCCCATGCCGCCGCGGAGCTTGCTGCCGAGGACGTACCAGGCTTGGTGCGCTTCGACCCACAGCGTCAGGTCGGGGGTGGCGGGGTTGGTCGCGCGGGCCATGTCGGTGACGTAGATGGCGCGGATGTCCTTCGGCTCTTCCGGCAGCATAGTGAAGGCGAAGGTGTCGCGGACGGAGGACAGCCAGATCGGCCGCTCCTCCCCCTTCACCAGGATCTGGCCCTTGGGGCCGGGATGGTCGGCGAGGTTCATGCCGCAGTAATGGCCGACGGCGTCGGCGGTCAGGGTGGCCGGCGGCGGCGGGGCGATCTCCGCCTTCTCCTGCTTGCAGGCGGCGAGCGGCAGCAGCAGGGCGGCGGCGAGAAGGGCGGTTCGCAGGGTGCGCATCAGATCTGCTTCCTCGAAAAGAGGGCGGCGGCCAGCGCCAGTGGGGCGGCGATCCAGCCGGCCATCACCGCCAGCAGAAGCGGGACCGAAAGCTGGACATGGGCGGCGAGGCCGGCGGTGCCGGCGAAGGCGCTGACGCCCTTGAAGCCGGTCAGGTTGAACAGGCGGTAGGCGTCGGCCGGGTTGGCGAGCAGCAGCCAGTTCAGCGTCTCCACCCCCAGTCCGCTGCCGCTGGCCAGGATGCCCAGCAGGGCCATGTCGTAGAGCAGCACGAAGCCCAGCCACACCGCCACGGCGATGCCGGCCGCCGTGCCGCGGTCGCGGACGATGGTGGAGGCGAGATAGCCGAGCGCGGTGAAGGCGGCGCCCAGCATGACGCTGGACCCGATCATCGAGGCGAAGGCGCGCCAGCTTTCCGGGCCGATGGCGGTGTTGCCCATGGCGAGCGCGACGCCGGCCGCGCCATAGCCGACCACGGTTGCCAGCGCGATCACCGCGGCATGGCCGAGGAACTTGCCGAGCAGAAGCTGCCAGCGCGCCACCGGGTAGGACAGCAGCAGGGTCATGGTGCCGCGGTCGATCTCTCCCACCACCGCGTCGAAGGACAGCAGCAGCGCGATCAGGGGGAGGAGGAAGATGGTCAGGCTCGACAGGCTGACGATGGTGATCTCCACCGGGCCGACGCCGACCGTGCCGGTGGGGACGGATCCGAGGAAGCTCAGCGTCAGGGCCAGGGCGGCCATCAGCAGGGTGGTGGCGACGACCCAGCGGTTGCGGGTCGCCTCGCGCAGTTCCTTGCCGGCGATGATGAGCAGCGTGTTCATTCGGCAGCCTCCCGGCGCAGGAAGTGGGCGTACATCTCGTCAAGGCTGGGCTGGACGATCTCGATGTCCTCCACAGCAGGGCCGTCGCAGGCGATGCGGCGGACCAGACCGACCTTGTCGTCGTTGGCGCAGGCCAGTTCGACCACGCCGCCGGCCAGACGGGTCAGGGCGGCGCCCTCCCCTACCCGAGCCGCCAGCGCGTCGATGTCGTCGGTCGGCAGGGTCAGGCGGATGCGCACCGGCAGTTGCGCGAGGCTGCGCAGAGTGGCGAGCGAGCCGTCGGCGACCTTGCGCCCACGGTTCATCACCACGACGCGGTCGGCCTGCCCTTCCAGCTCGGTCAGGGCGTGGCTGCACAGCAGGATCGTCGTGCCCTGGTCGCGCAGTTCGGCGACGATGGCGTAGAAGCTCTGGCGCAGGGCCGGGTCGAGGCCGGTGGTCGGCTCGTCGAGGAACAGCAGCTTCGGGCCGCCGAGCAGGGCCTGGGCCAAAGCGAGGCGCTGGCGCATGCCCTTGGAATAGGTCGAGACGCGGCGCTTGATCGCGGCGGGCTCCAGCCCGACCTTTTCGAACAGCGCGTCGTTGTCGCGGCGCGATGCGCCCTTCAGCCGGGCGTAGAAGTCCAGCGTCTCCCGCCCGGTCATGTTGGGGTGGAAGGCGACGTTTTCCGGCAGGAAGCCGATCTTGCGGCGGATGGGGGAGCAGGCGGCGCTGGCCGGGTCGCCGCCCAGCACGCGGATGCGGCCCTCCGTCGGGGTGGTCAGGCCGAGCATCAGCTTGATGAGGGAGCTTTTGCCGGCGCCGTTGTGGCCGACCATCGCCACGCATTCGCCGGGCGCCAGCGTCAGGTCCACGCCGCGCACCGCCTCGGTCTCGCCATAGCGCTTGGTGACGCCCTGCACCTCTGCGGTGAAGTCGGTCATGGCTGGTTCCTTTCGGCGGATTGGACAGGTGTGGGCATGGGGGGTGGCGCCATCAGCGGGGCGCTGTCGGTCACGCCGCCGGGATGCAGGGCCGGGAACTGCTTCTGCGCCCAGCGGATCACCTGGACGCCGGGGCTGTTCATCAGCAGCTTGGCCGCCGGATAGGCCCACATCACCCGATCAACCACGTCGTTGGGGCGATAGGGCTCGTCGGAGATGCCGTCGCCGTTCAGGTCGAAGGCGGCATTGTCGGACCAGTAGTTGCCGCGCCCATTCTCCGACCAGTCGAGATAGCGGGTGCCGACATATTTGACCTGGGTGCGGTTGCCGATGAAGGCGTTGCCGGTCAGGCTGTTGCGCTCCGACCCGGCGGTGAAATGGACGCCGATCTCGCAGCCCTCGAACCGGTTGCCGGTGAAGCGGTTCTTGTTGGCGTTGTAGATGAAGACGCATTTCCAGGTGCCGCTGCGCAGCCGGTCGCTCATCGCCTCGCTGTCGCGGGGGATGTCGTTGTCGGGTAGCGCTTCGCCGCTGTCGGACACCGCACCGGCGAAGCTGCCCTCGATCACGTTGCCTTCGATGCGCGAACCGTTGGCGCTGTTCAGCATCAGCCCATGTTCGCGGTCGGCCTTGGAGCGGTTGTTGCGGATCAGCAGGTTGTTGGAGAACATCACCGCATAGCCGACATTGTTCGCGACGGAGACGTTGTCGGTCAGTTCGGAATCGTTGGTGTACATGTAATGGACGGCGAACCGGACATGTTCGAACCGGTTGCCGGCGAAGACGTTCTTGCGGGACGAGGTGGTGAACAGCCCGTCGCGCCCTTCGCGCACGCTGTTGTCGAGCACGCGGGTGCCCGGCGCGTTCCACAGCTGGATGCCGTTGCCACGTTCCGACACGCGCAGGTCGGTGCGGCCGACGATGTCGTTGCGGCGGATCAGGCTGTCGGCGGCGCCCCAGATGTAGACGCCGATCAGGTTGTCGCGCAGGCGGTTGTGTTCGACCACCGCGCCGCGCGCCTCCTTGCCCAGGAAGATGCCGGCATTCTGGTCGATCAGGCTGAGGCCGGAATTGCGGATCTCCAGGTTCCGCACGGTGACGTTCGGGGCGAGCACGGTCAGCGTGCTGTCCTTGCCGTTGCCGTCGATGACCGCACCCGGCTCTCCGGTCAGGGTGACCGGGGTGCGGACGGTCAGCGGGCCGGGATGAACGCCGGCGGCCAGCACCAGCGTGTCCCCCGGCGCCGCGGACGTCAGCGCCGCCTCCAAGCCGCCGGGTGCCACCGTCACCGTGGCGGCGGCCAGCGGTCCCGTCACCAGGGCAAGTGTGGCACCGAGCAGGATGGACAGGCGGTGATGCATGGGATGCTCTCGGAGCTGTGACAAGTGCCCCACCCGCCCCCGCCCGTGGAGGGGCGGAGGCGGGTGGAGCGTCGCGGGTCAGGTGGCGGTCGGCTCGACGATCATACGGCCGGCCATTTCCATGTGCAGGGCGTGGCAGAACCACTGGCAGTAGTACCAGTGCACGCCCGGACGGTCGGCGGTGAAGGTGACCGAGGCGGTCGCCTGCGGGCCGATCTCCATGCAGACGCCATGGTTGGTCAGGCTGAAGCCGTGGGTCAGGTCGTCGATGTCGTCCATGTTGGTCACATAGACGGTCACCTCGTCACCCTGCTTGACCGTGAACTCCTCCAGCCCGAAGGTCGGGGCGCGCTGCCACATGTAGACGCGGACCTTGTTGCCGTCGCGGATGACCTTGGTGTCGTCCTCCAGCACCACGCCGTCCTTCTTGGCCTGCTGGCGCGCCTCTTCCCACATCGGGTCGTTGCGGTCGTAGACCGAGCGCGGGTTCACCTTGGACCGGTGGACGATCAGGGTGTCGTGCGGCTCGGCGAAGGTCGGGCCGTCATGCACCACCCGCATCTCGTCGCCGGAGATGTCGATCAGCTGGTCGTTCTCCGGCTTCAGCGGGCCGACGTTGAGGAAGCGGTCCTTGGAGAACTTGTTCAGCGACACCAGCCACTTGCCGTCGGCCTCCTTGGTCTCGCCCATGGAGGTGTGGTTGTGGCCGGGCTGGTACTGGACGTCCAGCTTCTGGATGATCGGGTCGACCTTCTCGCCCTTGAAGGCACGGCGAGCCTTGTCGATGTTCCACTTCACCAGCTGGCTGTCGAGGAACAGGGTGGTGTAGGCGTTGCCGCGGCCGTCATAGGCGGTGTGAAGCGGGCCGAGGCCCAGCTGCGGCTCGGCGACGACGACGTCGCGCGGCTTGATCTTGTCGTCGAACAGGTCGTCCAGCAGGCGCACGTCGAACACGGTGACGGTCGGCGACAGCTTGCCGTTCACGGTGACGTGGATGCCGTCGGGAGCGGCGTTGATGCCGTGCGGGTTGGCGGGCACCGGGATGTAGCGGGTGTAGGCGCTGCCGTGGCGGCCATCGACCACCGGCACGCCGTTCACCGTCTCGATCTTGCCCGCCTTCACCGCCTCTTCGATGCGCTTCAGGTTGAAGACGACGATCCAGTCCTGCTCGGCGCTGGTCATCTCCGCCGCGGTGACGCCCTCCTCGGAGTCGTAGCAGGTGGAGAAGGCGTATTTGCCCTGATAGTCGGCGTCGGTGTTGTCCAGGTTGCCGTCGACCCAGACCTGCCACGCGATCTTCATCGTGTCGCCGTCGATGGCGGTGAAGTGCGACTTGTACTTCTTCGGGTTGGTCAGGTCGCGGCCGTCGTTCGGGGTCGGCACGCGCTGCTCGCCATTGGCGAAGACATAGCCGGTGCGCGGGTAGCGCTGCGGACGCAGACCGTGGATGGCGGCGGCGTTCGGGATCTCGATGACGGTGTCGGTCTTCATGATGTCGCAGCGGATGCGCGCGACACGGGTGTTGGCCTTGTCGTTGATGAAGATGTAACGGCCGTCATAGGTGCCGTCGGTGAAGGACATGTGCGGGTGGTGGGCGTCGCCGTTCAGATAGATGCCGCCGCGCGATGCCAGGAACTTCTTGGTTTCCGGCAGCATATGCTCGGTCAGGATCTTCCGGCTTTCGTTGGTCATGCCCCAGCCGGTGGCGGAGCAGCGGTTGAACACCGGAATGCGCATCAGCTCGCGCATCGACGGCAGGCCGAGGATGCGGACTTCGCCGGAATGCCCGCCGGAATGGAAGGCGTAATATTCGTCGAGATCGCCGGGCTTCACCTCGGCGGTCTGGTGGCCGGCCTGCGGGGTCGCCGCCAGCGCGGAGGAGGCGCCGAAGAGTGCGCTGCCCGCGATGCCGCCGACGGCACCGGTCAGCCCGGCGAGCGCCGCCGCCTTCGCCGTTCCGCCCAGAAGCGCACGGCGGTTGACGCCTGCCGTATTGTTCGTCTCGTTCGACATGGTCTGCTCCTTCGCTGACCCCGCTTTGGGGCTTTCAAGGACCCGTTGTGGCCGGGTCCGGTTATGGGGATGAGGGGATGGCGGTCAGGACTGGTGCGGCCGCAGCGTCAGCCGGCCGGTGGCCGGGTCGGCGGTGGGCACCGTGCTGCGGGCGGTGGCGCCGGAGGGGGCGGGGGCCGCCGCGGCGGCTTCCTTTTCCGCCTCCAGCTTGGCCTCGGCGGCCTGCCACTTCTCGCGCTTCTGCCGCTTCTGGATCATGACCGGGCATTTGTGGTCGTGGTGGTAGAGCATCTGGCAGTGCAGGCACTGGATGCATTCGTTGGGGTTGATCGAGCCGTCGGGGTGGATGGCCTGCACCGGGCATTCGTTGCCGCAGCGCTGGCACGGGCTGCCGCATTCCTTGTAGCGGCGCAGCCAGTCGAACATCCGCAGCCGGCCGGGGATCGCCAGCGCCGCGCCCAGCGGGCAGAGATAGCGGCAGAAGAAGCGTTCGATGAACAGGCCGGCCGCCAGCAGCGCCACGGCGAAGGCGACGAACCACCAGTCGCGGACGAAATGCAGGATGATGGCGGTCTTGAACGGCTCGATCTCCGCCGCCTTCTCCGCCGTGCCCAGCGATTGCAGCGACAGGGCGAACAGCATCAGGAAGATGATGTATTTGATCGGCCACAGGCGCTGGTGCAGGCCAAAGGGCACGGTGATCTGGCGGATGCCGATCTTCTTCGCCGCCTTCGACAGCAGTTCCTGCAGCGAGCCGAACGGGCAGAGCCAGCCGCAGAAGGCGCCCCGGCCCCAGAACAGCAGCGACGCCGCCACCGAGAACCACAGGATGAACACCAGCGGGTCCATCATGAAATAGTCCCAGCGGAAATCGGTGCGCAGCGCATTGGCGAAGGTCAGGACATTGACCACCGACAGCTGGGCCGTGGCGTACCAGCCGAGCCAGACCAGGGTGAAGACCAGATAGGCCGTCCGCACCCGCTCATACAGCGCCGGGCGTTTGGTCAGCTGGTCCTGGAAGAAGAAGATGCCGGTCAGCAGCAGGATGGCGACGGACAGGACGGCGACGTCGACCTTCCGGTTCTGCCAGATGCGCTGCCACAGCGGCGTTTCGGCGGCTTCCTCCGCCTCCGCCGCACCGGCGGCCTGGATGGCGGCGCTGTGGCTGGCGGATTGCGCGGGGGCGGCTGCGGCGGCCGGGGCGGCGGGCTTCTCGGTCTTCAGATACTTGTCGGGGGGCTGATAGCCGAGGTCGAAGGTGACGAACACCTTGTCGAGCGCGGCGATGGCGCGCTGGACCAGCAGCTGGAGGCGCCAGGAGTCGGCCGGATTGAACTCGGCATTCTCCGGCAGGATGAACAGGCCGATTTCCGGGAAATCGGGGGCGCCGGCGGCGGCGATGGCGCCCATGCGCTTGTGCATCTTGTCGCGGAAGCGGACGGAGCCCTCGTGCTGCACCAGTTCGATGCGGTCGAAGATGCCGCCGCGGACATAGCCCGACCCCTTGAAGGAATAGCGCCCCTGCCCCGCCACCAGGATCGCCTGCTGGCCCGGCTTCAGCCGCTTGGTCAGGGTTTCGTATTCGGCATCGCCCAGCAGCGAGCGGCCGATGGTGGGGATGCTGACCAGGGCGGCGTAGAGATCGATGAAGGTCTCGTCGGGATTGCCGGCCTCGGCGCGGGCGATGGCCTCCGCCTTGCCGGTCTTCTCGAAGGCGGCGTTCACCTCCCCCACCGACAGGGTCAGGCGGCGCACCGATCCGTCGCCGATCAGGGTCGCCCAGTCCTCCACCCCGGTCTTCGACAGGTCGATGGTCCGGGTCACCGTTGCTTCGGGCTCCGGCGCCCCCTGCCCCAGCGCCTGCATCACCTTCTTGCCGGAGCGGATGATGGAATCGCCGATGACCATCACCGTCACCGTCGCACCCGACACGATGTCGACCGGCGGGCTGGCGGCGCTCTGGGTGGCCAGCGTCAGCACGTTCTTGCCGACATAGCCGTTGATGAAGCCGTTGATGCGGGCCGGCGGGATGCCGATCAGCACGATGGGCTCGTGATGGTCCATCAGCCGGGCGCCGGTCACCGTGCCGTCCGCCGCCAGCCCGACCACCACGTCGATGGGACGGCCGGAATAGCCGGTGGTGTTGACGAAGTCGGAGGTCAGATAGGCATGACCGACCACGGCGTCGCCCTTGTAGACGGGGACGGTGGGGGCATTCGGGGTTGCCTGGCCGAAACGGTCGGCGCCGGGGACGAGGTCGGACGGCTGCAGCTTCGCCAGATAGGGCAGCAGCCGGCCGCTGTCGGCGGCCTCGGCCGCGGCGATGCCGGTCAGCAGCATAAGAACGGCGATCAGGGCCGATCCCACCCAACGTTGCAAGCGCGTGAACCTCACGACGGCCATCCTCCGGCTTTCGCCCTTTGGCTTCGGTGTCTAGTCTTGGTGTTTCGGGGGCATGAAAGCGCGCGGCGGCGAGGGAGTTCTTGACCGTGGTCAAGAGTTAGGCAGATCGGCGGTCGAATTGCGCTAGATCAACAACTATTGGGGGAAAGTGTGATCGGGCGGGCGATGTGCCCGTTCCGTCCGACGGCATACCTCGTAGGGGCAAGCTTCAGGGGCGAGACGTTTCCAGCAATTTGCGGTTGGAACGGTCAACCCGAGATAAAGCGAGAGGCCGCATCCCATGAGCGCAGCCCGCCACGCCAGTCCCGCCCGCAACTTCGATGACCCCACCTCTGCCGACCCGCGACCGCCGGTCGATCCGGGGACCCGTCGGCGTGAGATCGCGATGTTCCTGCTGCTGGCGGTGTTCATCTGGCCGGTGCTGTCGATCGCGGTGGTCGGCGGCTATGGCTTCATCGTCTGGATGTCGCAGATGATTCTGGGCCCGCCCGGTCCGCCGCCGGTCTGACGGAGGAACCGTTCGATGGCCAACGATGGCTTAGAGGGAAGGACCGTAGACCGGGCTCCGATAGACCGGGCAAGACGGGGCCTCCTGCGCGGGCGGCCGGCGGTGGGGCCGGCGCCCGTCCATCCTCCCTGGTCCCGTCCCGATTACTTCACCGCGCTCTGCACCCGCTGCGGCGCCTGTGCCTCGGCCTGTCCGGAGACGATCCTGCGCCCCGGCGACGGCGGCTATCCCGAGGTCGATTTCACGCGCGGGGAATGCAGCTTCTGCGGTGCCTGCGCCGATGCCTGCGCGGAGCCGATCTTCGACCGGACGGCGGTGCCCTGGACGTTGCGGGCCAGCGTCGCGCCTTCCTGCCTTGCGGTGCAACGGGTGGTGTGCCGGAGCTGCCAGGACGCCTGCCCGGAAGGGGCGATCCGTTTCCAGCCGGCGCCCGGCGGGGCCGCCCATGCCCGCATCGACGACGCGGCCTGCACCGGCTGCGGCGCCTGTGTTGCCGCCTGCCCGTCCGGCGCCGTCACCCTCACCCACCAGATCGGGAGCCAAAGCCATGCCGTTCGATGACACCACTGGACCGGCAAGGGAGGCCGAACGGCATCTCGCTTCGCTGCTGCTGCATGTGCAGCCGGACCGGCAGGCGATGGTGCGCGCCGCCATCACCACCCTGCCCGGCACCGAGCTTCACATCGAGCAGCCCGGCAAGATGGTGGTCACCATCGAGGGGCCGCATGAGGGCTGGATCGCCGACCGCATGACCACGCTCCACCTGCTGGACGGCGTGTTCTCCGCCGTCATGGTCTTTCACCACATCGACCGCGGGCACATCGACAGCGCGGGGGTGGAGGCCGCTGGGGGGCGCTAGCCCTGCCCTGCCAGCCGGATCGGAACACCAGAAGAAGAAGGGGGATGCCTATGTTGGACCGTCGCGACTTCATCAAGGCACAGGCGGTGGCCGCCGCCGCTGCCGCCGGGGGCATCAGCCTGCCAGCCGCCGCCCAAAGCTCGCTGGTGGCGGGCGAGGACACGGCGCTGAAATGGTCGAAGGCACCCTGCCGCTTCTGCGGCACCGGATGCGGCGTGATGGTCGCGACCAAGGACAACCGCGTCGTCGCCACCCACGGCGACATGCAGGCGGAGGTGAACCGCGGCCTGAACTGCGTGAAGGGCTATTTCCTGTCCAAGATCATGTATGGCGAGGACCGGCTGACCCAGCCGCTGCTGCGCATGCGCGACGGGCAATACCATAAGGAGGGCGAGTTCCAGCCGGTGTCGTGGGACCGCGCCTTCGACGAGATGGCCCGCCAGTGGAAGCGGGTGCTGAAGGAGAAGGGGCCCGAGGCGGTCGGCATGTTCGGGTCCGGGCAGTGGACGATCTGGGAGGGCTATGCCGCGACGAAGCTGATGCGTGCCGGCTTCCGCACCAACAACCTGGACCCCAACGCCCGCCACTGCATGGCGTCGGCCGCCGTCGCCTTCATCCGCACCTTCGGCATGGACGAGCCGATGGGCTGCTACGACGATTTCGAGAATGCCGACGCCTTCGT
>CBFGPE010000172.1:0-13015 GCA_965650625.1 uncultured Azospirillum sp. | reverse complement strand
CGCCTACCCCAATGAGCCCAGGTTCGGCAACTCGGACTATCCCTGCAACACGCCGGAGCCGATCCATAATCTCTTCCACCTCCGCCGCGATCACCTCACCGCCTCCGAGTACCGCGCCGCCCGCGTCCAGGCCTTCGCTGACTGGGCCGAGGTCGCCGGCGCACCCTTGGCCGTGTAAGCACTCGCTCCACCGGCCATTCCCGGTCAAACCGCGCCGCCACTCATCATCATCGCCAACGTGTTGACGGTGCCCGGACGGACAGTCCAGCTACTCTGACTTGGCGATAACGACCATGTTAATGCTGCGCGCAGCGTTTCGGTTACCCACAGTTTCACTTTTGCCATAGAAGCTCATAAAGTTCCTTCTGCACGGCTTCCGGGGTAATGGCGAGATCGCGGAAATAATCGGCCACCGCCACAATCCAGCCTTCCGACATATGGGTGGGCATGGCCGAGGACTGGGCCGGCACATTCAGGCTTCGCGTCGCAATCCGGTCCAGCCCGATCCGGGCGCAGGAATCGATCTGGTCGCGCGGCACGTCGGTTCGTACGGAAATCGCCCCTTTGATCGCGTTGAACGCAATCTGGTTGTCCGTCTGCATGATCTGCCGGGCGAACAGGAGCTGCGCGTGGCGCTCCTCGGGCCGGCTGGTCAGGGGAAAGGCAAAGGCATCGATGTCGAGGAAATAGGTGCCGGCAGTGCCCGGCGTGAGGCTGCACCGGAAGTCCTTATCCAGCGCGAAGCCGGCATTGAGCAATTCGCCTTTGGCCCAATCCCCCATGAACTGCATTGCGGCGCGTCCCTCGCCGACAGCCCTCGATGCCCCGGCCCAGGTCTTGTCATCCCGGTCAGTGGAAACATAGGGCCTGAGACGTCTCAGGATCCGGAGCGCCTTGATCATCCGGTCGTCCATGACCGCTTGCGCATCGGCGTCCTTCATCAGACGCAAATAGCCGTCGCGGCCGTAGCTGTCGTAGATGATCGCGTTGAAGATCAGGGAAACCTCCCATTGCCCGGTTCCCATGGCTATCGGCTGATAGCCGGCGGCGGCGATCGCCTCCGCACTGGACAGCACGTCGTCCCAGGTCCTGGGGAGTTCGAGCCCGAGCCGGTCGAAGATCATTCGGTTGGTCCACAGCCAGTTCTCTGCGTGGATGTTGGTGGGGGCGAGAAAAATCCGGCCTTCGTGGGTGATGGACTCCAGGATCGACGCGGGAAGGAAGTCCCGCCAGCGATCCGCCGTCGCCACCTCCTCGATGTCCTGCACGACTCCCATTTCGGACAGTTCCTGGCTGCCCTCATGCGCGTTCCATTGCATCACGGTCGGCGGATAGCCGTTCGCGATGCGGTCCAGCATGATCTGTAGTTCGGAGGTCCGGTTCGGCGCGGTGGTGTCGGTCCACCGCCCGCCCGCGGCAGCCCAGGCACGCCGATACACGTCAAGGGCTTTGCTCTCGCTGGGAGCGATCCAGAAATGCGCGACCTCGATGGCCGGAGCTTTGCCGTCATGCGCCGCGACCGTCGGGCCGGGCATGACCAGCAGGGCCGCGACCGCCGCCAACCGGACGATCCCCCGCCGAAAGGAGCTGCTCAACATCTCGCTCATGTCAGAACCTTAGGAATGGTGTGGCGGGCCGGGCTGATGCAGGGAAGCGGAAAAGCTTCATGCGAAACGATGGGCGGCGGCGGCCGGAGCCGGTGCGGGGGTGATGAAGGCGGCAGCCTGATCCGACGGGATCGGCTTGGAGAACAGATAGCCCTGCCCGAACTGGCAGCCGGCCTCGATCAGGAATTGAACATGCTCGCTGGTTTCGACGCCTTCGGTGATGACCGTCTTGCCCAGATTCCGCGCGAGACCGATCATCGCCCGGATGATCTGTTCGGCGCGCACGTCCCGGCCGATATCGATCGTGAAGGAACGATCGATCTTGATCTCGTCGAAGGGAAAGGCCCGCAGGTGGGTCAGGGAAGCGAAGCCGGTTCCGAAATCATCCAGTGAAATGCGGACACCGTGACGGTGCAGGCGGACCACCATGTCGGAAACCCGTTCCGCATGGCGGTTGAGCAGGACATCCTCGGTGATCTCGACCGAGAAATCGCTCCAGTCCAGACCGTAGCGGCCGATGGCCCGTTCGAAGATGTGGTATCCGGTTTCATGGGCCAGCAGGGCTTCCGGCATGTTGATCGCCACCGAACCGGGCGCGAGGCCGGCGTCGCGCCACATGCGCAGGTCGCGCGCCACGGCATCGACCATCGCCGCCGTCATCTGCTCCAGGAGCAGGGGGGTATCGAACAGTTCCAGGAAGCGCCCCGGCGGCAACAGCCCGTAAGTCGGGTGCCGCCAGCGGATCAGCGCCTCGAATCCGGTATGCGCCCCGGTGACCATGTCGATCTTGGGCTGATAGAAGGGAACGAATTCGCCGCGGCCCAAGGCTGCCGACAGGGCCGCCTTGAGTTCCGCCCGTTCGCGGGTTTCGGCCATCATCGTGACGTCATAGACGATGGACATGCCCCGGTGCCTCTTCGCCGCATAGAGGGCGAGATCGGCGCAGCGCATCAGGTCGGACGGAGTCCGGCCATGGGCCGGATACAGCGAGGCGCCGATGCTGATCGAGAGTTCGAGAAACCGGGTCTCGTATTCCAGCGGCTCCGCGAGAAAGCTTTCGATCCGCCGGATGAGGGTCTGGAGCAACTCGGTGTCGTCGACGGAGGGCAATAGAACGGCGAACTCGTCGCCGCCAAGTCGGGCGACGAAATCGTCGTTGCGCAGGGCGGCCTGAAGTTGCCGGGCGAAATGCTTCAGGACCAGGTCGCCGGCAAGATGTCCCAGCGTGTCATTGATCGTCTTGAAATGGTCCAGGTCGATGAGCAGAAGGGAGAAGCCCTTGCCCGCCGGCCAATCGGTGTCGATCAGCCCGTTGAGCCGCTGGGTGAAGGCGGCACGGTTCGGCAGGGCGGTCAGGCTGTCGGTCAGTGCGAGGCCGGCCAGTTGCTGCTCGTACACAACCTTGTTGAGGTGCTCCGTCTTGAGCTTGCGCAGCAGGGGCCTGAAAATGAGCAGCCCTTGGGCGAAGAGGAGAAGGAAGAGAAAGCCGACCAGCGTGCCGACGGTCTTTCTGGCGAAATCGATGCTCGCCCGACTCATGGTGTAGGAAAGTTGAATGACCTGATGGAACTGCTGCATCGTGGCGCCTTCCAAGGCGCTGGCGAAATCAATGGGTCCCCAGAAGGCATAGCGGGTGCGGCGCGTCACGTTGGAAACGCTGGCAACCCTCTTCGCGCGTTCCAGAAAGGTGCGGAGCCGCAGATCGAGCTGCTCGTTGAGACTGTCACCTTCGCCGGGATGAGGATTCAACCGCTCCAGCGGGTTCCGGGCAAGCTCCAGCCGAAGCTGTTCCAGGTCGGCGATATCCTTGCGGATGGCCCCGATCCCGGCCTCGATGTCCTCGACGAGATGGGCGGTGATCTGTTCAGGAAGCGCGTCATCCGTTGATGCCTTCATGAGAGCGCGCGTGGTGTTCACGAGCCTCTGGAAATGTATGACCTGATCATTCCGAACGAAACTCATGTTCTGATAGATAGAATTGCGATCAAATGCAACATAACTGAATAAAAATATCATCAATATGACAACAGAGTTCACAGCAAAAGCAATCTTGTGAAATGCAGAAAACAACCTGATATGGAGGCCCATGGATTGCGCCGCTCTTTTTTCCCAGTATTTCATTGGAATGCGCCTCCAGGACCCCATCCGTACAACAGGAAATGCTCTATCGAGAAATATTTGAAAATGAAGTTGACTTCAAGCGCATCTGATACCCCCATCTCAATCGTGAATCGCCACCCCTACGGGTCGCGCCGTCTCCCGTCCTGTCGCCCTTGCGGTTGACGACGCCCCTGCTTGGCCGAATCCCTCCTATCACGCGGCATTCAGCGCGGCGAGGAAGCGGTCGACCTCGGCCCGCAGATTGGCGGCCTGTCCGGCCAGCGTCTCGGACACCGACAGCAGAGCGGTCGCGGCAGAGCCGGTATGCTCGGCCGCCTGGGCGACGCCGACGATGTTGGTGGAGATCTCTTCGGTCCCCTGGGCCGCCTGCTGCACGTTGCGGGAAATCTCGTCGGTCGCCGCAACCTGCTGCTGGACGGCGGCGGCGACTTCGGACGCAACCTCGTTGATCTGGCCGATGGCGCCACCGATGTCCCTGACGGCATCGACGGCGGCGCCGGTGGTGGCCTGGATGTTGGCGATCTGGCCGGCGATCTCCTCGGTGGCCTTGGCAGTCTGGCTGGCGAGATTCTTCACCTCCGACGCGACCACGGCGAATCCCTTGCCGGCCTCCCCGGCCCGCGCCGCCTCGATGGTCGCGTTCAGCGCCAGCAGATTGGTCTGGGAGGCGATGCTGTTGATGAGTTGCACCACATCGCCGACCTTCTGGGCGGAGGTGGCGAGACCATCGATCACCGATCCGGTTCGGGCCGCCTCGCCCACGGCCTGCCCGGCCATCTGCGAGGCTTTGGCGACCTGACCGCCGATGCTGCGGCTGGCGGCGGTCATTTCCTCGGTGGCGCTGGCGACGGTCTGGACGTTGGCGCTGGCCTGGGTGGTGGCGGATGCGACGGCGCCGCTCTGCTGGCGGGTCTGGTCGGCCGCGCTGGACATGCTGGCGGCGTTGTCCTGCAACCGGACTGCCGAGGCCGCCAGGGCACCGACTTCGCGGGTGATCAGCTCTTCGAACTCCCGCACCAGCCCGGCGACCTTTTCGCCGCGCCGGGCCTTCTCCAGGGCATCGGCCCGTTGCGCCGCCTCCAGCTCCCTGGCATGGACGAGGGCACGGCGCAGATCTTCGAAGGAACGGGCCATGCTGCCGATTTCATCCCTGCGGCCGGTCCCGTCGACACGGATGTCCAGATTGCCCCTGGCCAACTCGACCAATCCGCCTTCCACCCGGCCCAACGGCGCCGTGACGAACCGGCGGGTCAGGTAGACGGCGAGAAGGGAGGCGGAGATCAGGCTGGCCGCCATGGCGATACAGGAGGTGTAGATGGTGCGAGTGGAGGTGTCGGTCAGTTCATCGGACGTTCTGTTGGTATCCGATAGAATGGTCTCGGTCAACTTGACCATCTCGTCGCTGATCCCATGCAGAGCCGGATCGCATTTCGCCAGCATCAACGCGACCGCCTCTCTACCGGATGTCGCGTCGCGTGCGGCCTGCCCCAAGTCGACGACCTTGGCACAGTCGCCCTGCCTGGCAGCTTTAAAACGGTTGTAGATCGTGTTTATTTGACCGGCATAGATTGGAGACACCTTGGATGCCAGCAGCAATTGCTGCTCCACCCCCTCATCCCCTGCTCTGATCTGGACCAGAGCGGCCTGATTGCCGACATCCGTGGTTTCCGTGACAAGGCGGAAGATCGAACGGTCGACATAGACCACGGAACGATTGGCTCGTGCTATGTAGACAGGCGCCTTTGCCGGACCATCGATCGTTGCGCTGTAAGTATCGTCGATCTTTTGTATGCTTGACGCGACGAAGACAGTCACAATCGACACCGATGTTGCAAGAATCCCGATAACCACCAGGATCTTCTTCAGAATGGACAGATCCGAATAACGCATGCCTTCACCCTCTCCGCCGGGCCGCTTTCAAGCGGCGCCTATCGTTCTCGTGTCGGGAGGGACGCATGCAGACGGCCGGCAGCTCCTCACGACTGTCAAAAGCTTCGTGTTCCTTGAGGATTTCGGTTTGGAACAGGCTACATGGACAGACCTCCCTGATTTTCAGTCATGTGTTCCGACCGACCGGTCATCGGCCGCCGATCCTGTCGGGAAAGCGTTCAGACCGGTTCGCCCGGTTCCGTGGCCTGCGTCGCCGGCGCGGCAGAAATTTCCGAGACCCCGATGGAGCTTTCACCGGCCTCGATAACGACCTGCATGATCTCGCGTATGGCCGCGGCGGTGTGCCGGTTTACCGACTGAATCTCACCGATCTGCCGCCCGATCTCTTCGGTGGCATGCACGGTCCGGTTGGCGAGCGCATTCACCTCGCCGGCGATGACGGCGAAGCCCTTGCCATGTTCGCCCGCCAGCGCCGCCTCGATAGCGGCGTCCAGAGCCAGCATGCTGGTCTGGGCGGCGATGCTGCTGGTGACGTAGGCGACGGTGCCGACCTTGGCGGCAGCGGATACCAGAGCGGACGCGAGTGCTTCCGAACTCCGGGCGATGGCGGCGGCACAGGCAGCGATGCGGGACGTTTCAACGACCTGCCGGGCGATTTCATCGATCGATGCGGACGGTTCGGCGTCTTCCCGTTTCCGTCCGGTCAGGTCGATGGCGACCGTCACGACCTTGGATACCCGTCCGTCGGGATCGCGCACGGGAGCATAGGAGCCTTCGATCCAGACCTTCCGGCCGCCCTTGCCGATGCACCGGTGCTGCGCCGCCTGAGATCCGCCGCTTCGCAGCCGCTCCCAAAATCCATGATAATCCGGCGAATCGCGATGACCGGGATCGACGAACATGCTGTGGTGCCGGCCGACGATCTCATCGAGCCGGTATCCCAGCATGGCGAGATAATTCTCGTTGGCGGTGACGATGGTTCCGTCGATTCGGAATTCGATCAACGCCAGCGTCCGGTTCAGGGCGGCTAAGACGGCGCGGCTGCCGTCACCGACGTCTAAAACATTCATTCATATTCCCTCTTAACTATCTTGCGCCTACACCTCCTGCCGAAAAGGCATCTGCAGGATTCAGCTCCCAAAGAAGCAACAGGGCAGGACTGTGACGCATATGTCGGATGCGGTGCAATCTCGCTCCCGTCAGTGACTTTGGTAAGGTTCTTTGCATTGCTTTGGTCAGGTAGTCCCCATAATCCAGGTTGTGCAAAGCTTTGAAAACCACTCCCCTCAGCGACAGCTAAAAGGAATTTATTCACCAATGCCCTGGAATCCCTCCACGAGCATCCGCACAAGAATATCCAGATTGATATATTACATATTGATTTTCTGACTGCTTTCGGATCGATTGGACTGTATTGAACCGATGCTCTTGCCCAGGATCTCCAGACAATGCGCGCCGTCATCGTGGACGATCATCCGCTTTATCTCGACGCAGCATGCCGGCAGATTTCACGCGCGTTCCGCAAGGCGGCCGTCCGTTCCTTCGTATCGTTCGAGGCTGCCCTGGCATCCCTGGCCGCCGAACCGGCGGAGGTGGTCCTGCTCGATTACTCCCTGGGAAAAATCGGCGGTGTCCGCCAGATGATCTCCGCTTGCGGGGACGCGCCGCTGATCGTCATGTCCGGCGTCGCATCGGACTCCGACGTCGCCGCCTGCATTTCGGCCGGCGCGCGCGGTTTCCTGCCCAAGACCATGGAGGGCAAGGTGTTCATCGCCGCCGTGTCGCTGGTGTTGAATGGCGGCACCTATGCGCCGGCTGAATTCGCCGGAAGCGGGCAAGCCGCCCGCCCCGGCGGGGAAAGCCGCGACAAGGCGATGGATGCTGTCTTCAATGATCGGGAACGCGATCTGCTCCGGCTGATCGCCGCCGGAACCCCGAACAAGGAGATCGCCCGCAGCCTCGGTTTGCAGGAGGTGACGGTCAAATTCTACCTCACGCATCTTTTCCGCAAGCTGGAGGTAAAGAATCGCTCCCAGGCCGCCGTGCTCGCGATGCGTATGGGATACGGCCAGCAGAGCTGACCGGATCGCCGGACCGACGGTCCGGCAGTCGAGATTGGACATCGGTTCGCCCGGTCCGGATGAGAGGGATGCCAATGCGTGTCGGATCGGGTGATGGCTGCGGCATCGACAGCTTCGTCAGCAGCTTCATCGGCAGTTTCCCAGGCTGCTCCAAAGGCGGCAGCCGGATCGGGCGCCGGCTGTCGCTGGCAATTCTGCTGTTCGGTTCCGTCGCCACGCTGTGCATTGCAGGAGCGGAGCTGGTCCTGGACTGCCGGTCGGCGCGAGACGCCATCACCGCCCGTCTCGACGACATCGGTCGCCGCTACGCCGCGCCCGCGGCAGCGGCGTTGCGGTCGATGGACCGCCGGGAAATGGATCTCATCATCCAGAGCATCGTCTCCTTGACGGCCATCCGCAACGCGGCGATCCGGGAAGCCATCCCATCGGAAACCGGACTGCCTCCGGCAATGGCCGGAACCCGGCCATTGCCGGAGGCCGGGCGCCGCATGTTTCCTCTTGCCACCAATTGCGACACTGGAGAATGCACGCGTGGATATTTATACGTCGAAGCGGAGACGCAAGATATTTATGAATATTCAAATGAGCATCTTCTTGCCGTATTAGGGAAGAATGCGCTGGAAGTTGTTCTGATCTCTCTGCTTTTTCTCTTGATCGTTCATCGGATGGTGACGCGGAGGCTCCTGGAAATCTCCGGTGCCATCACCGATTCTCCTGCCTGTCCTGTCGGAGATTGCCTTCACGTCCCCCATTGCCGCGACGACGATGAACTCGGTGCGTTGGCCGCCGCCTTCGCCAATCTCGGCAAAGCGGCCGCCGACAACGAAGCGGCGCTGCGTCTGGCCAACAACCGGATGGAATCGATCCTCGACAACATTCCCGATATGGCCTGGGTCAAGGACGCCGGGGGGCGTTATATCGCCGCCAACCGCCGGTTGGCGGATGTCTTCGGTCTTCACACCCCGGCGGACATCGTGGGGAAAACCGATTTCGACCTCAGCCCGCCCGAGATCGCCACGGGGTATCGGGCGGCGGACGCCAGGGTGCTGGTCACCGGGGTGCAGGAGAGGATCGAAGAGGCGCATGTTCGCGCCGACGGGTCGATCTTCCATATCGAAACGCTCAAGACTCCGTTGCGCGACGGAAACGGCAAGATCGCCGGGGTCGTCGGCATCGCCCGCGACATCACCGAACGCAAGCGGATCGAACAGGCGCTGGCGGACAGCGAACGTCGCTTCCGTGAAATGGTCGAGGCGCTGCCCGTCGGCGTGTTCGAAGACGAACCGGATCGCGGCTGCGTCTATGCCAGCTGTCAATGGAGCCGGGTCACCGGACTGCCCGTCGAGGAAATTCTTGGAGGAGGCTGGCGCAAGGCGATCCATCCCGACGATTTGCCGTCGGTGGATGCGGTGTGGACGAGAAACAGCGGAGCGGGCGCCATTCATCAGGACGAGTTCCGGCTTTGCCACGTCGACGGCCGGATCACCTGGGTGTTCGTACGCGCCATTCCCCGATTCCATCCGGACGGCAGCCTGCGCGGCTATGTCGGTTCGGTGATGGACATCTCCGAACGCAAAGCGATGGAAATTGCCTTGAGCGACAAGGAACGGCGCCTGTCGCTCCTGCTGGAAAGCATCCCCGACGGTGTCGCTCATACGGACCGGCAGGGTCGCATCACCTATGTCAACGCGCATGTGACATCCGAACTGGGCTACACGCACGATCAGCTGATCGGCAGGACGCTGGAGGATGTGAGGGGTCGGAACCAGCTGACCCTGGCGGTCGCGACGGCGGTCCGGCGTGCGATCCGTGAAAAGGCCCCCAACCGGATGGAAGTCGTCTGGGAGGGTCCATCGGGGAAAAGCACCGCGGAAATCCGGAGCGTTCCGGAGCTTCGCGAGGATGGCGAGGTAAGCGGCGTTCTGACGATCGGGCGCGATATCACCGAACGGCGGCTGGCCGAGGAGGGCCTGCGCAAAGCCCACGCCAAACTGGAAACGATGATCCGCAACCTGCCTGGGAACATCTATCGGTTTCGCTACAACGCAGACAATGAACGCCATGTCCTGTTCTTCGACGGCGCCCTCGAACGCCGCATCACCGGCAAGGGCTTCGAAGGCCCGGTGTCGACGGCCGAGCTTCAGGCCCGCTATCACCCTGATGACGCTCGCCTGCTCCACCGGGAGCTTCCCGCCCGTCTGCGGGCAGCGGGGGAAATCCTGTACACGGTGCGCCGCATTCTGCCGGACCGATCGATCCTGTGGGTGCGCGGCAGGGAACATGTGGTGGAACGTGACGGTGAAGACCTCATCACGGAAGGCGTTTCCATCGACGTGACGGCGGAGGTGATGGCCCGCGAAGCGCTGGAAGTCAGCGAGGCGATGTTCCGCAACCTGGTGTCCCTGACGGCCGTCGGGGTGGCGGGATTCAGTCCCGACGGGTGCTGTTCCTATGTCAACGACCGGATGCTCGAGAAAACCGGCCTGGCGCGGGAAGAAATCCTCGGTTGCCACTGGACCGGCATCATCCATCCGGCGGACAGGATCAGGGCTGAAGCGAACTGGGCAGAGGCGCTCAAACGGAAGACGCCTTACCGCGATGAATACCGCGTGGTTCGCCGGACAGATTCCTCTGTCATCTGGCTGCTGCTGCAGGGCGCGCCCCAGATCGACAGCGAGGGAGAGGTCGTTGGCTGGATCATCGCCGCCATCGATATTTCCGAACGCAAAGCCCATGAACTGACGCAGGTTCGCCTGAACCGCGTGCTGCGGACCCTGGGAGCCGGAAACGAAGCGCTGCTGCGCGCCACGGACGAATCCTCCCTATACGCCGATCTGTGCCAGACCATCGTCGAGACCGGCGGATACCGCATGGTTTCCGTGGCCCTGCTGGATGCGGATGGCGAACAGGCCAACACCTTGCGGACGGAAGCCTTCGCCGGACATGAGGACGGTTACCTGTCCGGAATTCGCCTGACATCGAATGACGAGGCACTGGGACACGGCCCCAGCGGCACCGCGGTGCGGACCGGAACCGTTCAAGTCAACCGCAACACCCTCGTCAATCCCGCCATGGAGCCGTGGCGGGATGAAGCCCTGAAACGCGGCTATCTTTCAAGCGTCTCCGTGCCTTTGGCATCGGAAGGAAAAGTGTTCGGCTGTCTCAACATTTACGCGGAAGAGCTGGATGCCTTCGCCGAGGACGAGACGACATTGCTGTCGGAACTCGCCCGCAGTTTCGCCTATACCATTGCCGCCCTGCGCGAGCGCCGCCGTCGGGAGGAGATGGAGCGCCGCATGATGGAAGCCCAGAAACTGGAAGCGCTCGGCCAGCTTGCCGGAGGCGTTGCTCATGACTTCAACAACCTGCTCGGCGCCATCCTCGGCTTTGCCCGTTTCATCATCGAGGACTGCGACAGGGAGGATCCCTGCCGTCATCATGCCGCACGCATCGTCGCCGCCGGCGAACGCGGCAAAGCCATCATTGGTCAGATTCTTTCATTCGTCCGAAAAGACGAAATCAACATCGAGAAAATCGACCTGATCGAACTGGTGGAAGAAAGCATCATGCTGGTCAATGCCTTCACGCCGGCAATCACCAATCTGAGCATCATGGCGAACCGCCCGCTGCGCGTCACAGGGAATCGGGACCGGGTCGGGCAGGCTCTGATCAACCTTCTCATCAATGCCCATCACGCGGTCGAGCAGCAGTGCGGACGCATCGACATAACAATACGCTCCGCTCCGGCAGCCACGCTCGCCAAGGCGCGCCTCGAGAAGGAAGAGGGAAGCCTTGCCGCAGTTTGGACCGACAAGGCCGGCGTGGCGCACGCGGTGGTCGGTCGCCCGCCCTCCGACCGGGCATACATATCGATCACCGTCGCTGACAATGGCTGCGGCATGGACGCGGCGCTTCTGTCGAATGCATTCAATCCATTCTTCACCACCAAAGAAAAGGGGCGGGGAACGGGGCTGGGCTTATCGATGGTCTGCGATACCGTTCGGGCACTCGAAGGCTGTCTCCTGGTGGACAGCATGGTTGGTACCGGCTCCTCTTTCGAGGTGATCCTACCGGTTCTCGACTTGTCCGACAGCCAGCAAGGGGGAGAGGCGGCAACGCAGTCTCGGCTTTCCGTGGAGACGAACCCGCGCATTCTGCTGGTCGATGACGACCCTGACTTCGGCGAGATGTTGCTGACAGCGCTGGAGCGTCGCGGTTTCGAAGTCTCCCCATGTTCAGATCCACGCGACGTCCTGGCCGAATTGGATGAGCATGATGCCGCGTGGCATGTGGTGGTCGTGGACCAGAGGATGCCCCACATGACGGGCACACAGCTTATCCGCGAACTGCGCGCCAGAGGGATCTCCATTCCATGTATTCTGTGTTCTGGTTATACTGAAGAACTCATTGATAAGAAAAGCCTAGGTGATGCTGGAGTTTTTGCCTTTTTCCAAAAGCCAGTAGATACGGACGAACTAGTCTGTGTTCTACTGAAAGCGATTGAAAAGGTTGATCAGATGTTTAATACTGATATTTGATGGTGCGGATTTTGGGCAAATCTGGAGGGATATTTCTGTCAGGATCTGAAGACGAATTCGTATGGCGCAAGCTCCTTTAGCACTACTTTGGCAGTTCTACTCTCGCCTGTGCGGGATGAGCCAGAACCGACAGCACGGACATCGAACGGGTGCGGTGATCTGGATTTGTGCGAGAATGGCCACGGATGGCGGGAAGCGTCGGCTGTGGAGGCGGCCGGCGGTCTACGCCGTTCGTTTTTTCCCCCTCCGACGCGGTGGCGAGGCGCTGGTCCTGAAGAAGGGCCAAAGCGATCATCACCAGCACGGCATGGTGGTGAAGGCCATGCCAGCCCCGCCCTTCGAAGTGATCGAGGCCGAGTTCTTCCTTCATCTGCTGGTGGCCCTGTTCGCAGACCCAGCGCGCCTTGGTCCGGGCGGCAAGAACCGGCAGAGTTGTGTTGGGCGGCAAATTGCTCAGGTAGTACTTGGTGTCCCCGTTGTCGCGTCGCTCCGGGAGTGTCCGGAATTTCGTGCTCGGCGGGGCGGGTTGATTATCAGGCGTTCATCGCCTTCGCGAACCGCTCGCCGAAGATGACGGCCATCTGCGCCTTGGCGGCCGTCCATTCGCGCGGCGGCATCTTCCAGTCTTTCTCGGCGCGGTTCAAGACGAGAAACAGGAGCTTCAGGGCTGCCTCGTCATTGGGGAAATGCCCCCTGGCACGCACCGCCCGCCGCAGCTTGGAGTTCAACGCCTCGATGGCGTTGGTGGTGTAGAGGATGCGCCGGACCTCGCGGGGGA
>CBFGPE010000171.1:0-13439 GCA_965650625.1 uncultured Azospirillum sp. | reverse complement strand
AAAGCGCGCCTGCGCCGCCTTCACGCGGGCGATCAGGGCGTTCAGGTCGGAAAGGCTTTTAACGGTCGTGACCATGATCGGGCGTCTCCCGTCGGGTGTCGCCATGCGGCCGGTTTCCCGGCCCGGAACCCCCGAATCTCTCGGTTCCATGCGGTATGTAGTAAACCTACATCCCGCCTGCCCGCCGCGCAAGAGTGGTCCTACCACTTGCCGCCAGAATTGATCTGGATCATGTCAATTGAAGCGGATGCAGGAGCGGCTCTATCGGCCTCGCGCCCCTGATCCACAGATCGCGCTGTAAAATTATGGGATTCTGTAATGTAGTTTAACTACATGGCGTCAGAAGCTTGAAAAGCGGAGCGCCACCCACAGCAGAGCCTGACAAATTGATGCCGGCAAACTGATGCTGACGAACTTACGAATGTCATGCCCCCGCTTTTCCTTCGTACCACGGCTTGGTTGCCTTGACGATGCGCACCACCGACAGCATGACCGGCACTTCGACCAGCACGCCGACCACGGTTGCGAGCGCGGCGCCGGAGCCGAGCCCGAACAGGCTGATGGCGGCGGCGACCGCCAGTTCGAAGAAGTTGGAGGCGCCGATCAGCGCCGCCGGAGCCGCCACGCACCACGCCACCCCGAACCGGCGCGACAGCCAATAGGCGAGGCCGGCGTTGAAATAGACCTGGATCAGGATCGGCACCGCCAGCAGGACGATGACCAGCGGCTGCGCCAGGATCTGTTCCCCCTGGAAACCGAACAGCAGCACCAGCGTCGTCAGCAGCGCCAGCAGCGACACCGGCTGGATCCGGCCGAGCACGCGCGCCAGCGCCGGCTCGCCGCCGGCCGCCAGCAGGCTGCGCCGCCAGAACTGGGCCGCCACCACCGGGATGACGATGTAGAGCAGCACCGACAGCAGCAGCGTCCCCCACGGCACGGTGATCGACGCCACGCCCAGCAGCAGCCCGACGATGGGCGCGAAGGCGAACACCATGATGAGGTCGTTCAGCGCCACCTGGCTCAGCGTGTAGTGTGGTTCGCCCTCGCACAGGTTCGACCACACGAACACCATGGCGGTACAGGGCGCCGCCGCCAGCAGGATCAGCCCGGCGATGTAGGAGGAAATCTGCTCCTGCGGCAGCAGCGGGGCGAACAGATGGCCGATGAACAGCGTGCCGAGCAGCGCCATTGAGAAGGGCTTGACCGCCCAGTTGATGAACAGCGTCACCCCGACGCCGCGCCAATGTTCCCGCACCTGTCCCAGCGCGCCGAGGTCGATCTTCAACAGCATCGGCACGATCATCAGCCAGATCAGCACAGCCACCGGCAGGTTGACCTGGGCGACCTCCGCTGCCGCGATGGCCTGGAACAGGCTGGGCACCAGATGGCCGAGCGCGATGCCGGCGACGATGCACAGCGCCACCCACAGGCTGAGATAGCGCTCGAACAGGCCCATGGCGGGACGCGCCGCCGGGGCGGTGGAGTGGACGTCAGCGGTCATGGCTCTCGCCCTGCAGGGAAGGTTCGGCCCGCGCCATGTCGTCCATTTTCCGCTTCAGCGCCATGCGGTCGAGCGACGCGATGGGCAGGGCTGCGAAGGCCTGGATGCGGCGCTGGATTTGCCCGAACACCGTGGCGGTGAAGGCGGCCTTCTCCGCATCGGTTCCCGTGGCGCTGGACGGGTCGGGGAAGCCCCAATGGGCGCTGATCGGCTGGCCCGGCCACACCGGGCAGACCTCTCCGGCGGCGTTGTCGCAGACGGTGACGACGAAGTCCATGTGGGGGGCGCCGGGGGCGGCAAACTCGTCCCAGGTCTTCGACCGCAACTCCGCCGTCGGGAAGCCCAGCCGCTCCAGCAGGTCGCGGACATGGGGGTTGATGCGCCCGGACGGTTGGCTGCCGGCGCTGAAGCCGCGGAAGCGGCCCTTGCCCTCCCGGTTCAGCAGGCATTCGGCCATGACGCTGCGGGCGCTGTTGTGCGTGCACAGGAACAGCACGTTGTAGACGCGATGCTCGACCATTCTTCGCTCCGTTTGCAGGCGGTCAGCAGCCGCGGCGCGGCCCTGCGGACGCTCCTTGGCAGGGATTTTCCTCAGTCAACATGTTGGCTGCCCTCGGCGTCGGCGCGCAGAGCGGCGCGCAGGCACCCGCGTTGGCCGAACGGCCGCAGCAGTTTTCCGACAGGAAGCCGACGATGCCGGTCATCCGGTCGAAATCGGCCGAGTAGATCAGCGACCGGCTCTCGCGCCGCTGCACGATCAGCCCGGCATGGGTCAGGTTGGACAGGTGGAAGGACAGGGTGGCCGGCGCGACCGCCAGTGCTTCCGCGATCGCCCCGGCGGAGCGGCCCTCCGGCCCCGCCTCCACCAGCAGGCGGAAGATGTCCAGCCGCGTCTCCTGCGCCAGCGCCGCCAGCCCGGCCAGGACGTCCTTCTTCTCCATGCCGGCACCCCTGAGTTCGATGTTTCGACAAACATGGAAATGCCAGCCGCGACCTGTGCTGTCAACGACGGTTCGATGACAATCGAAATAACAGTCGGTTACAGCGCGTCCCAACGATGTGCGGAGCCCAAAAACCAAAGGCCCCCGCGGCGGTGCCGGCGGAGGCCTTGGTGTGTCGGGATCGTCAAACCTGGGTGGATGGAGGCCAGGCTGGGCGACTTAGAAGCCGATAATGCCTGTCATCCAAAGAAGGATCACGATGATTCCCGGAACACCCAGAAGCCAGAGAAGAATGGGCATGCTACGCCTCCCTATTCGGATCAGCAGGTTGCAAGAGCAGAACTCTCAGATGCTTCCGAATCAACGGGACGACTTGCGATTCTGTTCCAAGATTTTTTGCCATGCCCACGGTTTGCGCGAAATTTTTGCCGTCACCGGCGGCAGCATCCTCAATCCTCCAGCAGCGGCCGCCCGTCGGCGATGATCGACACCAGCGCGTCCATCACCGCCCGCACCCGTGCCGACCGCCTGAGGTCGCCATGCACCAGCAGCCACAGCTCGCGCGGCTGCGGCGGCGGGGGAGCGGGGTTTGGCATCACCGCGACCAGCGAGGGATCGGACCGGCCGAGGAAATGCGGAATCGCCGCGATGCCGACGCCGGCCGCCGCCGCACCACGCAGGCTCATCAGGTCGTTGGCGCGGAAGACGAAGGGCCGGCGCCCGGCGACCTGCCGCAGCCAGCGCTGTTGCGGCACGTGGTCCAGGCTCTCGTCATAGCCGATGAACTCCCAGCCGGCCTCGTCCCGGCCATTGAGATAGCCCGGCGTGGCGTAGAGCCCATAGCCCATTGCGCCGACGCGGCGTGCCACCAGCCCCTCGTCCTCCGGCCGCTGCAGGCGCAGGGCGAGGTCGGCCTCCCGCCGGGTCAGGCTGACCGCGCGGGCATCGCCCACCAGCTCCACCACCAGCTTCGGCAGCGTCCGCCGCAGCCCGGCCAATCGCGGGGCGAGGAAATGGCTGGCGAAGGCCGGCGGGGCCGACAGGCGCACCGTGCCGGCCGGCTCGCCCGGCTGGCCGCGGGCATGGCGTTCCACCGCCAGCACGCAATCCTCCACCCGGCGGGCCAGCGCCGCGAACTCCTCCCCCTCCACCGTCGGAGCGTAGCCGCGCGGCAGCCGGTCGAACAGGCGCACGCCCAGATCGGCTTCCAGCGCCGCCACCCGGCGGGCGACGGTGGAATGGTCCACCCCCAGCCGCCGCGCCGTCGCCGACAGGCTGCCGCTGTCCGCCAGCGCCAGGAAGACGCGCAGATCATCCCAGTTCATCAGCCACCTACTCTGCGCAAAAACACCCAGGCAGTGCGCGATCATGCCGAATTCCTGCGCGCAGCACCACAGATTAACCTCCGCTCCATCGCAACGATCGACGGAGACAGCCGCTATGATCCGCTCCATTCAGATGACTGCGCCGGGTGGCGCCGAGGTGCTGACGCCCGCCTTTCTCGACCTGCCGGCCCCCGGTGCCGGGGAAATCCGCCTGCGTCATGAGGCCGCCGGGGTCAATTTCGTCGACATCTACCATCGCACCGGCCTGTATCCGCTGCCCTCATATCCCGCCACGCTCGGCGTCGAAGGCGCAGGCGTGGTGGAGGCGGTCGGGTCGGGCGTGGAGGGGCTCGCCGTCGGCGACCGCGTCGCCTGGGCCGGTCTGCCGGCCGGCGGCTATGCCGAGGCGCGCCTGCTGGCCGCCGACCGCGCCGTACGCCTGCCCGACGGCGTGGAGCCGGTGACCGCCGCCTCGCTGATGCTGCGCGGGATCACCGCGCACATGCTGCTCAACCGGGTCTGTTCGGTGGGTCCCGGTAGCACGATCCTGGTGCATGCCGCCGCCGGCGGGTTGGGTCTGCTGCTGACCCAATGGGCGAAGAGCCTGGGCGCCACCGTCATCGGCACCGTCGGCAGCGCCGCCAAGGCGGAGACCGCCCGCGCCCACGGGCTCGACCACGCCATTCTCTACCAAGAAGAGGATTTCGTCGCCGCGGTGCGCGACCTGACCGGCGGGCGCGGTGTCGACGTCGCGGTGGACGGCATCGGCGGCGATACGTTGCGCCGGACCTTCGACGCGGTGCGGCTGTTCGGCACGGTGGCCAGCGTCGGTCAGGCCGGCGGCCCGGTCTCGCCGCTCGACCTGTCCGAAATCGGGCCTCGCCGCTCGCTCTGCCTCGCCCGGCCCAGCGTGTTCGGCTACATGTCCGACCTCGCCACCTACCGTGTTGCGGCCGAGGAGGTGCTGTCCCGTGTCGCCAAGGGGCTGAGCGCCGGCCCGGTGACCTGCCTGCCGCTGGACGCCGCCGCCGAGGCCCATCGCGCACTGGAAGGACGCGGCACCAGCGGTGCCCTGGTGCTGACGCCTAACTGATGCTTTCAGGCGGCGCCAGCCACTTCTCCATCGCATAGTTGTGGATCGGCACGTTGCCGATCCGCAGCTCGCGGCGCGCCAGCATCGCAAAGCCGCGGCGCAGGAAGAAGGGGCGGGCGGCCTCGCTCGCCTCCACATGCAGGCGGGGGTGGCCGAGCGCGCGGGCGCGCGCCTCCAGCCTGTCGACCAGCGCCGACATCACGCCGCGGCCGGCGGCTTCCGGCGCGCAATAGAGGAAGTTGATGTGGCCGTCGGTTTCGACGTCGCTGAAGGCCACCGGCCGGTCGGCCTCGTCCACCGCGACCAGGGCGACGCGGCCGTCGCCATAGGCCTCCCGCACCCGCTCCACCGTTGGCGCCTGCGCAGCCCAGGCCTCCACCTGCTCCGGGCCATAGAATCGCGAACCGATGCCGCGGACGGAGCGGGCATAGATCTCCGCCAGAACCGGGGCGTCCGACGGTCGGTAGTCTCTGATCTTCATCTGCCCCATCTTTCGGCCCATCTTCAGGCGGTCATTTCGCCGGCGCCAACCGCAGGACCGCGCCGTCGGCGGCATCGGTGATGACATAGAGGGCGTCGTCCGGTCCCTGTGCCACATCGCGGATGCGCGCGTCGAGCGGAATGCGCTCCACCTCCCTCGCGCTGCTTCCGTCGATGGCGACGCGCACCAGCCCCTTGGCGCTGAGGCCGCCGAGGAAGGCGCTGCCCTGCCAGTTGCGGAACAGCCCGCCGGTGTAGAAAACCATGCCGGAAGGCGAGATCACCGGCGTCCAGTGCACCGCCGCGTCGGCGAACTCCTTGTGGGTCGGCGGGTCGGGGATGTCGCGGCCGTCGTAATGCTTGCCCCAGCTGACCACCGGCCAGCCGTAATTCCTGCCCGCTTCCGGCCGGTTCAGCTCGTCGCCGCCCAGCGGCCCCATTTCACCGATCCACAGCGAGCCGCTGCGCGGATCGATGGCCGCCGCCTCGATGTTGCGGTGGCCGTAGGACCAGATGGCGCCGGCTGTCTTGCCCTCCGCGGCGAAGGGGTTGTCCTGCGGCAGCAAGCCGTCGCGGTTCAGCCGGACCACCTTGCCCAGCGTGTTGTCGCGCTTCTGCGCTGGGTCGAACTTGAACCGCTCGCCCAGCGTCAGGAAGATGTGGCCGTCGGGGGCGAAGGCGATGCGGGTGCCGAAATGGTTGCCGCCGTCCACCTTGGGCGACTGGCGGAAGATAACCTGGAAATCCTCGATCCCGCGCTCGCCCAGCGTGCCGCGCCCCAGCGCCGTCCCGGCGGTGCCCTTCTCTCCCGGCTCGGCATAGGCGAGATAGACCGTCCTGTTGCGGGCGAACTCGGGATCGGCCGCCACATCCATCAGCCCGCCCTGGCCCTGATTGAAGACCTTCGGCGTGCCGGCCAGCGGCTCGGACAGCGATCCGTCGCGCGCCATGATCCGCAGCCGTCCCGGCTTTTCCGTCACCAGCGCCCGGCCGTCGGGGAGGAAATCGATGCCCCAGGGCCGCTCCAGCCCGTCGGCGAAGCGGCTGACCTCCACCGGCCCGGCGCTGGTCGGAACTGTCTTGACCGCCTGCGCCAGGGCAGGGCCAGTGGCAAAAAGACCGGCGGCAAGAACGGCAGTGACGGGAATGGCGGCCGACAGGGTCAGGGTGCTGCGCATCACGATCCTCCGGTTTCGGGCAATGGCCTTCCAGATGGGGGTGTCCGCGGAACGGCCAAGATCCCTTCGCCGAAAGAATCCCCAGCCGGCTTCGTAACACCCTGGGGGTATTGTCCGTCCGCCGCCCCGGGCCGCACCCTCCGCAGGACAAATGGTGATGTCACGGACCTTCAGCCACATGCGCAACCCGGAAGACGTCACCGGAACAGGAGTGTTTCAGGAGGTGGATATGAGGGATGACGTGACTCTGCACCGCAGGCTGGGCCTGTCGGCGGTCGTGCTGTTCGGGCTGGCCTATATGACGCCGATGATCGTGCTGGGCACCTTCGGCGCCCTGGCGACCGCCAGCGAGGGCACGACGGCGATGGCCTATGTGCTGGCTGCCGGGGCGATCCTGCTGACGGCGATCAGCTATGGCGTGATGGCCCGGGTCTATCCGGTGGCTGGTTCGGCCTACACCTATGCCCGCAAGTCGCTGAGCCCCAGCATCGGGTTCCTGGTCGGCTGGGCGGTTCTGCTCGATTACTTCTTCCTTCCCATGGTGATCTGGCTGATCGGCGGCGCCTATCTGTCGTCGGCATTCCCCGATGTCCCGGTCTGGGTCTGGATCCTGGGCTTCATCGGCTTCACCACCGTGGTGAATCTGGCCGGCGTGCATTTCGCCGCCCGCGTCAATCTGGTGCTGATGGTCGTGCAACTGGCCGTGCTGGTCGCCTTCATCCTGCTGGCGGCGCGCTTCGTCATGGCGGCGAGCGGGCCGGGCGGGCTGGCGTCGGTCACGCCCTTCTTCCGGGCGGACGTGCCCTTCGGCGCCTCCGTCGCCGGGGCGGCGATCGCCGCCTATTCGTTCCTGGGGTTCGACGCCATCTCCACCATGACGGAGGAGGTCCGCGACGCCCGGCGCACCATGCCGCGGGCCATCATGATCGTGGCGCTGGCCGGCGGCGCGATCTTCGTGCTTGCCGCCTATGTGACGCAGCTGGCCCATCCAGGCACCGAGTTCGACTCCGTGGATGCCGCCGCCTTCGAGATCGCCAAGTCCATCGGCGGCGACCTGTTCGTCACCATCTTCCTCGCCACGCTGGTGGTCGCCCAATTCAGTTCCGGCCTTGCGGCGCAGGCCAGCGTCGGCCGGCTGCTGTTCGCCATGGGGCGTGACGGCGTGCTGCCGTCGGGACTGTTCGGGCGGCTTCACCCGCGCTGGCGGACGCCGGTGTTCAATCTGGTGCTTGTCGGGTTCGTCGGGCTGGCCGCGCTGTGGATGGACGTGACGACCTCCACCTCCTTCATCAATTTCGGCGCCTTCCTGGCCTTCACCGCGGTCAACCTGTCGGTCATCGCGCTCTATCTCCGGCGGGAGCCGCAGGTGCGGTCGGTTGGGGCGCTGGTCGGACTGGTCATTCCGGCGGCCGCCGCGCTGTGCGATCTCTATCTGCTGGCCAATCTGGACAGCAACGCCAAGCTGCTGGGGCTGGTCTGGCTGGCGCTGGGCGTGCTCTACCTCGCCTATCTGACCGCGCTGTTCCGCAAGGCGCCGCCGGAGATCCACTTCGTGGAATCCGTCTCCTGAATGGGACTCCGCCGGCCGGCGGTCAGCGCGGGCCGGCAATCACCGCGGACTGGAGATCAGCGGATCGGTCAGGAAGGTGCGGAAGAGTTCGCCCTGGCTGGAGATCCGCAGCTTTGCATAGATCCGGCGGCGATGGACCTTCACCGTATCCGGCGAGAGCGACAGCACCGCGGCGATGGACTGGGTGGAATGGCCCTTCAGGATCAGCGTGACCACTTCCAGTTCCCGGTTGGTCAGCAGCGGGTGCTCGATCCGCCTCGGCGTACCGGCTTTCGCGGCGTCGGCCGCGGCGGTCGGCAGGCCATGCCAGTGCCGCTCCCCCAGGGCGCGGACGAGGCCGGCTGCGGCCTCCAGTCTCGCCAGTTCGTCGGGGGAGAAACGCGGCGCGTCTCCGATGCGGCACAGGGACAGGATGCCGACATGGCCGGCGTCCAGCGTCAGGCGGAATCCGACCTCATCCACGATCCGGGTCGCCGCATAATGGAGGCGGAAATATTCCGACTGTTCGAAGTCGTCCGGCGCCAGCTGGCGCATGATGATGAAGGACGGTCCGTCGGGCCGGCGGCTGGCGTCATAGAAGGGGTCGAGGACATAGGTGCCGGCCAGATACTGGTCGACGATGATCCGGCGGTGGTCGCCAAGCCGGTCGTTGTGCAGGTCGAAGGCGCGGCCGTCGGGGGCGTAATGGAAGCCGTTCATCATCTGGTGGCTCACCAGCCGTTGCAGCGCCGCTTCCATCGCCGCCGGAAAGCCGGGCGAGCCGAGCGCCGCGACGGCGCGGGCGATGGCGTCGTTCCAGTCCGCGAAAGGCGGAGCGGCACCAAGTTCGCCGGCGGGTTCGCCACCGGATTCACGACTTGGGTCAACAGCGGGGTGCATGCGGAGGGTGACCTTTCCTCGTCCGACGCCGGCCTTTCGCAACAGGCGGCACGGGTGGGCATCGTGGCATGACGCCCGTCGCATTTCCAAATTTTTCCAAGGGCATGCAGGCCCACCGTCACCATCGACGGTTCACTTTGCACAGGTAAGTCCATGACCTCTCCGACGCCGACCGAACTCCACCCGCTCGACCTGCCGGCCACCGCGATGGCCGCGGGCATCCGCGCCGACCGCTTCCGTGCCGAGACGGTGGTGGGAGAGGCCATCGCCCGTGCCCGCGCCGTCTCCGAACCGCTCAACCCCTTCACCCTGCTGCGGGAGGAGCAGGCGATGGCCGCGGCGTTGGAGGCCGACCTCGCGGTGAAGCGGGGGGAGGCGGTCGGCCCGCTGCATGGCGTGCCCTTCGCCGCCAAGGACATGACGCCGACCGTCGGGGACCTGACCACGCTCGGCTCCTGGACGGAGGATTTGCGGCCGGAGGAAAGCGCGCTGTGCATCCGCCGGCTGACCGATGCCGGCGCCATCCTGATCGGCAAGACCACCACGCCGGAATTCGCCCATTCCAGCTTCACCTACAGCCCGCGCTGGGGCGTGACGCGCAACCCGTGGGACCCGGCACGCACCTCCGGCGGATCGTCGGGCGGGTCGGCGGCGGCGGTGGCCGCCGGGGTGGTGCCCTTCGCCGAGGGGACCGACATGGGTGGATCGGTGCGCATCCCGGCGGCCCTGTGCGGCACGGTCGGGCTGAAGCCCAGCCTGGGGCGCATTCCCATGACGATCCTGCCCAGCGTGTTCGACGGCATTTCACATTTCGGGCCGTTGGCGCGGACGGTGGAGGATGCCATCGCCTTCATGGAGGCGGCGTCGGGACCGAGCGACGAGGACATCCAGTCGCTGTCGCTGACCTTCTCCGGTGGCCGGGCGCGGGCGGGGCTGCTGGAGGGGCGGCGCTTCGCCCTGTCCGTCGACCTCGGCTATTACGAGGTTCAGCCGGGCGTGGAGGCGGCGATCCGTGCGGCGGTGGACCTGCTGCGCCGGGCCGGGGCGGTGGTGGACGAAGTGCCGGTCTCCTGGACCCGGGCGGTGAACGACCAGTGGTTCGACCTGTGGTGCGTGTTCATGAGCGCCTATTTCGGCGACCGGCTGGAGGCGCAGAGGCAGCGCATGGACCCGGCCATCGTGGCGCTGATGGAGCGCGGTTTCTCCCTTGGCGCCACCGAGGTCAAGCGGGTGGAGTTGCTGCGCACCGCCATGTGGCGCGACATGGCCCGGCTGTTCGACCGCTATGACGCGCTGCTCTGCCCGACCTGCGCGGTGACGGCGCCGCCGGCCGATTCCGGTGACGACGACTTCATGGCGACGGCCGACGACGGGCGCTATCGCGGGCTGGACATGACCTGTCCGTTCAACCTGCTGCCGCAATGCCCGGCGCTGTCGCTTCCGGTCGGGCCGGCGGCGGACGGGCTGCCGGTCGGGCTGCAGATCGTCGGCCGCCGCTTCGCCGACGAAGACGTGCTGGGCATCGGCCGCGCCGCCGAGGCGCTGCTGGCCGACGCCGGCCGTACGGGGGCGCTGCCTCCCTGGCATGGCGCCCGCCCAGGTCGCGGCTGAGGGCCGCGGTTGAGCGCATCGACGAAATTCGTCACAACATTGTGTGCATACCCCGGTCATCCGAATCCGGATCCCGGCTGTTATCCCTTCCGTTGCGTCCTGGTGTATGTCGCGGGGAGCAGGGCACGGGGTATGGAAAGCATCTTGCGCCGGCTGAGTTCCAGTTTGCCGCACGCGGCCTGGGCACAATACGGGATGACGCTGCTGCTGGTCGGGCTGACGGCGCTGGTGCGCTACGCGCTCGACCCGCTGCTGTTCAAATATCCGTTCCTGGTCTTCATCCCGACCATCTTCGTGATTTCGCTGCTGTTCGACCGCGGGGCGGGGTATCTGGCCGTGGCGCTGTCGGGACTGTGTTCGGCCTGGTTCTTCATGAAGCCGGAATGGCAGCTGTGGATCGCCGAGCCGGGCGACCGGCTGGCCTTCCTCATCTATATGGCGCTGGGCTTCGGGATCGCCGCCGGGGCACACGCCCTGCGCCGGGCGAACGAGCAGCTGCGCCTGTCCTGGGACCAGCTGTCCGCCGCCAATGCGGAAAAGGACTTGATGCTGCACGAGATCCACCACCGGATCCGCAACGACCTGCAACAGATCTGCGCCCAGCTGACGCTCGCCGCGCACAGGTCTGGGGCAGGGCAGGACATCGTCAACGGCACCATCGAGCGGATCGGCGTGCTGTCCCGCGTCTATGTCCGCCTGCGCCGGGTGGAGGGCGTCAACATCGTCAGTTCGAAGGACTTCCTGGAAAGTCTGGTGGAGGACATCCAGTTGGGCGTCGTCGGGGTGCGGCCGGTTGCGGTCAGCGCCGAGGTGGACGACGTCGACCTCGACATGAGCATCGCCGTCGCGGTCGGCACCATCGCCAACGAGCTGATCACCAACGCGCTGAAATACGCCTTCCCCGACGGCCGTTCCGGCCGCATCGACCTGACCTTCCGCAAGGAGGAGGGGGAGTGCGTGCTGCGCGTCTGCGACGACGGCGTGGGCATCCTGTCGGATCGGCCGCAGGGCACCGGGCTGGGTGGCCGGATCATGCGGCAGCTTGCCCAGCAATTGCGCGGCAGCCTCGACATCGAACCCCGGCCGGAGCAGGGAGTGAAGGTCACCCTGCGCTTCCCCTGCTGCCGGGCGGCGGCCCAGCCGGACGACAGGCCCGCCGCCGCATGAAAAGAAGGGGCCGCGCCGGTGCGGCGCGACCCCGTCCAGGGAACGTCTTGGGAAACGTCCGGTCCAAAGCCGGCCGGATCAGAAGTCCATGTCGGCGCCGGGGGCGGGCACCGCGGGCTTCTTCTCCGGCAGCTGGGCAACCATCGCCTCGGTGGTGATCAGCAGGCCGGCGACGGAGGCCGCGTCCTGCAGCGCGGTGCGCACCACCTTGGCCGGGTCGATGATGCCGGCCTTCACCAGATCGCACCACTCGCCCTTGGCCGCGTCGTAGCCGACGGCATAGTCGTTGCTGTCGTTCAGCTTGCCGACGATGATCGAGCCGTCGACGCCGGCGTTGGTGGCGATCTGGCGCACCGGGGCGGTCAGCGCCCGGCGCACGATCTCCACGCCGACGCGCTGGTCGTCGTTGGCCGGCTTGACGCTCTCCAGCACCGCGACCGCACGGGCCAGCGCCACGCCGCCGCCGGGCAGGATGCCTTCCTCGACCGCCGCACGGGTGGCGTGCATGGCGTCGTCGACGCGGTCCTTGCGCTCCTTCACCTCGACCTCGGTGGCGCCGCCGACGCGGATCACCGCGACGCCGCCGGCGAGCTTGGCCAGCCGCTCCTGCAGCTTCTCGCGGTCGTAGTCGGAGGTCGTCTCCTCGATCTGCTGGCGGATCTGGGTGCAGCGGGCCTTGATGTCGTCCTTCGATCCGACGCCGTTGACGATGGTGGTGTTGTCCTTGGTGATGACCACCTTGCCGGCGCGGCCCAGCATGTCGATGGTGACGCTGTCCAACTTGATGCCCAGCTCTTCGCTGACCACCTGGCCGCCGGTGAGGATGGCGATGTCCTCCAGCATGGCTTTGCGGCGGTCGCCGAAGCCGGGGGCCTTCACCGCTGCGACCTTCAGGCCGCCGCGCAGGCGGTTGACCACCAGGGTCGCCAGCGCCTCGCCCTCCACCTCCTCGGCGATGATCAGCAGCGGCTTGCCCGACTGCACCACCTTCTCCAGCACCGGGATGATGGCCTGGATGCCGGACAGCTTCTTGTCGTGGATCAGGATGTAGGGATCATCCAGCTCCACCTGCATCTTGTCGGCGTTGGTGACGAAGTAGGGCGAGGTGTAGCCGCGGTCGAACTGCATGCCCTCGACCACGTCAAGCTCGGTCTCCAGGCTCTTGGCCTCCTCGACCGTGATGACGCCCTCGTTGCCGACCTTCTCCATCGCGCGGGCCAGCATGTCGCCGATCTCGCGGTCGCCGTTGGCGGAGATGGTGCCGACCTGGGCGATCTCCTCGTTGGTGGTGACCTTCTTGGAGCGGGCCTTCAGCTCGGTCACCACGGCGTCGACCGCCATGTCGATGCCGCGCTTCAGGTCCATCGGGTTGATGCCGGCGGCGACCGACTTGGCGCCCTCGCGGACGATGGCCTGGGCCAGCACGGTGGCGGTGGTGGTGCCGTCACCGGCCAGGTCGGCGGTCTTCGACGCCACCTCGCGCAGCATCTGCGCGCCCATGTTCTCGAACTTGTCGGCCAGCTCGATTTCCTTGGCGACCGACACGCCGTCCTTGGTGATGCGCGGGGCGCCGAACGACTTTTCGATCACCACGTTGCGGCCCTTCGGGCCCAGCGTGACCTTCACGGCGTCAGCCAGAATGTCCACGCCGCGCAGCATCTTGTCGCGGGCGGTGGAGCCGAACTTCACGTCCT
>CBFGPE010000170.1:0-13480 GCA_965650625.1 uncultured Azospirillum sp. | reverse complement strand
TCACGGCTGGAGAGAGGCGGGCCTGAAAAGGAGCCCAAAACGAAACGGCCGCCGCACCCGGTTGGTGCGGCGGCCGTTTCGGGACCGTCTGAGGATGGAGATCAGGCGGCCTTGCGAACGGAACCCAGCTCGGTGAACAGCTTCACCACGGCTTCGACGAACTCGTTCAGCTGGTCCTGGCCGAGCGCCGAGACCGTGATGTCGTCGACGACCAGCGCCTCGTCGCTGATCCGGCCGCCGGCGGCGGTCAGGTCGGCGCGGTAGGCTTCCGGGGCGGCCAGCAGACGGCCGCGCAGCTTGCCGGGGATCGCCAGCAGCTGGATGCCCTGGTCGATGGCGGCGATCGGCTTGCCGGCATCCAGGAAGTGGCCGACGATGCGGCGGGTGTGGGCCGACTGCTGCAGCTTCGCCACGCTGCGCTCACCGCCCGGCAGCAGCAGCATGTCGAAGTCGGCGCCCAGCGCCTCGCTCAGATGCTTGTCCACCGGGAAGTAATGGCCCCAGGACTTGCCGTGCCAGCCGTTGACCAGACCCGTCTCGGTGGAGATGGTACGCAGCGTGGCGCCGGTCTTGATGAGGGCGCGTTGCGGCTCGGTCATCTCCGCTTCTTCGAAGCCGTTGGAGACGAGGATGGCGATGGACTTTCCTGCGAGCGATTGATCCATACTGTCTTGTCCTTTCATCGTTTCACCAAAGAACGCCGGAGCATCTCCGATGGCATGTCGGCCAGGGGAGAACCCGCCGGGGCAGGGGGGCGGTCGGGAAACGGTCATCGCCGCGCAAGGGGTTGCGCGGCGGCCAGTTCCGCCCGCCGGGACCCCGAGGTCGGGTGCCGGCGTGTGGGACCTTTACGTCCCGGATCGGTTTGTTTTCAGCATGCGGACTTAATTGGTCCCGATGCCGTTCCAAGTCAACAAGGGATTCCGCGGCGCACCCAAGGCCGCCGCCGCCCTGAAACCGGCTCCGACAGTGGATTTCCCGGTATTTTCCAGCCCAGTTCAAGACTTTCGGGCCAGCCGGGCCGTACCACCGGTTGATGCGGCGCAGAGCTGCCATACCATAGGGGCGTGGCTTCACCGCGGAATTATTTCCGATGACCCTTGCCGGATCCGTTCGGACACAAAAAAGCGGCCGGGGGGAAGGCCCCCGGCCGTCGGCAAGTCAAAGCATCAGCCGTTCGAAAAGATCCAGCTCGCACACTGGATCACGGACCAATCCCGATGATCGGAACCTGCGATCAATGGAACTGGTCAGCCTCGGTGGAGTCCTTGTACGCGGTGGTCGAGGAGGTGCCGCCGGAGATCGCCGTGGCGACCGCGTCGAAGTAGCCGGTGCCGACTTCGCGCTGGTGCTTGGTGGCGGTGTAACCGTCCTTCTCGGCCGCGAACTCGGCCTGCTGCAGTTCGGAGTAGGCGGCCATGCCGCGCTCGGCGTAACCCTTGGCGAGCGTGAAGGCCGAGTAGTTCAGGCTGTGGAAGCCGGCCAGCGTGACGAACTGGAACTTGTAGCCCATGGCGCCCAGCTCGCGCTGGTACTTGGCGATGGTGGCGTCGTCCAGGTTGGCCTTCCAGTTGAAGGACGGCGAGCAGTTGTAGGCCAGCATCTTGCCCGGGAACTGCTTGTGCACGGCCTCGGCGAAGCGGCGCGCCTCGTCCAGGTTCGGCTTGGAGGTCTCCCACCACATCAGGTCCGAATACGGCGCGTAGGACAGGCCGCGGGCGATGCAGTGATCGACGCCCATGCCCTTCTTCAGGCGGAAGAAGCCCTCGGTGGTGCGGCCGCTGTCGAAGTCGATGAAGGGATGGTCACGCTCGTCGATGTCCGAGGTGATGAGCTGCGCCGACTCCGCGTCGGTGCGGGCGATCACCAGGGTCGAGGTGCCGCAGACGTCGGCGGCCAGACGGGCGGCGTTCAGCGTGCGGATGTGCTGCTGCGTCGGGATCAGAACCTTGCCGCCGAGGTGGCCGCACTTCTTCTCGGACGCCAGCTGGTCTTCCCAGTGCACGCCGGCGGCGCCGGCCTTGATCATCGACTTCATCAGCTCGAAGGCGTTCAGCGGGCCGCCGAAACCGGCCTCGGCATCCGCGATGATCGGCGCGAACCAGTAGGTGTCGCCCTTGCCTTCGGAGGTCTGGATCTCGTCGGCACGCTTGAAGGTGTTGTTGATGCGCTCGACGACCGCCGGGACCGAGTTCACCGGATACAGGCTCTGGTCCGGGTACATCTGGCCGGCCGTGTTGGCGTCACCGGCGACCTGCCAGCCCGACAGGTAGATGGCCTTCAGGCCGGCCTTGACCGCCTGCATCGCCTGGTTGCCGGTCAGCGCGCCCAGCGTGTTGATGTAGGGCTCGGTGTTCAGCAGCTCCCACAGGCGGCGCGCACCCAGCTCGGCCAGCGTGTACTCGATCTTGACCGAGCCGCTCAGACGCTTGACGTCGTCCATGGTGTAGTCGCGGCGGATGCCCTCGTAGCGGGCGGCGTGGATGGCGGCCTTGGTCTTTTCATCGAGCGACATGGGTCAGGTTCCTTGTTGTCCGGTGAGCCCGGTTGATCGGGGCGGAACTGGGGTCTCGGGGCGGGCCTTTTGTCGGTCCCTGCGGCTGGTGTGCAGCGGCGTTTCCTCCCGCCGGTTGCGTCTGCACCTTTCCGTCTTCGGGGCCGCTTGCGCTTTACAGCGCGGCCGTGAACCAAGACTTAAACCTGCCCCGAGTGCGTTGCAATAAGCCCTTGTTTGTAAAAAGGTCCGTTTGTAAACTGCCGTCTTCACAATCCTGTAAATCCGTAAATCTTGTAAAGTCAGAGAACTGGTTGGGGGACGGATCGTGGCGACCATGGAAAAGAAGGCGATGCTGGGGCCGAAGGTCCGCCGCCTGCGCCGCGACCAGGGGCTGACCCAGGCGCAGATGGCCGATCAGCTCGGCATCTCCCCCAGCTACCTGAACCTGATCGAGCACAACCAGCGCCCCGTCACGGTGCCGCTGCTGCTGAAGCTGGGCCAGCAGTTCGGCGTCGATCTGCAGGCCTTCGCCGAGGATGAGGAAAGCCGGCTGGTGGCGGGCCTGCGCGAGGTGTTCGCCGATCCGCTGTTCGACGGCTCCGACATCAAGAACCAGGACTTCCGCGAACTGGCGGCGGTGGCGCCGACGCTGGGGCAGGCGGTGGTGGCGCTCTATCGCGGCTTCCGCGGCGCGCGCGACGATCTGCAGGCGCTGGCGGAGCGGGTGGCCGACCGCGAGAAGCTGCATCTGGTGCAGGCCACCGGCTTTCCGCAGGACGAGGTGCGCGACCTGTTCCAGGCCCATTCGAACCATTTCCCGGAGCTGGAGGCGGCGGCCGAAAGCCTGTGGCAGGACGGCAAGCTGGAGCGCGGCGACCTCTATCGCGGGCTGGTCGACTGGCTGAACACCCAGCACAGCGTGCGCGTCCGCCTGCTGCCGTCGGAGGTGATGGGCTATGCCGTGCGCCGCTTCGACCGCCACAGCCGGCGCATCCTGCTGTCGGAGATGCTGGCGCCGTCGGGCCGCACTTTTCAGCTGGCCTGCCAGATCGCACTGCTGCGCCACCGCGACCTGCTGAACGGCATCGTCGACGCCGCCAACCTGTCCGACGACGAGGCGCGGCGGCTGACCCGGATCGGGCTGGCCAATTACTTCGCGGCGGCGGTGCTGATGCCCTACGGCCGCTTCCACGAGGCGGCGACCCAGCTGCGCTACGACATCGAGATCCTGCGGCGGCGCTTCGACGCGTCGTTCGAGCAGGTCTGCCACCGGCTGACCACGCTGCACCGGTCGGGGGCCAAGGGCGTGCCCTTCTTCTTCATGCGGGTGGACAGCGCCGGCAACGTGTCGAAGCGCTTTTCCGGCGCCGGCTTTCACTTCGCCCGCTTCGGTGGCGGCTGTCCGCGCTGGATCGTCTATGAGGCCTTCCGCACGCCGGGCAAGATCCACAGCCAGATGGCGGAGATGCCGGACGGCACCGCGTACTTCTCCATCGCCCGCACGGTGGTGAAGGCCGGCGGCGGCCACCGCAGCCCGCCGCAGCAATTCGCCGTCGCGCTCGGCTGCGACGTCCAGCATGCGGCTCAGGTCACCTATGCGGATGGGTTCGACCTGTCCAACACCGACGCGGCGACGCCGATCGGTGTGAATTGCCGGCTCTGCCCGCGGCTGGACTGCTCGCAACGGGCGTTTCCGCCGTTGAATCATCGGCTTATCGTCGACGAGAACCTGCGCGGTCTCTCCCCCTACCTGTTCGCGCCGCCCAGTGCGGAATAGGGGGCGAATTGACCGGGATCAATGTTGTACGGCGCCGTTTGTGTTGTTTGTCGGAAAGCCCGTCATTCGACTGGTAGAAATCCGTGGCCTTCGGCCGGGTTTGTTGATAGGTTTCGGCCGTTGCGTCGCGGCAGCTCTGCTCGCGTCCTCGCGCACCGGCCACCTGAACGCAGCGTCCCGGATGATGGTTTGAACATTGCGGCTTGAACACCGCCAACCGAGCTTGGCCTCGACAGGTTTTGGAACGCCCCCATGAGCAACTTGATCAAAGAGCGCGTGCTGACCGTTCACCACTGGACCGACACGCTGTTCAGCTTCACCACCACGCGCGATCCGTCCTTCCGCTTCCTGCCGGGGCAGTTCACCATGATCGGGCTGGAGGTCGAAGGCCGGCCCCTGCTGCGTGCCTACAGCCTCGTCAGCGCGCATTACGAGGAGACGCTGGAGTTCTTCAGCATCAAGGTGCAGGACGGCCCGCTGACCTCGCGCCTGCAGCACCTGAAGGAAGGCGACACCCTGCTGGTGAACCGCAAGGCGACCGGCACGCTGATCACCGACAACCTGCTTCCCGGGCGGAACCTGTATCTGCTGAGCACCGGCACCGGCCTGGCGCCGTTCCTCAGCATCATCAAGGACCCGGAGATGTACGAGAAGTTCGACCGGGTGATCCTGACCCACGGCACCCGCACCGTGGCGGAGCTGGCCTATGACGACCTGATCCAGCACAGCCTGCCGGAGAACGAGTTCTTCGGCGAGCAAGTGAAGGAAAAACTGCTGTATTACCCGACCGTGACGCGCGAGCCCTTCCGCAACCAGGGCCGCCTGACCACGCTGATGGAGACCGGCAAGCTGTACAGCGACCTGGGCCTGCCGGAGCTGGACGCCGAGAAGGACCGCGTGATGATCTGCGGCAGCCCGGCGATGCTGGCCGAGACCACCGCGATGATGGAGCGTCGCGGCTTCGTCATGGGCACCAACGGCGAGCCGGGCGGCTTCGTCATCGAAAAGGCGTTCGTGGAGCGGTGAGGGGAAGTGGGGGAATCAATTTCCCATGGAATAAACTCCCCCTCCCGCCGGTTTACCAATTCGTGACGAAGGCACGTCACTCAATCCTTGACCGACTGGGCGCGCCTCCTCCGGGGGGCGCGCCTATTTTCCGTCCGCACCCGGTGAATAAAATCGCGGTCCGGCCTGTTGGTGCGACGGTCACCGTTCAAACCGTCAAGCCTTTGGTGTAGACATCCCGCCCATGCGCCTGATCCTCATCCTCGCCGCGATGATCGTCGCCGGCCTCGCGAATCTCGCCGTCTGGTCCCTGCCGAACCGCCCGGTGCCGCTCGACCCGCCGCCGGGGGGCAAGCTGCGCAGCGTGTCCTTCGCCCCCTTCCGCGACGGGCAGAGTCCGCTGACCGGCGTGCTGCCCTCCACCGCCCAGATCGAGGAGGACATGGTCGCCCTCGCTCCGCAGGTGGCCGGCATCCGCACCTACACCTCGCTGGAAGGCTTGCAGGTGGTGCCGGAACTGGCGCGCAAGCATGGCATGCAGGTCACCATGGGGGCTTGGCTGTCCTCTCGGACCGACAAGAACGAGGCGGAGATCGCTTCGCTGATCGACCTCGCCAACCGCTATCCCGACGTCATCACCCGCGTCATCGTCGGCAACGAGGTGCTGCTGCGCCGCGAACTGACGCCGGAGCAGGTCGCCGGCTACATCGACCGCGTCAAGGCGGCGGTGAAGCAGCCGGTGTCCTATGCCGACGTGTGGGAGTGGTGGCTGAAATATCCGCAGATCGCCGACCATGTCGATTACCTGACCATCCATCTGCTGCCCTATTGGGAGGATGTGCCGGCCGGCGTCGAGGGCGCCACCGAGCGCATCCGCCAGAGCTACCGCACCATCGCCCACCGCTTCCCCGGCAAGCCGATCCTGGTCGGCGAGACCGGCTGGCCGACGCAAGGCCGCTCGCGCGGGGCGGCCGTGCCGGGGCTGGTCAACAAGGCGAAGTTCGTCAACGCCTTCGTCCGCATGGCCGAGCAGGAAGGCTTCGATTACAACGTGATCGAGGCCTTCGACCAGGAATGGAAGGCGAAGCTGGAGGGCACCGTCGGCGGCCATTGGGGCCTGTACAACGCCGACCGCACGCCGAAATTCTCGCTGGCCGGGCCGGTGGTCGGCAATGTCGCGTGGCCCTGGCTGTTCGCGGCGTCCAGCGGGCTGGCTCTGGTGCTGCTGGGTGGGCTGGCGCTGCTGCGCCGCCATCTGCCTGGCACCGGCTGGGTGGCGCTGATCCTGCTGGCGCAGGCGATGTCGACCCTCTATGTCCGCGCCGCCTTCGTGGCGGAGCATGGCAAGCATTACTGGCAGGACACCACGCTGGCCGTGGTCATGCTGGCGCTGACCGCCGCGCTGGCGCTGGCGGTGCTGCTGACCGCCCACCGCACGCTGGCGAGCGGCGGTCTGGCGCGCGAGCCGCTGGTCGGCCTGCGCCACGCGCGCCCGGCCCTGACCCGCACCGAGCGGGTGGGGCGGTGGAGCGCCGTCGCGCTGGGCGTGGTGGCGCTGGTCTGGTCGCTGCTGATCGTCTTCGACGGCCGCTACCGCGACTTCCCCAACCCGTACCTGCTGATCCCGGCGGTGGCGCTGCCGGCGCTGGGGCTGATCCGCGCCGCCCGCCGCCCGGTCGGGACGGAGACGCGCAACGCGCTGGGCATCGCCAGCCTGTTCCGCCCGGCGGTGCCTGCTGCGGATGGCGAACCGCGCAGCCTGTGCGGCGCCGTCCGCTGCCTGCCGGTCGAGTCGGTCCTGGGCTTCGCGCTGCTGCTCGGGGCACTGTTGACGGTGGTGGCGGAGGGCTTCGTCCCGCTCGAATCGCTGATCTACGGCCAGCTTCCCTTCATGGAGGCGCTGCACGAGGTCGATTGGACGCGGCCGAACTGGGAAGCGCTGGGTTGGGCGGCCCTGCAGATCCTGCTGGCTCTGCCCTTCCTGGCCGGGGTGTGGAGCGCCCGGCGTCCGCTGCGGCGGATTTGATGACAGCCGGCCGCCAGCCGGCCATTGCGCCGGCCGCCGCGCTGTGGATTGATGGACGGGTCCTTGGCTCTACCTGGAGACCCGTCCGATGTCCCCCGATCTGTGGCTCGCCTTTGCCGCCGCCTCCGCCATCATGCTGATGATCCCCGGGCCGACGGTGCTGATCGTCGTGTCCTACGCGCTGGGCCATGGGCGGCAATCGGCGATGGCGACGGTGGCCGGGGTGGCGCTGGGCGACTTCACCGCGATGACCGCCTCGTTGCTGGGGCTGGGGGTGCTGCTGTCGACCTCGGCGGCGCTGTTCACCGTGCTGAAATGGGTGGGTGCCGCCTATCTGGTCTATCTCGGCCTCAAGCTGTGGCGGGCGCCGGTCAAGGGGGTGGAGACGGTGGCCGACGACTCGGCGGTGCGGCCCTGGCGCATGATGCTGCACACCTATGCCGTCACCGCGCTGAACCCCAAGAGCATCGTCTTCTTCGTCGCCTTCCTGCCGCAGTTCCTCGACACCGGCCGGCCGCTGGCCGGGCAAATGGTGGTGATGGAGGCGACCTTCCTGGTGCTGGCGACGCTGAACGCCGCCGGTTATGCCCTGCTGGCTTCGGCGGCGCGGCGCGCGGTGCGGAGGCCGTCGGTGCAGCGGGCGGTCAACCGCGTCGGCGGGTCGCTGCTGATGGGGGCCGGGCTGCTGACAGTCGCGTGGAAGCGGACGGCCTGACGCGGACGCCGGTTTGTTGACAGATCATGATGGCTTCATCGAAAATTGTCGACGCATTGGGGGATGCACGCGCCGGTAATTTTCGGGATGCCGGCCGAAGCGAATGGAACCGCGGGGGCGGTGATGGCTGACGGCTGCGACAGGGGCGGGAACGGCGACGGCGCGGATGATCGCCGGCTGGTGCCCGCAAGCGATGTTCTGGAATTCGCCGCCGAGACCGAGGATGCCGCCGATCGCATGCGGCGCAATCCGCCCTGGCTGATCCTGATCGTCGACGACGACCACGAGGTCCACGCCATCACCCGCGTCGTGCTGGGCGAGATGACGTTCGAGGAGAGGCCTGTCCGGTTCCTGTCGGCCTACACCGCGCGGCAGGCGCGGTCGCTGCTGGTCGAGCATCCGGGCATCGCGGCCATCCTGCTGGACGTGGTGATGGAGACCGACGACGCCGGGTTGAAGCTGGTCCGCCACATCCGCGAGGAGATGGGAAACCGGCAGGTCCGCATCATCCTGCGCACCGGCCAGCCGGGGCAGGCGCCGGAACGGCAGGTGATTGCCGCCTACGACATCAACGACTACAAGGCAAAGAGCGAGCTGACGGCGCAGAAGCTCTACACCGCCGCCGTCGCAGCATTGCGCTCCTACCAGCACATCGCCGTCATCGAGCGCGGCCGGCAGGGGCTGGAGCGGGTGATGGAGGCGGCCGACCATCTGGCTGGGCTGCGCTCGCGCTCGCAATTCCTCGCCGGGCTGGTCGGGCGGGCGGCGGCGCTGCTGACCGATGTCCAGTCCGCCGTCCTGTGCGGGATGGGGGAGGACGGCCGGCCGACGATCGTGGCGGAGGCCGGGCTGCCGGCCGACCTGCCGGCCGAGGTCGCGACCGACATCGTGACGGCGTTGGGCGACGGTCAGACGCGCTGGCGGAACCGGCATGGGGTGGCGGTTCTGCGCAGCCGCGATGCGGCACCGCTGGCGCTCTGCCTGCTGGGCGGCCCCTTTGCCGAGGGCGACCGGCCGCTGGTGGAGCTGCTCTGCACCAAGGCGGCGGTCGGGCTGGACAATCTGCGGCTCTATGAACGGCTGAACCAGGCGCAGATCGCCACCGTCCATGCGCTGGGCAAGCTGGCCGAATACAAGGACGAGGTCACCGGCGACCATGTGAAGCGGCTGGGCCGCTGGGCCACCGCCATCGCCCGCGAGCTGTACGCCTGCAACGTCTTCGCAGACGAGCTGGACGACTGGTTCTGCGACACCATCGGGCTGGCGAGCGTGCTGCACGACGTCGGCAAGGTCGGCATCCCCGACGCCATCCTGCGCAAGCCGGGCCGGCTGGACGAGGCGGAGATGGCGGTGATGCGCGACCACGCCGCCATCGGCGGCAGCATTCTGCGCGATGCCTGCGGCGGTGACCGCCGCGGCTATCTGTCGATGGGGGCGGAGATCGCCGAAAGCCATCACGAGAAATTCGACGGCAGCGGCTATCCGCGGGGGCTGGCCGGCGACGCCATCCCGCTGGCCGGCCGCATCGTCGCCGTCGCCGACGTGTTCGACGCGCTGCTGCACCGCCGCCCCTACAAGAAGGCTTGGGACATCGCCGAGGTGCTGGACCTGCTGCGCGCGGAGTCGGGCAGCCATTTCGACCCGCGCGTGGTCGACGCCTTCCTGGCGGTGCTGGAACGCGACGGGGCGGGGGTGTAGGTCCCGCCGGCTCGTTCGGACTCAGATGCCCAGAACGTCGCGCATGCTGTAGAGGCCGGGGGTCTTGTCCTGCGCCCACAGGGCGGCGCGGACGGCGCCCTTGGCGTAGATCTGGCGGCCCGACGCCTTGTGGGTCAGCTCGACCCGCTCGCCGTCGCTGGCGAAGATCACGGTGTGGTCGCCGATGACGTCGCCGCCGCGCAGGGTGGCGAAGCCGATCTCGCCGCGCGGGCGGGCGCCGGTGTGGCCGTCGCGCACCTTCTGCCAGACATCCTCCAGCGCCACCCCGCGCCCGGCCGCCGCGGCGCGGCCGAGGCCCAGCGCGGTGCCCGACGGCGCATCGACCTTGCGGCGGTGGTGCATTTCCAGGATGTCGATGTCGAAATCGTCGCCCAGCGTGTGGGCCACCTGCTCCACCAGCGCCAGCAGCAGGTTGACGCCCAGCGACATGTTGGGCGACTGGACGATGGCGGTGTGGGTGGCGGCGGTGGCGATGGCCGCCTGCTGCGACGGGTTCAGGCCGGTGGTGCCGACGACCAGCACGGTCTCCGACTGGGCGGCCAGCGCGGCGTGCCGCTCCGTCGACTCGGGGCTGGTGAAGTCGATCACCGCGTCGCAGTCGGCGAACAGGGCGACCGGGTCGTCGATGGCGGTCACGCCCAGCGGCTCCAGCCCGGCCAGAATGCCGAGATCCTTGCCCAGCGCCGGACCGCCCACCCGCTCGGTCCCGCCGGCCACCGTGCAGCCTGCGGTCGCCGCGATCTCGCGCACCAGCATCTGGCCCATGCGCCCCGCACACCCGACGACACCGATCTTCATGACGCCCATCCTCTGTTCAGCTCTGTCGGCCGGCTTCCCCGCCCTTCCAGCGGTTTAGCACAGGCCCGGCCGGGGCTTAAGCGCCAAGGCAGCCGCGCAGCGATGCGGCGAGGTTGCGCATCAGCGTGGGGTAGAGCGTTTCGCCTTCCGGCAGGTCGGCGCCTTCGGGGTCGAGCACGCCGGTCTTCGCCTTGGTGCCCTCGACCACCGTGCGGACCAGCGTCGGTTCGAACTGCGGTTCTGAAAAGACACACGCTGCGTTCAGACCGGCGATCTTGGCGCGGATGGCGGACAGCCGCTTGGCCGAGGGGCGGCGGTCGGGGCTGACGGTGATCGATCCCACCGCCGACAGGTCGTAGCGCGCCTCGAAATACTGGTAGGCGTCGTGGAAGACGACAAAGGGCTTGTCCTTCACCGGCGCCAGCGTGGCCTTAAGCTCCGCGTCCAGTGCGTCGAGCGCCTGCAACGTGCGGTCGGCGTTGGTGCGGTAGGCCTCCGCATCGGCCGGGTCCTTGGCGGCCAGCGCGTCGGCCGTCGCCGTAACGATGGCGCGGGCGTTGGCGGGATCGAGCCAGATGTGGCTGTTCAGTTCCTCGTGGTCGTGGTCCTCGTGGTTGTGGCCCTTATGGGCGTGGTCCTTGTGGTCGTGATGCTCATGTCCATGGTCATGGGGTTCCCAGGCGCCGCCCTCGCGGGCTTGCAGCAGGGTCAGGTTTTTCAGGTCCATCAGGGTCAGCCGCGTCGCCTTGGGCGCGTTGGCCTGCAAGGGCTTTTCCAGGAAGCCCTCCAGTTCGGGGCCGACCCAGACCACCAGATCGGCCGCCGACAGCGCCTTCGCGTCCGACGGCTTCATCGTGTAGCTGTGCGGGGAGGCGCCGCCGCGGACCAGCAGCGTCGGCTCGCCCACCCCGTGCATGACCGAAGCGACGAGGGAATGGATCGGCTTGATCGTCACCACCACCTTCGGCGCCTCGGCCCAGGCCGGCAAGGCGGCGAAAGCGGCCATGGTGCCCATCAGGGCGGTGAACAGCGCGGATCGGCGCATGGGAGGGATCCTCTCGACTTGCTGGACAGGCTGCTGATTTCAGCGCATAGGGAAACCTATCTCACTTTGGTGTCACGTTATAACGTAACATGTCAACACTCCACCCAAGCCGTGATGCCTCCGCGCTGTTTGCCGGCCCGCTTGCCTGGACAGAGGATCTGACCGTGCGTTTCGGCCGCCGCACCGTGCTCGACCGCGTCAACGTCGCCGTCCAGCCGGGGGAGGTGGTGACGTTGATCGGCCCGAACGGTGCCGGCAAGACGACGCTGGTGCGCGCCGTGCTGGGGCTGGTGGCGCCCGACGGCGGGCGGGTGCTGCGGCGCCCGAACCTGCGCGTCGGCTACATGCCGCAACGATTGGCAGTGGACCAGACGCTGCCGCTGACCGTGCGCCGGTTCCTGGCGCTGTGGCGGCCGGTGACCGCCGACAAGGTGGAGGCGGCGCTGGAGGAGGCCGGGGTGACCCGGCTGGCCGATTCGGCGGTGCAGACGATTTCCGGCGGCGAGATGCAGCGGGTGCTGCTGGCCCGCGCCCTGCTGGGCGAACCGGACCTGCTGGTGCTGGACGAACCCGACCAGGCGGTGGACGTTCATGGGCAGGCTGAGCTGTTCAACCGCATCGCCCAGGTGCGGCAGCGGCGCGGCTGCGGCGTGCTGCTGGTCAGCCACGACCTGCACACGGTGATGGCTCGTACCGACCGGGTAATCTGCCTGAACAGCCATGTCTGCTGTTCCGGCCGGCCGGAGGATGTCAGCCGCCACCCGGAATATCACGCCCTGTTCGGCGGCCATGCCCGCGACCTCGCCGTCTATGTCCATCATCACGACCATGCCCATGCCGAAGACGGCAAGGTGGTTCCGGAGCATGACGGGGGCTGCTGCCATGGATGAGTTCGTGATCCGCGCCCTGCTGGCGGGCGGCGGCATCGCCCTGCTGGCCGGGCCGCTGGGCTCCTTTGTGGTGTGGCGGCGCATGGCCTATTTCGGCGACACGCTGGCCCATTCGGCCTTGCTGGGCGTGACGCTGGGCTTCCTGCTGGGCGTCAATCCGATGATCGGCGTGATGGTGGTGTGCGTGACGCTGGCGCTGGCGCTGGTGGCGCTGCAGAGGCGGCGCAACCTCGCGGCCGACACGCTGCTGGGCATCCTGTCGCACGGGTCGCTGTCGCTGGGGCTGGTGGCGCTGGCCTTTCTGGAAACGCTGCGCGTCGATCTGATGGCCTATCTGTTCGGCGACATCCTGTCGGTGACCGACGGCGACCTGATGGCGATCTACGGCGGCGGTGCGGTGGCGCTGACCGGGCTGGCGCTGCTGTGGCGCCGGTTGCTGGCGGTGACGGTGGATGAGGATCTGGCGCGGGTGGAGGGCATGCCGGTCGACGCCCTGCGGTTGGCCTTCATGCTGCTGATCGCGCTGGTGATCGCCATTGCCATGAAGATCGTCGGCATCCTGCTGATCACGTCGCTGCTGATCATCCCGGCGGCGTCCGCCCGCCGTTTTGCCCGCACGCCGGAAGGGATGGCGGTGCTGGCCTCGGTCCTTGGCATCCTGGCCGTGGCTGCCGGGCTGCTGGCGTCGTTGAATTGGGATTTGCCGGGGGGGCCGAGCGTGGTGGTGGCCGCAGCCGCTCTGTTCCTGCTGGGATCGCTGGTGCCTGTGCGGCGTTGATGTGCGGCGCTGACTGCAATCGGTGAAAGAATACGACTGCGTGAGTTTCCCGTTTGCGGACGTGCCCGCCTGCGCCATAGTCCGCGGGCGGACGCGATGGCGGAAGGGCCGCCATCGCCGCCGCACGAACGGAGGGTTTGAGGATGGAACGCTTCCTCACTCTCCTGATCCTGGTGCTGGAGATCGTCAAGCGGCTGCTTGACCTTCTGATGCACTAAGATCGGGCGGGC
>CBFGPE010000169.1:0-13558 GCA_965650625.1 uncultured Azospirillum sp. | reverse complement strand
GCGGCATCGGCCATCAGGTGGTGACCCGGCTGCGCGACAGCCAGATCTATGCCGATGCGGCGGAAAGCGGTCTCAGCCTGTTCGACATGTCGGGCAAGCGCGCCGCCGAGCATCGCAGCGACTGGCAGCCGCTGCTGAGCTACATCGACGGGGTTTGAAGCGGGGCGACGGGGTTTGAAGCGGGGCGGGTACCTCCCTACACCCGCACCACCATGAACAGCCATTGGGTCGGGATCAGCGCGCTGCCGCTGGAATGTTCCGGGTAGGCGGCCTCCAGCCGGCGGCGGTAGGCGGCAAGGAAGCGGTCGAGTTCGGGACCGGTCAGGCGGTCCATCACCGGGACCAGCGCCGACTGGTGCAGCCATTGCAGATGCGGGACGTCGCCGTCCAGCGCGTGGAAATACTCGGTCTCCCACAGATCGATGGCGGCGGCCTGGGGGCTCAGCCAGTCATAGTAGTCCTGCGGGCCATAGCTGCGGCTGCCGCTTGGCTGGGCGGTGGGCCAGGCGCCGTGCAGACGGTCGGACCAGGGGCCATCGGCGGCGGTTTCCAGCAGCAGGCGGTGGGCGGTCTGGTCCTGCGGGCGGGGCAGGGTGACGGCGAGCACGCCGCCGGGGCCGAGCGCTTGCAGCAGGTCGGGGAAGATCCGCTCGTGCCCGCCGACATGCTGCAGCCCGCCGGCGGAGATGACGAGATCCGCCGGCCAGTGCGGGCGCCAGACGGTCAGGTCGGCCTGCTGGTAGCGCACGCGCGACGGCGTGTCGGCGGCCCAGCGCAGCATCGCCGGGGACTGGTCGACCGCCAGCACGTCGGCCAGCGGCCAGCGCGTTGCCAGCAGCCGGGACAGCTGACCGGCACCGCAGCCGAGATCGACGATGGTGTTCGGAGCCAGGAAGAAGGGAAGCGCCGCCGTCAGGTCCATGACGGGACGACGGCGCAGGACGTCAATCGTCGCGAAGGCGTTGGGGTCCCACGCCATGTTCAGAGCCATGTGGCACCCGCTTGTGTTGGGCGCCTGCCCCCCGGGGTGTTTCACCCGGCCTTCGCGTTTACCAGTCGCCTGTCGGCTTGGTCAGTGGGCGGAGCCCATGCGGTCGAAATAGCGGCCAATCGACGCGAAGATGAAGAGCACGCAGCCGAGGAAAACGATCAGACCGCCGGCCGCGAAGGCTTCGTCCGCCGCGCGCGAAGAGGCGAGCAGGCCGACGAAGGCCATGATGCCGGCGAGGATGGGGTTGATCCAGAAGGAGAAGGCTTTCACGTCCCGGAGTCCTTTCAGAACAAGGCGTTGTCAGGGTGGAAGCGCCCGCCTCCCGCCCCGCCGGGCTGCCCGCGAACGCTTCGCTGTTGAAGGAATTCTGCGGGAGGGAGCCCGCGGAATCAATGCGACACAAACGACTTGTGCGCTGCAACAGTTACAGAACCGGTGTCCGCATTGCATTGCGGTATGTCAAGGGCGAAGGCCGTTCCTTCGGCGCCGCTCTCCACCAGCCGGAGGTCGCCGCCATGGGCGCGCAGCACCTCGCGCGCGATGGCGAGGCCAAGGCCGATCCCGCCGGCCCGCGCCGATCCGGCGAAGGGCTGGAACAGGTTTTCCCGCGCCCGCGGGGCGAGGCCGGGGCCGTTGTCGGCGATGGTCAGGGTCAGCGCGCCCGCGCGCCCGGTCTGGGCGGAGAGGCGCACCCGGTCGGCGCCGGCCTGCACCGCGTTGCGGCCGAGATTGACCAGGGCGCGGCCGATCTGGGCGGCATCGACCTGGGCCAGCGTGCCGGCGGGGATGTCGTTGATCCATTCCGCCTCCACCCGGCCGCCGTCGGGGCGGGCGGTGGCGAGCACCTCGGCCCCCGCCTCCTCGGCCAACCGGTGCAGGTCGACAGGCGCGGGGGCGAGCGGCAGGACGCCGTCGCGGGTGAAGGACAGGGTCTGGCTGCACAGCTCCACCGCGCGGTCGAGCGAGGCGACCAGCCGCGGCGTCACCCGCCGCACCTCCGGATCGGCGCTCTCGGTCAGCCGCTCCGACAGGAGGGAGGCGGTGGAGAGAATGCCGCGCAGGTCGTGGTTGATCTTCGCCACCGCGGTGCCGAGCGTGGCGAGCCGTTCGCGCTGCCGCAGCGCCGCGCGCACCGTGCCCTGCATGGCGGCAAGCTCGCGCTCCGCCACGCCGATCTCGTCGGCGCGGGTGCCCGGCACCAGCGGCGGGGCGCCGTCGGGATCGCGGCGGAAGGCGACGACCTCCGCGGTCAGCCGGCGCATCGGCCGCACCAAGAGGGCATGCAGCGTGAGATAGACCAGGATCGCCGCGATCAGCGAGATGGCGACCGACACCGCCAGGATGCGGCGGGAGAAGTCCAGCATGGCGTCGATCAGCGGCCGTTCGTCCATCGTCACCTCGACGCGCTGGGCCGGGTCGTTGGGCGAGCGGTCGATCACCCGGATCACCCGGTCGCGCTGGGGTCCGAAGGCGCCTTCCAGGGCGAGCCACAGGGCGTTGCCGGCATCGACGAACTGCATGCCCATGCCGGTGCCGCGCAGGTCGTACACCGCATCCACCCGTGGCGGCATCGGGCTGGACAGCATGTAGACGCGGGCGCCGGGCTGGATCAGGTCGATGACATGGGTGCCGGTGTAGGCCAGCAGCTTCGCCTGAAGCTCCTTCGTCACCATCAGGTCGGGCGCGGCCTCCACCGACAAGGCCGCGATGTGGGCGGCGGCCAGCCGCTCCTCCAGATAGCTCATGCGGAAGCGGGCGATGGAGGGGGCGTAGATCAGCACCTCCGCCAGCAGTACGAACAGGATGGTGAGCAGCAGCAACTTGGCCGACAGGCTGGTCGCGACGGTGGGACGGGACATGCGGGGACCAGCGGGAAAGGGAGGAGGTGTTGCCGGAACGCCATCCTACGACGGTGACAAACGAGCGTCACCAGTCCGGAGGCCCCGATCCGCTGGCGTTACCGCTTTGGCGTTGGTAAGACAGGCGCCATGAGCGACCTTGCCCGTCACATCGACACCCTGTCGCGCGCCAACGTGCTGTGCATTGGCGACGTGATGCTCGACCGTTTCGTCTATGGTTCGGTGGACCGGGTGTCGCCGGAGGCGCCGATCCCCGTCCTGCGCGTGGACCGCGAAGTGCCCAAGTTGGGCGGCGCCGGCAATGTCGCCGCCAACTTGGTGGCGCTGGAGGCGGCCTGCCGCTTCGTCTCGGTGGTGGGACGCGACGGCATCGGCACCGATCTGCTGGCCCTGCTGCGGCGCGAGGGCGTCAGCGACGGCGCCATCGTGATGGAGGACGGGCGCCAGACCACGGTCAAGACCCGCTTCATCGCCGGCCAGCAGCAGCTTCTGCGCACCGACATCGAGACGGTGGTGCCGATCACCGTCGCCGACCGCGTGCTGGAGCGCGTGCGCGACCTGCTGCCCGAGGTGGGCGGCGTCATCCTGTCCGATTACGGCAAGGGCGTGCTGACCGATGAGCTGGTGGTGGCGGTGATCGCCGCCGCGCGGGAGGCCGGGCGCACGGTCGTGGTGGACCCGAAGGGACGCGACTACCGCCGCTATCGCGGCGCCGACATCGTCACGCCCAACCGCAAGGAACTGATGGAGGCCACCGGCCTGCCGGCCCGCACGGACGAGGAGGTGATCGCCGCCGCGCGTCACCTGATTGCCACCTGCGGCATCGGCGCCGTCGTCGCCACCCGCAGTGAACAGGGCATGTCGGTGGTGACGGCCGGGGAGGCGGTGCATCTGCCGGCGGAGGCGCGCGAGGTGTTCGACGTGTCGGGCGCCGGCGACACGGTGGTGGCGACGTTGACCGCCGCGCTGTCGGTGGGGATCGATCTGGTCGATTCGGCGCGGCTGGCCAACCTGGCGGCCGGCATCGTGGTGGGCAAGGTCGGCACGGCGGTGGTCCGCTCGGCCGAACTGCTGTCCAGCCTGCACGAGCAGGAATGGCGTCACGGTGAGGAAAAGGTGCTGACCCGCGACGCCGCGGCGGAACGGGCGGAGCGCTGGCGGCTGCGCGGCAAGCGGGTGGGCTTCACCAACGGTTGCTTCGACCTGCTGCACCCCGGCCATATCTCGCTGCTGAAGCAGGCCCGCGCGGCCTGCGACGTGCTGGTGGTCGGGCTGAACAGCGACGCCTCGGTGAAGCGGCTGAAGGGCGACAGCCGGCCGGTGCAGAACGAGACGGCGCGCGCCACCGTGCTGGCGTCGCTGGGCTGCGTCGATCTGGTGGTGATCTTCGGTGAGGACACGCCGGAGATGCTGATCCACGCCCTGCGCCCCGACGTGCTGGTCAAGGGGGCGGACTACACCATCGCCACCGTGGTGGGGGCGGATTTCGTCCAGAGCTATGGCGGGAAAGTGGTTTTGGCCGATCTGGTGCAGGGCCAGAGCACGACCAACACCATCAAGCGCATGAAAGGCTGAGACAATCGGGCGGGTATCGGCGGCCGGCGTCGATTGTGGCTTGTAAGCTGCCGATGCATGGCCCATCTATGGATGGTCGACGTTGCTCTGGGCTTTGTTATTCTGATCCGTCACACGGATCTGGGTCTCTTCCCCGAAGTGAAATTGATGCGCCTGCGCAAACTCGCGCGGCGCAACGCCAGGAAGGGAACTGACCCATGGCTATCGGAACCGTCAAGTTTTTCAACTCCACCAAGGGCTTCGGCTTCATTCAGCCGGAAGACGGCACGGCCGACGTGTTCGTCCACATCTCCGCCGTCGAGCGCGCCGGGATCAGCAATCTCGGCGAAGGCCAGAAGCTGTCCTTCGACGCGATCCGCGATCCGCGCCGCGGCAAGGTTGCGGCCGAGAACCTCCGCGCTCTCTGAGCGCAGCGGGTTCGAAGAGAAAGGGCGGCTCCGGCCGCCTTTTTTTGTACCTGCCCCCTCGGTTGACGATGCCGGCCCGACCGGCCCGATGATCTTCCCGAGGATGATCTTCCCGAGGGCACGGCGAAATTCACGAAATGGATGGACATGAACGGTTTTAAAGATGCAGGGCTTTCGGAGCGTCTGAGCGCGGCCGCCGGCGCGAAGAAGGCACTGCTGGAAAAGTTCAAGGCGCAACCCGGTGTGAACGATCCGGTCTTTGTGGAGCGCGAAGAGGCCCGGCGGGCCGTCCGCGTCGCCCGTGAGGCCCGCGAGGCCGAACGCAATGCGGTGCGCGAAGCCCGCAAGGCCGCCGAACTGGAAGCGCTGCAGGCGGAACAGGCCGCGCAGGCCGCCCGTGAGGCGCTGGCCGCCCAGGAGATCGCCGAACAGGCCAAGCGCCAGGTGGCGACGGCAGCCGAGGCGAAGGCTGCCCGCGACGCCCGCTATGCGGCGCGCAAGGCCCGGAGTCGCTGACCCGCATCGCGGAATGCCGGTACCGACGTGACGCGCGGCTCCGGCCGTCGAACCAAACACAGCCATGGAGCCCGAGGCGGTCGGTCCAAACCGCGTCAGGCTCCATGGCTGTTTTTTTGATGGCTGTTTTGCCGTCGACTCTGGAAGGATGGATTTCCAGGGCCGCGCCGACTGCGGACTTACATCTTCTTCTGAACGTTGTCGGCACCCCGCTCGATGGCGCGGCCACCGGCCTGCACGTCCTGGCCGGCGCCCTCGACCGTGTTGCAGGCGGCCAGCGTGGTGCCCAGCAGCGTGCCCAGGACGGCGAGCAGGGCGAACTTCTTGACGGTGGTCATGGTGGTCTCCGTTGCGGTGGCTGTGTGATGCCCATGGGAACGCAAGCGGGGCCGTAAAGGTTTCCGGATTCGAAAGGGGAGGGGGCTTGCGCAAAGGTGGTGCCCTTCGCTTGCGTGCCGGAATGGATTACATTGGGGCTGTTGCCGAATGTCCCGTCCGGACCGGAGACCGTCATGCCGCTCGCCCGTCGCTTCACCCCGCTGACGACCGTCGATGAATTCCTGGCGATGGAGTTCCGGGACGATGGCCGGTACGAACTGGTCGATGGCGAGATCGTCGGGCAAGCACATCCGAGCCCCGCACACAGCACCTTGCAGATCGCTTTGGGTGCCGCGTTGCGCGATGCCCTGCGGGAGAAGGGCAAGCGTGACGGGAGCCGTTGCCGGACCTTGTCGGAGGCCGGCGTCCGACCGCATTTCGACCCGACGCACAATTACCGCGTCGCCGACCTCGCCGTGACCTGCGAGCCGTTCGATCCGGAGATCCCCTACACCACCGCCCCGGTCCTGCTGGTGGAGATCCTGTCGCCGACCGAAGAGAAGGCGCAGCGGGCCAAGCTGCACGCCTATGCCGCCATGCCGTCGGTGCGGGAGATCCTGTTCCTCGACTCCCGGACCATCCGGGCGGAGCTGCACCGCCGCGATTCGGACAATCTCTGGCCCGCCGCGCCGGAGGTGCTGGAGGAGGAGGGGCGGCTGGTGCTGGAAAGTGCCGGCCTCGACATGCCGCTGGCGGAACTGTACCGCGACCTTGGGTTCTGACCTGCTTCATTAGGCAACCCTGCATCCAGAGACGAAGTGTCCCGTTGCCACGGGGCGTGAGCGCGGGCATAAATCGCCCCGCGGATGATCCCGCGTGCCCTCCCCGCTGGATGGGACGGCTTTTGGCAACGAGCAAGAATGGCGAAAGGAAAGCCTCTCATGGCTGAAAGCACTTTTGACGTCGTTGTGATCGGCGGCGGCCCCGGCGGGTATGTCTGTGCGATCCGCGCGGCGCAGCTCGGCTTCAAGGTCGCCTGCGTGGAGAAGCGGGGGACGCTGGGCGGCACCTGCCTGAACGTCGGCTGCATCCCGTCCAAGGCTCTGCTGGCGGCGTCGGAGAAGTTCGAGGAAGCGGCCCACGGCCTTGCCAAGTTCGGCATCAAGGTCGGCAGCGTCGACCTGGACCTGCCGGGCATGCTGGCCCACAAGGACAAGGTCGTTAAGGACAACGTCGGCGGCATCGAGTTCCTGTTCAAGAAGAACAAGGTCGCCTGGCTGAAGGGCGCCGGCAAGATCACCGCACCGAACACCGTCGAGGTCGAGGGCGTCGGCACCATCACCGCATCGAAGGCGATCGTCATCGCCACCGGGTCCGACGTGACCCCGCTGCCGGGCATCGCCATCGACGAGAAGCGCGTGGTGTCCTCCACCGGCGCCCTGTCGCTGCCGGAGGTGCCGAAGCATCTGGTCGTCATCGGCGGCGGCGTCATCGGGCTGGAGCTGGGCTCCGTCTGGGGCCGGCTGGGCGCCAAGGTGACGGTGGTCGAGTATCTCGACCGCGTGCTGCCGACCATGGACACCGAGCTGTCGAAGCAGGCCCAGCGCATTTTCGCCAAGCAGGGCATGGACTTCAAGCTGAGCACCAAGGTGACCGGCGCGTCGGTGACCGAGACCGGCGTGACCCTGACGGTCGAGCCCGCCGCCGGCGGCGCCGCGCAGACCATCGAGGCCGACACCGTGCTGGTCGCCATCGGCCGCCGCCCCTACACCGAAGGCCTCGGCCTGGAGACGGTGGGCGTCGAGCTGGAGCGCGGCCGCGTCAAGATCGATGGCCATTTCCAGACCAACGTGCCGGGCATCTACGCCATCGGCGACGTGGTCGAAGGCCCGATGCTGGCCCACAAGGCCGAGGAAGAGGGTGTGGCGCTGGCCGAGCAGCTGGCCGGCCAGAAGAGCCACGTCAACCACGACCTCGTCCCCGGCGTCGTCTACACCTGGCCGGAAGTCGCCGCCGTCGGCAAGACCGAGGAGCAGCTGAAGGCCGCGGGCGTCGCCTACAAGTCGGGCAAGTTCCCGTTCACCGCCAACGGCCGCGCCCGTGCCGGCGGCAACACCGACGGCTTCGTGAAGATCCTGTCGGATGCGTCCACCGACCAGGTGCTGGGCGTCCACATGATCGGCCCGAACGTGTCGGAGATGATCGGCGAACTGGTGCTGGCCATGGAGTTCAGCGCGTCCGCCGAGGACGTCGCCCGCACCTGCCACGCCCACCCGACCCTGTCGGAAGCGGTCAAGGAAGCGGCGCTGGCGGTGGACGGTCGTCCGCTGCACATCTGATCGTCCGCAGATCTGATCGGCGGTCCGCAAGGTCCGTAACGACGAAAGGCTCCCCCGCCGTCCGGCGGAGGAGCCTTTTCGCTATCGCGGCCCCGTTCGGGCGGTCAGGCCGCGCGGATGGTCGACAGGAAGCCGTTCACCGTGCTGCGCAGGCGGCCGGCGTCGCCGGCGAGCTGGCCGGAGACCGACAGGACGGTCTCGGCGGAACGGCCGGCTTCGACGGCGGCGCTGCGGACGTCGGCGATGGTCTTCGTCACCTCCTGGGTGCCGCTGGCGGCCTGCTGGACGTTGCGGGCGATCTCGGCGGTGGCGGAGCCCTGTTCCTCCACTGCGGCGGCGATGGCGGTGGAGATCTCGTCGATCTGGGCGATGATGCCGCCGATGCCCTTGATGGCGCTGGCCGTCTCGTCGGTGACCCGCTGCATGCCGGTGACATGGCCGGCGATCTCCTCCGTCGCGCGGGCGGTCTGGCTGGCGAGGCTCTTCACCTCCTGGGCAACCACGGCGAAGCCCTTGCCGGCCTCTCCGGCGCGGGCGGCCTCGATGGTGGCGTTGAGGGCCAGAAGGTTGGTCTGGCTGGCGATGTCCTGGATCAGCTGCACCACCGTGCCGATCTTCTCCGCCGCCTCGGTCAGGCTGAGCACCTGTCCATTGGCCTGCTGGGCCGCTTCCACCGCCTCGCGGGCGATCTGGGCGGAGCGGTTGACCCGTTCGCCGATTTCCTGGATCGACGCCGACAGCTCCTCGGTGGCGCTGGCGACGGTCTGCACGTTGCTGCTGGCATCCTGGGAGGCGTTGGCGACCACGCCGGCCTGCTGGCTGGTCTGGGTCGCGGTGGCCGTCATGGTCTGGGCGGTGCCGGTCATCGATTGGGCGGCGCGGTCGACGCCGTCCACCACATTCATCACCTGGGCTTCCAGATTGTCGGCGAGCTGCAGCATGGCCTTGCGGCGTTCGGCGTCGGCCTTGGCCTGATCCTCGGCCCGCTGGTCGATCATCCGCTTCAGGTCGGCCAGCATCTTGCGCAGGGCGTCGGCGAGCGCGCCGACCTCGTCGGCCTGCCGGATGTCCAGCGTCTGGTCGAAGCGACCGGCGGCGATGCCTTCAGCGAAGGAGACACTGGCGCGGATCGGCCGGGCGACGCCGCCGGCGACAACCCACATCACCGCGACCGCACCAAGGGCGACCAGGGCACCGACGGTGACCTGCCACAGGATGTTGGTGTTGGCCCGTTCACCGAGATTGGCGGCCAGTGCCATGCCGTCGGCAAGCACGATGTCCTTCGGCACCTGGACCAGCACGGCCCACGGCTTCTCGGTGTTGCCGAGCGTGATCGGCGCGAAGGCGCGCAGCATGTTGGTGGAGGCCTCGATGTCGACATGCGGCTTGCCCGCCTGGACGCTCGCCAAATCGGCCTGCCAGGAGGTGTCGAAGGTGGAAATCGACTGGCCGATCAGCTGGGGACGCGCGCTGTGGGCGACGATCAGGCCCATGTTGCTGATGATGACCACCTGGCTGCGGCCATCGAACACCGCGGCGCTGACCTTGGTCGACAGTTTCTGCACGAAGTCGAGGTTGAAGTCGGCGCCGGCCACGCCGCGGAACTTGCCGCCGATGACGACCGGAACCGACAGGGTCGCCAGGAACACCTGTTTGCCCTGCACGATATAGGGCAGGGGATCGAGCACGCTTTCGCGGCCATTCTCCTGCGGGCCGATGTACCAGCCGCCTTTCATCACGCCGTTGGGGTGACGGTCGCGGCTGTCATACTCGACCAGCGGCTGCATGGCGATGCGGCCGTTCTGGTCGCGGTTCCAGTAGGGGATGAAGCGGCCGGTGGCATCGGTGCCGGTTTCGCGGCGGTTGCGGAACTCCTCGTCCCGGCCGTCGAGCGTGTCCGGCTCCCAGGCCGAATAAGTGCCGTTGAACAGCGGGTTGTTCTTCAGGACCGACAGCAGGACGCCGTTGAAGGCCTCGCGCCGCTTTTCCGGCGGGACGTGGCCGGGCAGCCCATCGTCGGCGAGGCTGGCGAAGCTGCCGGCCATCGTCCGCGCGGCATTCAGCGCGGTGTCGAACTCCGACCGCAGCAGGCCGGCCTGGGTGGCTGCGAGGTTCTGCAGGGATTCCGTCGTCTTGCTCTCGATGATCCGTTCGACGTTATCGGTCACGAACTCGTTGCTGGAGCGCGTCGACAGGACGGCGAAGCCGACGAGCACTGCGACGGTGCCCGCCAGACAGAGCCCGGACAGCATCGCAATTTTTGACTGGATAGACTTTATTTGCATGATGGGTCCCCTGCTTAAGTCTCGCGCTGGGGAAGCATTCGATTTTTCCGGTTAATGAATTATAAACGTCTAATAAGGGGTGAGCGCTAGTCTTTCGGACGAAAGTATGATGTCCGTCAGTCATTGAAGCGATATCTTCGGCAAAGTGTGGTGGTGACTGAAGATGCGGAAAGTTGCTTTGGACATTATGTTCGTAAACGAATTACCGGCAATTTGCGTCCAGCATGGGGAAAGCCTCTTCCACCGGTCTGGAGAATAGGCAGCCTGAATACCCGAATATGCATTCGATGATTGCGGAATCAGGTCCGCGTCAGCCCTTGCGCGCCCGAGGATGGGCATTGCGGTACACGTTCATCAACTGCTCGTTCTCGATGTCCGTGTAACGCTGGGTTGTAGAGAGCGAGGCGTGGCCGAGCAGGTCCTGGATGGCGCGCAGGTCGCCGCCGTCCGCCAAAAGGTGGGTCGCGAAACTATGCCGCAGGGCGTGCGGGGTGGCGCTGTCGGGCATGCCCATCAGGGCGCGCAGCTTCTGCATCTGGTGCTGGGCGACGCTGGCGTTCAGCCGGCCGCCGCGGGTGCCGACGAACAGCGGGCCGTCCGGTGCCAGTGTGAAGGGGCACGACTCGATATAGGCGCGCACCGCCTCCGTCACCGCCGGCAGGACCGGGATCATGCGGTCCTTGCGCCCCTTGCCGGTGACGCGCAGCGTGTCGGTCAGCGGCGCGTCCTTCCGGGCCAGACCCAGCGCTTCGGAAATGCGCAGGCCGCAGCCGTAGAGAAGCGTGAAGAGGGCGCGGTCGCGCTTGCCGATCCAGGGTTCGTCGCGGTCGCGCTCGGCCTCCTCCAGCAGGCGGTCGGCGTCGATCTCCGTCAGCGGGCGCGGGGCGGGGCGCTTGACCTTCGGCGTGGCGAGGGTGGCGACGGCGGGATTGTGCAGCCGGCCGCTGCGGTCCATCCAGCGGAACAGGTTGCGCACCGCCGCCAGCTTGCGCGCCCGGCTGGCCCCGACCAGACCGTCCATCGCCAGCCTGGACATCCAGGCACGGAAATCCGCCGCCTTCAGGTCGCCCAGGTCGTTCAGCGAGGGCTGCGAGCCGCCGCGGAATTCGGTGAGGAAGCGCAGGAACTCGGCGACGTCGGCGGTGTAGGCCGACAGGGTGTGGCGGGAGACCGCCTTTTCGCTCTCCATCCAGCGGCGCCAGTGGACCAGCACGTCCTGAACGTCGGGCTTGGCGGAAAACCCCAATACCGGTTCGGTCACGCCGGCAGCTCCAGCCAGCCGCGGATCACCCGCTCGATGACGCGGGCGAGGAAGCCGACCAGCTCGGTGCCCTGGCCGGTGTGGAAGGTGTCGGGCTCGCGGCTGCCGAAGGCGAGCAGGCCGTCGGGCGTCTCGCTGGAGACCTGAATGCGGATCAGCGCCTCCGACCGGACAAGGCCGGCGCCGGGGCCGTAGATCTCGGGATCGCCCTGGATGTCGGTGTTCAGTACCACGTCGGCGCGGCCCAGCCGCTCGGCAATGGCGCCCGGCTCCACCACCCGCACGCCGGAGCGGTGGACGTGGGGGATGTCGCTGCCGTTGGATTCGATGACCAGACAGGCGACGTCGAGGTCGAGAAGGACCGCGAGGTCGGTGGTGATGGTCTGGATCAGCTGCTCGAAGCTCTGGGCGTCAAGCAGGAACAGGACCGCGGCATGGATGCGGTTCTGGCTGTTCAGGTTGGCCCGGCTGGTGCCGATCAGCTCGCGCTGCTGGTCCTTGAGGGTGCGGACCTCGGCGCGCAGCCGGTCGACCATGAAGGCCTGGAGGTCCACCACCCCACGCCCGCGGTCGACCGACGGCGGGGTCAGGTGGTGGACCAGATCGGCGTTCTGGGCCAGGAAGTCCGGGTGGGTTCGCAGATAGGCGCGCACATCCTCCGAAGAGAGCGTCGACGCCTGTCGAGCGGGGTGGCCCGGTTCGCGGCCCCTGTCGGCCATGATCGCTTCGGCCCGCCTTACAGGATCGACTGGCCGGTCTTCTTCCAGTCATCGACGAACTGGGAGAGACCCTTGTCGGTCAGCGGGTGGTTGAACAGCTGCTTCAGCACCGACGCTGGCGCGGTCACGACATGGGCGCCCAGGCGGGCGGCCTTGACGATGTGCATCGGGTTGCGGATCGAGGCGACCAGCACCTCGGTCTTGAAGGCGTCGTAGTTGTTATAGATCTCGCAGATGTCCTTGATGATGCCCATACCATCCTGGCCGATGTCGTCCAGGCGGCCGACGAAGGGCGACACGAAGCTGGCGCCGGCCTTGGCCGCGAGGATCGCCTGGGCGGGGGAGAAGCACAGCGTGACGTTGACCATCGTGCCTTCGGACGAGATGATCTTGCAGACCTTCAGGCCGGCCGGGGTCAGCGGCACCTTCACCGCGACGCGGTGGGAGATTTTGGCGATCTTGTGGGCTTCGGCGAGCATGGTCTCGAAGTCGGTGGACGCCACCTCGGCGCTGACCGGACCGTTGACGACGTCGCAAATCTCGGCCACGAGGTCGAGGAATTGACGGCCGGACTTGGCGATCAGGGAGGGGTTGGTGGTAACACCGTCCAGCAGACCGGTATCGGCCAGATCGCGGATCTCGGCGATGTCGGCGGTGTCGACGAAGAACTTCATGACGAAGGGTCCATGCTTGCTGATGTTGACCGGAACCGGCCGCGCCGGAAAGCTGACCGACGCGCCGTCCCGCCCGGTGCCCGGGACATGAGGCCACTCTAGCCGATGCGTTCGACTTCCGCCAGTTCCGCCCCGGGCTTTCAGGGGGATCTTCTTGGGGACACGCCCGAAACGGGGCAGCCCGAAGGCGATTCCGCGGCCAGTTCCGCCGATTTCCCGGCGAAGCCGCAGCCCCGCGGGTCGGACCGCCGCGTCGCCGTCCTGCTGCCGCTGCCCCTGCGCGAGGCCTACGACTACCGCGTGCCGGACGGCATGGAGCTGGTCCCCGGCGATTTCGTCGAGGTGCCGCTGGGTCCGCGCCGGGTGATCGGCGTCGTCTGGGGTCCCGGCGCCGGGACGCTGGAGTCCGACCGGCTGAAGCCGGTGGTGCGCCGGTTCGACGTGCCGCCGATGACCGAGGTCGGCCGCCGCTTCGTCGAATGGGTCGCCGCCTACACCATGACGCCGCCTGGCTTCGTCCTTCGCATGGCCGTCAGCGTGCCGTCGGCGCTGGAGCCGCCCAAGCCGATGCTGGCCTATCTGCGCAAGCAGGGGGCCGAGCCGCCGCCCGGCTT
>CBFGPE010000168.1:0-13640 GCA_965650625.1 uncultured Azospirillum sp. | reverse complement strand
GGTCCGGCCCCAGCTTGCCGGCATAGTTGGGCCGCTTCAGCTTTTCCGCCGCGTCGTGCAGACTGCGCAGCTCCGCGACGAAAATCTCGCGGGCGCCCATCGGCAGGATCGGATTCGCCGACAGCACGAAGAAGAAGCGCATGCTGGCCCGCACCAGAAGGGCCAGCATCACCATGTCCAACTTCTCGAACTGGTCGCGCAGGTCATCGGAACGGGCGTCGACCAGATTGCGCATGCGCTGTTCGATCAGGATGACCAGCGCCTGGAACTCGCCGACCTTGTCGCGGAAGTCGCGATAGGCGCCGAAGCTGTGCTTGCTCGCCTCATGCTCGGCCAGCTGAGCCAGTTTCGACGCTTCACGGCACTGGCGCTCCAGCGCGCCCAGCAGTTCCTTGACCTCGGCTCGGGTGTATTGGCGCTTGCTCATGGGGCTCGGCAGAATTCGGACGGGCGTTCAGTCGATCCGTGAAGCTATAGCACAACCCACGGGCTGCAACCTATCCCGCGCTTAGTGATCCGCCTTCACCGGCGCACCCGGCCGGCGTACCAGCGGCATGAACAGCAGCGCACCGAAGAACACCGCCGACATCAGCAGCATGGCGTCGTTGAAGGTCAGAATCAGCGCCTCGCGCTGGACCAGCCCGACCAGCCGGGCCATCGCCGCGGCGGTGGGGTCGGCCACCAGCCCGTCGAAGCGCTGGCTGAGGTTGTCGACCATCTGCTGCACCTCCGGCCGGGCAAGGTTCATGTTGTCGCCGAGCCGGTTCAGGTGCAGCGCGTTGCGGTCGGTCAGCACCGTGTTGATCGCCGCCAGTCCGATGGCGCCGCCCAGATTGCGCATCAGGTTGTAGAGGCCAGACGCGTTCTTCAGCTTGTCCGGCGGCAGGGTGCCCAGCGCCACGCTGTTGATCGGGATGAAGCACAGCATCAGCGACATGCCACGCACCGCCTGCGGGAGGAACAGCTCCCAGAAACCGGTCTCGGCTGTGAAATGGCTGTTCAGCCAGACGCCGGTGCCGAACAGGATCAACCCAAGCGCCAGCATGGCCCGCAGGTCCATCCGCTTGGACAGGGCGCCGGCGATCGGGGCCGACATGAACTGGAAGGCGCCAGTCACGAACATGATCTCGCCGATCTGCAGGCTGTTGAAGCCGCGCACGCGGGCCAGGAACAGCGGCTGCAGATAGACCGACCCGTAGAGGCCGATGCCGAGGATGAAGCTGTAGAGCGACCCGATGGCGAAGTTGCGGTCGGCAAAGGCGCGCAGTTCCACGATGGGATTGCGGTAGGACAGCACCCGCCAGAAGAATCCGACAGCGGAGATGGCCGCCACCACGGCCAGCCCGAAGATCGCCTCGTCGTCGAACCAGTCGTTCCGCGGCCCTTCCTCGACCACATATTCCAGGCTGCCCAGGAAGGCAGCCATCAGCGCCAGCCCGACGAAATCGAAGCCCTTGCGCAGTTCCGGGTTCGGCCGGTCGACATCGACCAGGAACCAGACCAGCGAGGTCACCAGGATGCCGGGAATGACGTTGGCCAGGAACAGCCAGTGCCAGGACATGTGCTGGGTCAAGTAGCCGCCCAGCGTCGGCCCGATGGTCGGCGCCATGGTGGCGACCAGCCCCATCATCACCGACACGCCCGCCCGCTTTTCCGGCGGGAAGATCATGAAGCTGGTGGCGAACACCGTCGGGATCATCGCGCCGCCGATGAAGCCCTGCAGCGCGCGCCAGACGATCATCGATTCGATGCCGCCGGCAAAGGCACAGGCGACGCTGGTCAGGGTGAAGCCGGCGGCGGCCACGGTGAACAGCACGCGGGTCGACAGGATGCGCGACAGGATGCCCGACAGCGGGATCATCACGACCTCCGCGATCAGGTAGGAGGTCTGCACCCAGGAGATCTCGTCGGCGCTGGCCGCCAGCCCCGCCTGGATTTCCGACAGCGAGCTGGAAACGATCTGGATGTCGAGGATCGCCATGAACATGCCAACGACCATCGCGAAGAAGCCGGCGATGTCGCGGGGAGTAAGCGGGCGCATGCCCTGGGCCGGTGTCGCCATGGAACCGCTGCCTTCCGTCGCGGCCGAACGGCTGCCGCCCCCTGGGTGAGGGGGCGCGGCTCCGGCCTGAATGTCACTCGGATGGATGGCGGGGACGCCGCTCCCGAAGGGGGAGAAGGGGCGGCGTCCCCGCCGGACCGTGACCGCCTACTTGGCGGCCACCGCCTGCTTGTCGGACAGCGCGCCGAACACGCCGCCGCTCGCCACATGCGGCGCGGAATCGGCGCCGCGGGTGTCGACCTCCGCCACCACCGACAGTCCGGGACGCAGAAGGCCGGCCAGTGTATTGTCGCGCGGCAGGGCGATCCGCACCGGCACCCGCTGCACGATCTTGGTGAAGTTGCCGGTCGCGTTCTCCGGCGGCAACAGCGAGAACTTGGCCCCCGACGCCGGGGCGAAGCTCTCCACCGTGCCGGTCAAATGGCGGTCGGGGAAGGCATCGACGGAGATGCTGACTTGCTGCCCGGGGCGCATGTGCGCCAGCTGGGTCTCCTTGAAGTTGGCGACCACATAGACGTCGGGCAGCGGCACCAGCGACAGCAGCTGCACGCCCGGCCGGGCATATTGACCGACCTGGACGCCGCGGTTGCCGATCACACCATCGACCGGCGCACGGATCACCGTGTTGTCCAGATCGTTGCGCGCGGTCTGCAGCGTCGCCTGGGCCTGGGCCAGATGGGCCTCCGTCTCGGTCCGGGTGGCGTGCAGGACGTTGACCTGCTCGTTCTCCGACGCCAGCGCCGCCCGCGCCTTCGCCACCTGGGCCACTGCCTTGCGCAGGTCGGCGTCGGCGGTCTCCAGCTTCTGCCGGCTGGTCCAGCTGTCGCTGGCCAGCGACCGGCTGCGCTCGAACTCCTGCTGGGCGCGGCGCTGCTCGGCCTCGGCGCTCGCCAGCGTGGCGGCGGCCTGATCGATCACCGTGCGCTGAAGCTCCAGCTTGCTGTCCAGCGTGCCGAGCGCCGCCTTCTGCGCGGTGACGGCGGCTTCTGCCTCCGCCACCTTGGCACGGAAATCCTGGTCGTCCAGCACCGCCAGCACGTCGCCCGTCCGCACCAACTGGTTCTCCGCGACCTTCACGTCGCGGACATAGGCGGAAATCTTCGGGCTGACGACGGTGATGTCGCTCTGCACATAGGCATTGTCGGTCGACTCCAGGAACCGGCCCGTGGTCCACCAATGTTCGCCGGCGACGGCGCCACCTGCCAGCACAGCCAGCGCAACGCCCGACAGCACGATCTTCCGTACGCCATTCGCCATTGTCTCTATCCCCAATCCACCGCGGTCCAATCCGCATCCCCGCCGATGCGCTCTTGCCGGCGCCGTCACAGGAAAGAAACTGAACCGTTCAGTTTAGTCTTGCCGGAAAATGGCCGATGCCCTATCTGTTGTCAAGGCCGAACTGAACGGTTCAGTTTTTGGCCACTGGTGTCAGGGAGCTTGTCGGGAGATGCGGAACGCGGTAGGGGCCAGGAACATGGATTCAGGCAGCATGGACTCTGGCGAGACGCGCATGACCACATTGGTTGCCCCCACTCCCGAAGCAGGATCGAAGCCGGCGCAGATCATGAACGCCGCAGGCGCCCTGTTCCTGGAACATGGCTACAGTGCCGTCAGCATGGATGCTGTCGCCAAGAAGGCGAACGTGTCCAAGGCGACTCTGTACGCGCACTTCGGCAGCAAGGAGGAGCTGTTCCGGGCGATGGTCGCCTGTGAATGCGCGAACTCCGTCATGGCGGGCATCTGGGACGAGGCGATGCGCCTGCCGGCGGCAGACGGGCTTCGCCTGATCGGCCGCACCTTCGTCCGTTTCATCGCCTCCCCGAAGGCGCTGGGGCTCTACCGGATGGTGCTGGGCGAGGTGCTGCGCCAGCCCCAGCTCGCCCAGGCCTTCTATGAAAGCGGCCCGGCCGAGACCTTCCAGCGCGCGCGCCAGTTCATGGCCCATATGGCGGACAAGGGCGAACTGGCGATCACCGACTGCGATCTCGCCACCCACCAGTTCTTCGGGCTGCTGAAGGCCAACATGCACATGAAGTTGCTGCTGTGCCTGAGCGAACGGCCGAGCGACGAGGAGCTGGAGCGCTTCGTCGACGCCGCCGTCGACCTGTTCGCCAGGGGCTACGCCCCGGACAAGAGTTGACGGCAAGCGTTCACGACACGCGGTTGGCGTCAGCGGCAATCGAGACGCAGTAGCCGGGAATCCATTCGCAGAGTTCGCCCCTTCGGCTTGTCACCGGCAAAGGCTTCCTATAGCGTGCGGAAGGCATACCCGCGTAACGGTGCGTGACGGATTGGCCGATGGATTACGAGACCACCTTCATCGCGCAGGTCATCACCGTCATTGGCTTTGCAGTCGGACTGTCGATCGTCGTTGCCTCCGGTCGCTATCCCCGGCATATCCGCGAATCCCTGCGCGCCTATTCTTATGGAAAATTCCTGCTGGGGTCCGCTTTCCTCATCGCCGGGCTGCGCGCCGGTCAGGCGCCGGAACTGCTGATTCCACTCGCCAACGGCATGGGGCTGGCGGGACTGACGATGAACTACACCAGTGTCCGCCATCTGCAGAGCCGTCCGGCCAAGCCCTATCTGCCGGCGGTCGTCGGGCTGGTGGTGGCATCGCTCTGCCTGCTGCTTCTGCTTGCCGGCGGCGGCATCGCGTCGGTCCGCATCCTGACGAGCGCGGCAACCTGCGCGGTGTTGTTGGGCATCGCGTTCGAGGTCCTCATCCGCTACGAGGGACGCGGAATCCCCCATTATGTCACCGGAGTGCTGTGCGCCGCGCTCGCTACGGTCTATCTGGTCCGTATGACCGCCGGCCTGACGCAGGAGGAGGCGCCGGTCGCCCATATGCTGGACGACCGGGTGGAGCGGATTACCTTCCTGCTGTCGCTTCTGGGAACGGTCATAGGTGCGATCAATTATGTCCTGATGGCCAGCGACGAGTTCAATCGCGAGCTGTCCAAGCTCGCCCACACCGACGGGCTGACCGGCGCCCTGAACCGCCGCCGCCTGTTCGAGATGGGAGAGGTCGAATTCCGCCGGGCCCGTCGCTACGCCCGGGACCTGACGGTGCTGGTTCTCGACATCGACCGCTTCAAATCGATCAACGACCGCGCCGGCCACCCCTTCGGCGACCGGGTGATCCAGGCGGTGGTCGACTGCTGCACCGGACAGATCCGGCGTGAGGACGCCCTGGGCAGAATCGGCGGAGAGGAGTTCGCCATCCTGCTGCCCGAAACCGGGGCGGAGGCCGGCCGGATGATGGCCGAGCGTCTGCGTAGCGCCATTGAACGGCAGCTGGCCCAGCTCGCCGCGGAAGCCGGGGTGACGGTGACCTGCAGCATCGGCGGCGTCAGCCTGACCAGGGAGCACAGCGAGTTTTCCGACCTGATGGCCCAGTCGGACAGCGCGCTTTATGACGCCAAGCATGCCGGGCGCAATCAGGTGCGCTTCTTCCCCGAAGCGACACATCCGGTGCCCATGCCCGCCTGACGCCCGCCTGATCCGGCAAGCGGAGCCGGTTAGAAAAAACGGCCGGCGCACGGCCGCCTTTACCCACGGGACCGCTTGCCGCATTATCCGCGCCGGTCCCCCTCCGGACGGTTTGCCCCGCCCGTTCTTTCGGGGTCCGATCCGCCGGGTCCGATCCGGCTCCGTCCCTTCCGGCAACATCGGCGTAAGGTCGTGGTTCTTTCCAATCTCGGCTCCGGCGGCCTGGAGCCGCAGCGGTCGCAGCTGACGCTCGGCACGAAATTCAGGCTCATCAACTGGGGGCTGGTCCTGCTGATCTGCACGATCACCGGGGTCGGCGTCGGGCTGCTTTATTCCGCCGCCGGCGGCCATTGGAAGCCCTGGGCCCAGCCGCAGCTGGTCCGCGCCATTCCCGGCCTGGTCCTGATGCTGGGCATCGCGCTGGTCGACATCCGCCACCTGATGAAATCGGCCTACGTCATCTTCTTCGTCGTGCTCTGCCTGCTGATCGCGGTGGAGCTGATGGGCCGCATCGGCATGGGCGCGCAACGCTGGATCGACCTCGGCTTCTTCCAGCTGCAGCCGTCGGAGCTGATGAAGCCGGCGCTGACGCTGGCGCTCGCCCGCTATTTCCACGGGGTGACGCTGGACCAGATCGGCCGGCCGCTGCTGCTGATCCCGCCGCTGCTGCTGGTCTTCACGCCGGTGGCCTTCGTGCTGATGCAGCCGAACCTCGGCACCTCGCTGCTGCTCATCATGGGCAGCGGCGCCATCTTCTTCGCCGCCGGCGTCCGGGTGTGGAAGTTCCTGCTGGTGATCGGCGGTGGCCTCAGCGCCATCCCCATCGCCTGGGAGTTCCTGCACGATTACCAGAAGCAGCGCGTCTACACCTTCCTCGATCCGGAGACCGATCCGCTCGGCGCCGGCTACAACATCCTGCAGTCGAAGATCGCGCTGGGATCCGGCGGGCTGTTCGGCAAGGGTTTCATGTCCGGCTCGCAGAGCCAGCTGATGTTCCTGCCGGAAAAGCACACCGACTTCATCTTCGTCGTCCTGGCGGAAGAGTTCGGCATGGTCGGGGCCGCCACGCTGCTGGCCCTCTATGTGCTGCTGTTCATTTATGGCTGGGTGATCGCGCTGAACAGCCGCAGCCAGTTCGGCAGGCTGGTCGCCGTCGGCATGACCGCGCAGTTCTTCCTCTACGTCTTCGTCAACGTGGCGATGGTGATGGGGCTGATCCCGGTCGTCGGCATCCCGCTGCCACTGGTGTCCTACGGCGGCTCGGCGATGATGACGCTGATGATCGGCGTCGGCCTGCTGCTCAGCATGTCGGTCCACCGCGATGTGCGCATCCCCAAAAGTGGCGTCACCGACGTCTGACGGTCCGATGCCTATCCCCTGAGGTACACCGGCTGGCGAGAGGGCGCACCCCGCCCGCGCGGTTGCCGCCCTGCCCCGCACTCGCGATATCGGGGTGCAGGCCGACCGAAATTTCGGGTCGGCCCGGCAGCAGCGGGAGGAACGGCCATGCGGAGAATCGCAGCGGGATACGGCGTGCGGAGGACCACCCTGATCGGCGCCGGTCTCGCGGCCCTGCTGGTAACCGCGGGGCCGGCGCTGGCGGACGCGCTGTTCAGCCACATCGGTGGCAGCTTCAGCGAGACGTCGGGCTCCTTCGATCCCTCGCGCTGGCAGCGGTCGGACGGCTGGAAGGCCGGCGGGCACATGAACTGCACCTGGAGCCGCGCCAACGTCACCTCCAGCAAGGGCCACCTCGCCCTGACGGTGGACGACCGTATTTCCGGCTACGACCGCTATTCCTGCGGCGAGTATTCGACACACCGCTTCTACGGCTACGGCGCCTACACGGTGTCGCTGAAGGCAGTGAAGGCCGACGGGGTGATGACCTCGGTCTCCCACTACACCGGCCCGCCCTTCGGCGATCCCTGGGACGAGATCACGCTGGGCATCGCCGGCAAGGACACCACCAAGCTGGAGATCAGCTACGTCGTCAACGGCGTCGGGCACCGCAATGCGGTGGTCGATCTGGGGTTCGACGCCGCCAAGGGCTTTCACAGCTACGGCTTCGACTGGAAGCCCGACGGCATCGTCTGGACCGTCGACGGCAAGCCGGTTCATCAGGTCTCCGGCCGGCCGGAACAGCTGCCGCGCATGCCGGGCCGACTGATGCTGCGCTTCTGGAGCGCATCCGGCGACACCCAGTGGCTGCGCCGTTTCACCTATCCCGGCCACCCCCTGACGGCCGAGGTCGCCTCCGTCACCTTCCGCGAGGACCCGGCGAACCTCAGCAACTGACGAGCCGGGTTCAGTCCAGCGCTTCGGCGCCCAGGTAGGATTCGACGACGCGGGGGTCGGCGACGACCTCCGCCGGGATGCCGTCGGCGATCTTCTCGCCATGGTCCAGCACCACCACGCGGTCGGACAGCGCCATCACCGCGCGCATGACATGCTCGATCATCAGGATCGTCAGCCCCTCGCGCCGGTTCAGCTCGCGCAGGACCTCGACCATCCGGTCGACCTCGGTCGGACGCAGTCCCGCCAGCACCTCGTCCAGCAGAAGCAGGGTCGGACGGGTGGCCAGCGCGCGGGCGACCTCCAACCGCTTGCGGTCGGGCAAGGTCAGGCTGCGCGCCGGGCGGTTGGCTTGGTCGGCCAGTTCCAGCCGCTCCAGCACCGCGCGGGCCTGGATGCGCGCCATCTCCACCGACCGCTCGCGGGCCAGCGCGCCGACCACGACATTCTCCTCCACCGTCAGCTGGCCGAAGGGCTTGACGATCTGGAAGGTGCGGCCGATCCCGGCGGCGCAGACCTGATTGGGCTTCAGCCCCGTCAGATTGCGGCCCTTCAGCGTGACGCGGCCCTCGTCGGGCGGGAAGACTCCGGCGATCAGGTTGAAGGTGGTGGTCTTGCCGGCACCGTTCGGGCCGATCAGGGCGAGAATGCGCTCCTCCGGCACGGTGAAGCTGACCTCCGACACCGCCTTCAGCCCGCGGAAGCGCTTCGACAGGCCCTCGACCTCAAGCAATGCGGCCATCTCAGGCACCCTCCCCCGGCTGGCGGAAATCTCCAGGCTGACGGACAAGACGCAGGCGGCGGGCAAGCCAAGGCCAGACGCCCTCCGGCCGGAACACCACGATCGCCACCAGCGCCGCGCCATAGAACAGTTGCTTCAGGCCGGGCAAATCCAGCCCGCCGGCCTCGATCAGGAAGGTCAGCGCCTCGCCCAGCGGGGTCAGGATGAAGGCGCCCAGGATCGGGCCGACCAGCGTGCCGATGCCGCCGACGATGGCCGGCAGGATGATCTCGATGGAGCGGCCCATGGAGAAGACCTGCTCCGGGAACAGGTTGTTGAAATAGAAGGCCTGGAACACCCCGCCCAGCGCGGTCAGGGCGGACGACACCGCCACTGCGGTCATGCGGGCGCGGAACAAATCGACGCCCGACGCCTCCGCCGCGTCCGGCTCCTCGCGCACCGCCAGCCACTGGTAGCCCAGCCGGCTGTGCAACAGCACCCGCGACAGCAGCAGCGCCCCGACGACAAGCGCCAGCGCCACGTAATAGAACAGCACCGGCGAACCGCGCAGGTTCAGCGGATCGCTCGCCCCGGCCTCCACCGGCAGGAAGAACCCGCCGGAGCCGCCCACCCAGGTGATGTGGTCGAAGCCGATGCGCGCCACCTCGGCGAAGGCGATGGTCAGCAGGGCGAAATGCACGCCCTTCACCCCGAAGCGGAAGCCCAGGAAGCCGATGATGCAGCCGGCCACCACCGCGACCAGCATCGCCAGCACCATGCCGGCCCACGGGCCGATGCCGAAATGGACGAACAGCGCGGCGCTGACATAGGCGCCGAGGCCGACATACAGCGCATGGCCCAGCGACAGCAGGCCGGAAAAGCCCATCATCACGTTCCAGGCCTGTCCGACATAGGCGAACCACAGCACCGTGGTCAGAACCGACACCAGATAGCGGTCGGCGACGAAGGGCGCCACCGCCAGCCCCAGCGCCGCCAGCACCAGCAGCACAATGCCGCGCCCGGTCACTCCCGAAAGGCCGCTCATGACCGTTTCCCCAGCAGCCCTTGCGGGCGCAGCAGCAGCACCACGATCAGCACCCCGTAGCTGAACAGGGATTTCAGGGACGGCGTCAGCAGGAAGCCGGCCAGCGCCTCCGACATGCCGATCAGCACGCCACCCAGCAGCGCGCCGGGCAGACTGCCCAACCCGCCGACGATGACGATGATGAAGCTGAGCAGCGTGTATTCCGGCGCCAGCTGCGGCCGGGCATCGACCAGCAGCGTCATCAGCGCACCCGCCACCCCGACCACGGCGGCGCCGATGCCGAAGGTCAGCGCATAGAGCCCGTCGATGTTCAGACCGACCACGCGGGCGCCCAGCGGGTTGTCGGCGCAGGCGCGGATCGCCTTGCCGGTCCGGCTGAAGCGGAAGAAGGCGAACAGCGCCGCCGCCACCACGATGGCCGCCGCCCCGGCGCGCAGCCGCACGGCGTCCAGCAGCATCGGCCCGATCTCCACCGTGTCGAAGCTGTAGGGCACCTGGACATTGCGGGCATCGGGGCCGAACAGCATCAGCATGGCGTTGACCAGGATGGTGGCGACGCCCAGCAGCAGGATGAACTGCATGTGCTCCGGCCGCTCGACGAACTTGTTCACCAGCCCGCGCTGCAGAAGCCAACCGCAGACGAACAGCAGCGCCGCCATGATCGGCGCCGACAGCAGCGGGTCCAGCCCAAGCCAGCCGCCCAGCAGCACGGCGCCGTACATACCCGCCACCATCATCTCGCCATGGGCGAAGTTGACGACGCGCACCACGCCGAAGATGACCGACAGGCCGAGCGCCGCCAGCCCATAGACCAGGCCGGTCAGCAGGCCGGAGGCCGCGATGTTCAGATAATAGTCGATCGGCATGGGCGGCGGATTGTCCGAACGGTTAGGTTCTGCGGGTTAGCAGTCCGCAGGCATGCAGGCAAGCCAGAATGACCGCGGCGACTGCCGATCGGTCTTTCCGGCTATGGCTGACCGGCCAGCCGCATCCCACGCCGCAGGCCGGCGATCCGTTCCGCCACGTCCGTCTGCCGGCGCTCGAGAGCCGTGGTCAGGCAGGACCGCGCCGCCGCGGCCACCGCCGGGTCGCCCTCGGTCCCGGCGCGGATCCAGCACAGCGCGGCAACCCGCTCGTGGAAGCGGCGCTCGTCCTGGATCAGATCGTAGGATGCCGTGGCACGGGCCGCCGGATCGGCGATGCCGGCCAGGAACCGCTCCTGTGCCCCACGGGCGCGGCCGTCGAGCAGGGCAAGCGCGGGAACGTCGCAGATCATGCGCCGCAGCGGTGCCGTCACCGTGGCGCAACGCGGATCGGCGACCGGCGCAGGTGGCGGCTCCGGCGACGGCAGCGGCACGGCAGACATGGTGGAAGCAGGCACGACGGCCACCGGCACTGGGCGCGTTACAACCGGAGGGGCCGCACGAACCCCGACCGGCAGCGTCCTCGCCGGTGGTGGGGCCGCTGGGAGGGCCGGCGGGGGCGCCGGCCGTTCCGGCGCGTTCCCGCCGAGCGAGTCCCGCACCACCCGCACCGGCGTGCCGACCTCGGTCGCCGCGAAGACCGTTTCGATGTCCGCGGGCAGCATGCGGAAACAGCCGCCACTGGCCCGCCGGCCCACCGAGTCCGGCTCGTTGGTGCCGTGGATGGCGATGGCGGGCCAGCCGAGGTCGAGCGCGAACTTGCCCAGCGGGTTGTTCGGCCCCGGCGGCACCGCCCGCGGCAGCGACGGCTTGTCGCGCCGCTGGTGCGCGGTCGGTCTCCAGGTCGGATCGCGGCGCTTGCGCAGGATGGCGCTGTCGCCGACGGGGATCGGCACGCCGGGACGCCCGATGGCGACCGGGAAGCTGCGGACGTCGCCGTCGGGACCGGTCAGGTACAGCCGGCGGTCGGCAAGGCTGATCGCGATCGACGGCCCGCCGGAGGCCCCATTGACCGCCACCTCCGTCGGCGCGGACGCACCGGCCCCCGTGGCGCCCCCCGTGGCGACCCCTATGACGAGCAGGCCCCAGAAAAGACACCGTGCCAGGATGCCCGCAATGGCTGTTGTCGGTCGGGGGATGACGCCGCGGCCGCAGCCTCCCCGAATGGTCGTAGGTCTACGCATGCGGAAAGTTGATCGCGTGTCCCCTAAAACAGAGTAAACAGCATGGGACGACGGTCTCCGGGGGATGGGGGCCGCCCCGACAGCAAGGACGTGCATCATGGACCAGATCGAGCAGACGTTGGCCGTCGCGACGGAACACCACCGCGCCGGCCGCACCGCGGAGGCCGAGCGGCTGTACCGCGACGTGCTGGACGCTTCGCCCGGCCATCCGGACGCCCTGCATCTGCTCGGGGTCATCGCCTTGCAATCCGGCCGGGCGGAGGAGGCGGTCGACCGAATCGCCCAGGCGGTGGCCGGCGACGACGGCTCTCCCCTGTTCCATGCCAATCTGGGTCACGCCCTGCACGCCTCCGGCCGACAGCGCGAAGCGGCGCTCAGCTTCGCCCGCGCTCTCAGCCTGCTGACCAACGAAGGCGAGGGTTGGGGCAATGTCGGCGCGCTTGCGAATTTGATTCGCCGCTATGACGACGACATCCGCGCCGCCGCCGCGGCGGAGGTCGATGCGCGCTATACGATGGGCGACGTGATGCGGCGCCAGTCCCTGCTGTTCCTGCTGACCGGCGACATCACCTATTACCGCAACCTGGTGAACACGGCGCTGGAAGACCCCCTGCGCTTCTCCGTACCCTCCATGCATTACGCCTATTGGGGCATCGCCCTGCGGCTGTTCCAGGGCGATGTGCGCAAGGGCGACGTCAGTGCCTTCACCAATGGCGAGTTCCGCCGTTTCTACCGGCTTCTGGTGGAGGAGACCGCGCGCCGCTACGGCCTGGACGCCCGCCTGCGCCGGGCATCTCCGCGCGCGGCGGTGAAGCGGGTGGCTCTGATCACCAATCAGATGCTGGGCGAGGGGCACCAGCCCACGGCCGATGCCTTCGATTACGCCCGCCGGCTGCAGGACGACCATGGCTGCGAGGTGCTCATCGTCAACCCCAATGCCATGGCGGTGGAGGGGGAGAACGGCTTCGTCCCTGAATACAGCTACAACGTCACCGAGGAGTATAACGGCGAGCAGACCATCTCCGCCCAGGGCGCGAATGTCCGTATGCTGTCCTTCCCGCAGCCGCGCTTCGACGAGGAGAAGTTGACCGCCATCGTCGACGCGGTGGAGCGGTTCGACCCCGACGTGATCGTCGCCTTCGGCGGGTCCAACACCGTGGCCGACCTGTTCGCCGGCAGCCGCCCGGTGGTCTTCCTGCCGACCTCCAGCGGCCTGTCGCCCTCGCTCGCCACCCTTCTGCTGGGTTATGCGCCGGAGGACGATGCCGCCGGCTGGCCTGAGGAGGCGCGGGCGCGCTTCCGTCCCTTCTCTTTCGGCTGGACGCTGCCCGCCGCCGGTCCCGCACGCAGCCGCGCGGAGTTCGGCCTGCCTGCGGACGAGCCGCTTTACGTCGTGGTCGGCAACCGCCTGGACCAGGAGGTCGGGCCGGAGTTCCTGGAGACGCTCGACCGCCTTCTCGACCGCGTGCCGGATGGGCAGGTCGCCTTCGCCGGCGCGGTGTCGGAGTTGCCCGCCCGGATCGCCGCCACCCGCAACGCGGCGCGGATGCGTGCGCTGGGCCATGTCGAAGGCATTCGCGGGCTGTACGGCGTGGCGACGGCCTACCTCAACCCGCCGCGCCAGGGCGGCGGCGGCAGCGCCGCATTCGCACTGGCGGACAGCCTGCCGGTGGTGACCTACGCTCGGGGTGACGTCGCCGGTGTGGTTGGGCCGGGCATGACCGTCGCCGACGAGACGTCCTTCCTGGAGCGCGCCGCGGCGCTTGGACAGGATCCGGCCGTACGGACACGGGCGGCTGAGGCTGCACGGACGCGCTTTGCCGAAACGGCCGACCGCGCGCGGTCGGTGGAAAAGCTGCTGGACTACGCGCGCGAGGCGCAGGGGCTGTTCTGAGGCGACGCCTCACCAGTTTCCCAAAAC
>CBFGPE010000167.1:0-13909 GCA_965650625.1 uncultured Azospirillum sp. | reverse complement strand
CATCTGGCTGGAGGAACTGGAACGCGAGGTTCCGGCGGAGTGAGGGCGGTTCCCGGCTCTCCCCTCCTCGGCCGTCATTCCCGCGAAGGCGGGAAGCCAGTGTTTCCCAAGCGAAACCAATGGGTAAGCCTGGATCCCCGCCTTCGCGGGAATGACGACCGAGAGGCGCTCTGAAACGTAAGAAGTCTGAAAATAAGCAAAAAGGCCGGCGCACCGATGGGGCGCCGGCCTTTTTGCTGTCGATATCAACCCGCTCAGATCGAAATGCGCAGGGACTCGCGGTTGACCGGGGCGGCTTCGGGGGCCGTCATCGGGCGCGGCGGCACGGCCGGGCGCATGCCGGCGGGCGGCTGGCCCGGCGCCGGGGCGGCAGCCGGAGCGGTCTGGGCGGCGGGCGCCTGCGGAGCGGCGGCCTGCGGCGTGCCCGGGTGCGGCTGGGTCGCCTGCTGGGCGGCGATGAACTGGCCCTGGGCGGTCAGGCCGCTGGCGACGTTGCGGTTGATGTTGACCAGCGTATCGATCTTGGCGAAATCCAGGTCGATCAGGCGGTTGGTCGTCTCGCGGTCGACCAGCAACGACAGGGCCGCGATGTTGGTGCGGACCTCCGGCGGATGGCCGCAATCCTCTTCAGTGATCGCCGCCTGGAAGATCGTCCACAGGCGCTGATTCAGCTGAAGAGCCTCGCGGTAGGCCTTTTCGTCCTTGGCATGGCTGGCGGCGATGATACGGCGCGCCGCTTCCGCCAGGGCCCAAGCCTCGACGTCGCGCGGATTGTCCGAGGTCGGCTTGTTGGCGTAGGTGGGAGTCGGCTTCATTCCAAACCCTCGGGGGAAAACCCATCCGGTGGGGCGGACCTGCCCCTTTGCTTCGTCGCGGAAGTGTCGGTTATCCGAGGGGCTTTGTCAACGCAACGGGGGTACTTCGGCCGGTCCGCAGGCCCTTGCCGCAAACTGGTCACAAGTCCTATGCGTTTCGGACAGGAGTTCACTTGCGGTTTCCACCACCCGCTCCTCGCCGATGCCGTCCATCAGGTTGCGGTCGTCGGGGTCGGCGGCGACGCGGGCCAGCAAATCCGCCTGCGGCACGCTGCTGGTCACCACCCGGCCGCGCGGCCCCCAAGGACCGTAGATGGCGGGGTAGCCGGGGCCGAACAGTCCGACGGTCGGCACGCCCGCCGCCGCCGCGATGTGCATCAGCCCGCTGTCGTTGCCTAGATAGAGCGCCGCCCGCTCCAGGCAGGCGGCCGCCGCCATCGGGTCGGTGCGGCCGGTCAGGTCGATGGCCTTCGATCCCAGCGCGTCCAGCACGGGCCGCGCCCGCTCGCGCTCCGGCGGGGCGGCCAGCACCGCAACCCGCGCGCCGGCCAGCGGCCCGCCCTCCCCCGTCAGGCGCAGCGCCAGCCGGGCGAAACGATCGGCCGGCCATTCCTTGCCCAGCCAGTTGGCCGTCGGCCCGATGGCGAGGAAGGGGCCGGTCCCGGCGGGGATCAGGGCGTCGGCCTGCTCCCTCGCCGCCGCGTCGATCCACAGCCGCGGGGCCGGCGGCGGCGACAGGCCCAGCACGGCGGCATTCTCCTCCACCTTGTGCATCGGGCGGACGGCCTTGGCGTGGAAGGCGCGGCGCCGGGCCGGCACCAGCCGCCCGACCGCCGAGTTGCGCAGATCGACCACCAGATCCCAGCGCGTGCCCACGCACTCCAGCCACAGCCGCAGCCAGTGCCGCGCATAGGAGCGCTTGGCCAGCGGGATCAGCCGCTCCAGCCCCGGCACGGCGCGGAACAGCGGCGCCGGCAGCGGCCCGCAGGCGATGGTCAGCCGCGCTCCCGGATAGGTCCGGGTCAGATGGTCGAGCAGCCCGGTCGACAGCACCGCGTCGCCCAGCCGGTTGGAGGTGATGAAGAGGATGCGGCTCATGACGCGGGCCCGGCCGCAGCATCATGTCCGGAAGAGGCACCATCCGGCGCGCCGTTCCGCCGTCCGGGCCGCAGGCTCAGGCCGCGCGACATCACCCACAGGGCCGGCAGCAGCGCCACCAGCGGCATGGCGTACATCAGCGGCACGAAGACCGTCGCCTTGCCGGCGAGGCTGGTCAGCCCCAGCGCTCCCGCCTGCAGCCCCATCACCAGCAGCACGGCGATGGTGACGCGCGACGACTGGCCGCGCCGGTTGAACTCGCCCGACAGCAGCGCCGAAAGCGCCACCAGCGCGTAGGTCAGGGCGAGCAGCGGCGAGGAGAAGCGGTGGTGCAGTTCGGCGATCAGGCCCCGGCGCATGCGGTCGTCCTGGGCCGGGACGTTGCCGTCCATCAGCTCCGCCGTGGTGCGTTCGCGGGCGTCGGGCCAGCGTTCCGCCGCCTGGGGCGCCACCGCCTTCAGGTCCACGGCATAGCGGTCGAAGAACAGCTGCGACAGCCGGTTGGTCTTGCGGTCCAGCTCCTGCCGGTTGCCGTCATAGACGACGAAGCGCGTGCCCTCCGGCCCGGTCTGCATCACCGCGCGGTCGCCCATGATCGTCACCGGCCTGTCCGGCTGGCGGCCGTCATGGATCAGCACCTTGTGCAGGTTGCCGTCGGCGTCCCGGTCGCGCAGGAACACGCTGAAACGGTCGCCGACCTCATTGAACACGCCCTCGCGCAGGAACAGCTGCGAATAGTCGCTGCGCACCGTGTATTCCATCCGCACCAGCTCGCGGTGGGCGGCCGGGGTGATCCAGATGTTCAGCGTGAAGACGACGGCCATCACCCCCACCGCCAAAACCAGCGCCGGCTTCGACAGCGAGAAGGGACCGACGCCGGCCGCGCGCATCACAACCAGTTCGCTGTCCGTCGCCATCTTGTTGTAGGTGAACAGAATGGCCCCGACCAGCGCCAGCGGCAGCACGATGCCGAGGAAGGTCGGCACGGTCAGCAGCAGCAGCCACAGGAACATGCCCATCGGCGCGCCGGCGCTGACCACGATCTCGATCAGGCGCAGCGACTGGCTGAGCCAGATGGTCAGCGTCAGTCCGGCGGTCGAATAGAGCGTGGCGATCAGCAGGTTGCGGAACAGGTACCGTTGCAGTCGGTTCATGGAGATCGGCCGAGATCTGTATAAGGCCGGCAAGCTGACCGCCCCGGCCCGCCGGGTCAAGTGTTGAAAACCGGCGGCGGCGATACGGGTGGTCCATACGCCGCCATCACACGCCCATCACACCCCTCATCAACACCTTGGCACACTACACCGGGAAAGGGCTGGCACCGGCCCCCGCCAACCGGTATGACGGTCGTCATGGCGACGATTCAGGAAGCGATGGCTGCCGCGGTGGCGCATCATCAGGCCGGCCGGCTTGCCCAGGCGGCGGCCCTCTATCATGCCGTGCTCGACGCCATGCCCGGCCATGCCGACGCCGCCCACCTGCTGGGGGTCGTCCATCTGCAGTCGGACCAGCCCGACCGCGCCGTCTCGCTGATCCGCGGGGCCATCCAGCACAACCACCGGGTCGCCGACTATCACGACAATCTCGGCAGCGCGCTGAAGGCGCTCGGCCGGCTGGAGGAGGCGGTGACGGCCCACCGGCAGGCCGTCCGCCTGCGGCCGGAATTCGCCCAGGCGCTTTACAATCTGGGCAACGCGCTGGAGGCGCTCGGCCGGCTGGAGGAGGCGGCGACCGCCTTCCGGCAGGCGGCGGCGCGCCGCCCCGGCTATGCCCGCGCCCGCTTCAACCTTGGCAACGTGCTGGCCGCCCTCGGCCAGCGGCCGGAGGCTGACGACGCTTACCGTGCCGCCCTGGCCGACGATCCGACCTTCGTCGAGGCGCATGCCAACCGTGGCGGCCTGCTGCTGGCGCTGGACCGGCCGCGGGACGCGGCGGCGGCATTGGCCCGCGCGCTGGCTCTGCGCCCCGACCATGCGCCCGCCCTGTCCAACCTCGCCGCCGCCCGTCTGGCGCTGGGCGACCGCGATGGCGCGGAGAGTGCCGCCCGCCATGCCGTGACGGCCCGACCGGATCTGGCCGACTGCCTGCTGCGGCTGGGCGAGGTGCGCCAGCGCGCAGATCGGCTGGGCGCCGCGGCCGATGCCTACCGCGCGGCGCTGGCGCTGAACCCGGCGCTGGCGGAGGCGCATGCCAACCTCGCGCTGGTGCGGCAGGGCCAAGGGCTGCTCGATGCGGCGGAGCTGGGCAACCGGCGGGCGCTGGCGCTCGATCCCGCGCTGGCCGACGTGCGCTCCAACCAGGCCTATCTCCTGCTGTTCCGGCCGGGGGTGACGGCGGCGGCGGTGCTGGAGGCGCATCGAGACTGGGACCGCGTCCATGGCGCCCCCCACCGCGGGCGCTGGGTCAAGCCCGGCAAGGCGGCTGCCGCCGCCAAGGGTCTAAGGGGACCGCTGACAGTGGCCATCCTGTCCGGCGATTTCCGCCGCCACCCCGCCGGCCTGTTCGCCGTCCGCACGGTGGAGGCGCTGCCTGCCCACGACATCCGCCTGCTGCTCTACGCCAACCAGACCGAGTCCGATGACGTGACCGGCCGATTCCGCAAGGCGGCGGCACGCTGGACTCCGGTCGCCGGCCTGCCGGATGCCGAGGTGGCGAGCCGGATCCGCCACGACCGGCCGGACGTGCTGATCGACCTTGCCGGCCACAACGCCCTCGGCCGTCCCGGCGTCTTCGCGCGCAAGCCGGCGCCGGTGCAGGTCGCGTGGTCCGGCTATATGGCGACCACCGGGCTCGCCGCCATGGATGCGCTGGTCGCCGACCGCCATCATGTGCCCGACGGGATGGAGGCCTTCTATGCGGAGCGGGTGCTGCGCATGCCCGAGGCCTTCATCGCCTATGATCCGCCCGGCGACGACGACGAGCTTCCGCTGACGCCGCCGCCCAGCCTGTCGGGCGGGCCGGTCACCTTCGGCAGCTTCAACATCCTGACCAAGCTGAACGACGGCGTGCTGGCGGCCTGGGCGGTCATCCTGCAGCGGGTGCCGGAGTCCCGCCTGCTGATGAAGACCAAGGCGCTGTCCTGTCCCGCCACCGCCGATCTGTGGCGCGGCCGGCTGGCCGCCGCCGGCATCGACCCCGGCCGGGTGACGATGGTCGGTGCCACCAACAGCCTGGACCACATGCGCCGCTGCGCGTCGGTCGACGTGGCGCTCGACCCCTTCCCGTTTTCCGGCAGCACCACGACGCTTGAGACGATGTGGATGGGCGTGCCGGTCATCACCCTGCCGGGAGAGACCTTCTCCAGCCGCCATTCGCTGGCCTTCCTGACCGTGGCGGGGGTCGAGGGCTGCATCGCTTCCGACCCGGCGGACTATGTGGAGCGCGCCGTCGCCTGGGCCACCGACCCGCAGCGGCTGGCGGAACTGCGCCGAACCCTGCGCAGCCGCATGGCCGCCGGCCCGCTGTGCGACGGCAACCGGCTGGCCGCCGCCCTGGCGGCGGAGCTGCGGGCGCTCGCCCGGCCACACTGACGTCCGCAACGGAACCAACGCATCGGCGGCACCGTTGACCGTGGGTACTCCCTCCACGCCCACAGACGCGGGATTTCGGCGCATGCACAGCACCATACGGCCAGCCCTCATGCTTTCCGCGACGGTCGCGGTCCTGTCGCTCGCCGGCTGCGGCGATCAGGCGACGCTGCCGGTGTCGGCCGGCACCGGTCCCAACCCGACCCTGCCGGAACCGAATTCCTCGCTGATCCCCACGGTCAACATCGCCGACGCCGTCGGCTGGCCGCAGGGCGCGCAGCCGGTCGCGGCCCAGGGGCTGAGCGTCACCCCCTTCGCCACCGGGCTGGACCATCCGCGCTGGCTGCTGGCCCTGCCCAACGGCGACGTTCTGGTGGCGGAGACCAACGCCCCGCCGAAGCCGGAGGACGGCAAGGGCATCAAGGGCTGGGTCATGGGGCTGGTGATGGGCAAGGCCGGCGCCAAGACGCCCAGCGCCGACCGCATCACCCTGCTGCGCGACACCGACGGCGACGGCAAGGCCGATGTCCGCGAACCCTTCCTGCAGGGGCTCTATTCACCCTTCGGCATGGCGCTGGTCGGCAACGACCTCTACATCGCCAACACCGATGCGGTGGTGAAGGTGCCCTACAAGGAGGGCGACACGAAGATCACCGCCAAGCCGGTGAAAATCGTCGACCTGCCGGCCGGGCCGATCAACCACCATTGGACCAAGAACATCATCGCCAGCCGCGACGGCAGCAAGCTCTACGCCACCGTCGGCTCCAACAGCAATGTCGGCGAGAACGGGATGGAGGCGGAACAGGGCCGCGCCGCCATCTGGGAGATCGACCTGAAGACCGGCGCGCACCGCATCTTCGCGTCGGGCCTGCGCAACCCGAACGGGATGGACTGGAATCCGGTGACCGGCGAGCTGTGGACCTCCGTCAACGAGCGTGACGAGATCGGCAGTGACCTCGTCCCCGACTACATGACCTCGGTGAAGGACGGCGCCTTCTACGGCTGGCCCTACAGCTATTACGGCCAGCATGTCGACCAGCGGGTGGAGCCGCAGCGCCCCGACCTCGTCGCCAAGGCGATCCCGCCCGACTATGCGCTGGGTCCGCACACCGCCTCGCTCGGCTTCACCTTCTCCAAACCCGGCGAGTTGCCGCCGAACCTGCAGCAGGGCGCCTTCATCGGCCAGCACGGCTCCTGGAACCGCGAGCCGGCCAGCGGCTACAAGGTGATCTTCGTGCCCTTCCAGAACGGCAAGCCGGCGGGCGACCCGGTCGACGTGCTGGCCGGCTTCCTCGACAAGGACGGCAAGGCGCAGGGCCGCCCGGTCGGCGTCACGCTGGACAACAAGGGCGCGCTGCTGGTGGCCGACGATGTCGGCAACGCCGTCTGGCGCGTCAGCGGCAGCAACGCCGCGCAATCGGCTGAACGGCCGGCAGAGCGGCCGGACCAGCCGTCGCAGTGACCAAACTGAAGGGGAGAAGGACATCCCTCCTCCCCTTCCGCCGCCGATGGCGCGATACTGGGCGCCATGATCTATCTCGACCATCTGGCCTCGACACCGCTCGACCCGCAGGTTCACGAGGCGATGCTGCCCTGGATGCGCGCGCAAGCGGTCGGCAACCCCCATGCCGCCCATCCGGCCGGCTGGCGCGCCGCCGACGCCATCGCCGAGGCGCGGGCGGAGGTTGCCGCCCTGGTCGGCGCGCAGCCGGGCGAGGTGGTCTTCACCTCCGGCGCCACAGAGGCCAACACGCTGGCGCTGCTGGGGGGCGTACCAGCGGGTGGCGGGTGCGTCGTCTCGGTGGTGGAGCATGCCAGCGTGCTGGGCTGCCTGCCGGAGTTGCGGCGACGCGGCCATGCGGTGGCGATCCTACCGGTGGATACCGGCGGCCGGGTCGATCCCGCCGCTCTTGACGACGCCCTGGCCGGTATGCCGAAGCCCGCGCTGGTGTCGGTGATGGCCGCCAACAACGAGGTCGGGACGGTCCAGCCGCTGGGCGAGCTGGCGGCGGTGGCGTCGCGCCATGGCGCGACGATGCACAGCGATGCCGTGCAGGCCCTGGGCACGCGCGCCCTCGACATGGCGGCACTGGGGATCCACGGTCTCAGCCTGTCGGGGCATAAGCTCTACGGACCGATGGGGATCGGCGCCCTGATCGTCCGCCGCCCCTTCCGGCCCGTGCCGGCCTCGCCCGGCGGCGGGCAGCAGCGAGGCCTGCGGGGCGGAACCTTGCCGACGCCGCTCTGCGTCGGGTTGGGCGTTGCCTGCCGGCTGGCCCGCGAACGGCGGGAGGAGGATGCCCGGCGCATCGGCGACCTGCGCGACCGGCTTTGGCAAAGGTTGCAGAGCCGCCTGCCCGGCATCCGACGCAATGGCGCGGCGGATGGGCTGGCCGGCTGCCTGAACGTCACCATTCCCGGCATCGACGCCGCCGACCGGCTGCTGGATCTGCCGGAGCTTGCCGTCGCCACCGGCTCCGCCTGCCACAGCGGCGCGAGCGAGGCGTCGCATGTGCTGCTGGCGCTCGGCCTCTCCGTCATGGATGCCCATGCCAGCCTGCGTTTCGGCCTTGGCCGCGGCACGACGGCGGCGGCGGTGGACGAGGCGGCCGACCGGCTGGCCGCCCTGCTCGCCGCGTAGCCCGCTAGAACAGCAGCCGCGCGCCGACTTTCACCACGGCGGCCAGGGAATCGGCGCTGGTGTCGATGTCAGTGTCGGCCATCACCTGCCAGCGTGGCGTGATGTGATAGGTCAGGTCGGCCAGATAATGGCCGCCGGCGACGCCTTCGTAAGGAACCGTCCGCCGCACCCTCAGCGACAGGGTCAGGTCGTCGCTGCCATAGGCCAGCGCCGCGTTCAGGCTGCGAACTGAGGCGCCGTCCGCCTCGTCGCGTTGGCGCAGATCGCCGTCAAGGGTCACGTTCTTCCAGGCCAGTTGGGTGCCGACGATCCAGGATTGTCGGGGCAGCCGCCGGCTGTCGCTGCGCACCCGCGCCCAGCTGGTGCCGGCGGTCAGCCGGCCGCTGACGGTGCCGAGCTGCATGGTCTTGCGAACCGCGGCCTCGACCAAATGCATTGCTTCGCGCGGATCGGGCATGTCGCCATTGCCGCGCGGCATCGGTGTATAGCTGGCCCCCACCTCGAACCCCCGCAACGGCGGAGTATAATAGGTCAGTTTCGCCGAGTTGGCGCCAGCCCCGGTGGACAGCGGCAGGATCGACGATCCCACCAGCCGGTTGCGGGCGCTTTCGGTCTGCCCGATCTCCAGCTCTCCCCAGGAGACATCGACCTGCAAGAAATGTCGCTGATCTGCAACACTACCCTTTTGGTAGAGAATATCAGCAGATGCCTCGCCGACCGAAAAAATCGCCACTGCCGCCAGAATAGGCATGGAAATTCGTCGTTGCATGGGCAAGACCTGTGCTGTTTGGCCGAGGATCGACTATCCATATTGGTCGACACGGCCGTGTGTATCCTTTCTCGTTTGGCGGATGTTCGTCTAAAATTCTGACAAAACTGTGACCTGATCTTGGCATGCTGCGATGCAAAGATGGGTCACGGCTCGCGTATTGCGGGAAGCTTACGGAGGGGGCTTACGAATGCTCCGAGTCAGTCACACCCCCACCGCCCGAACCGCCACCCCCGCCTCTTCCAGCGCGCGTCGGACAGTCGCCGCCATCGCCACGGCGGTCGGCGTGTCGCCATGGACGCAGATGGTGTCGGCGACGATCGGCAACCGGGTGCCGTGGCGGCTTTCCACCGCGCCGTCCAGCACCATCCGCACCACCCGTGCCGCCGCCAGATCCGGGTCGTGGATCACCGATCCGGCCACCGTCCGCGGCGTCAGCGTGCCGTCATCCTCATAGGTGCGGTCGGCGAAGGCCTCGCGCGCGACGCGCAGGCCGACATCCTGCCCGGCGCGCTCCATGGCGCTCAGCGGCGGGACGACGAACAGCAGGGCGGGGTCAACCGCCTTGACCGCGCGGGCGATGGCGCCGGCCAGATCGGGCTCCACCGCCGCCATGTTGTAGAGCGCGCCGTGCGGTTTCACATGGGTCACCCTCTGGCCCGACAGCGCGGCACAGGCCTGGAGCGCGCCGACCTGATAGGCGACCAGCCGTTCGACCTCCGTGGTGGTGATGCCGCGGATCACCCGGCGGCCGAAGCCGGGGCGGTCCTCGAAACCGGGATGGGCGCCGATGCGCACGCCCTTCTCTCCCGCCAGCCGGGCAGTGTCGGCCATGATGGTGGGATCGCCAGCATGAAAGCCGCAGGCGATGTTGGCGGAGGTGACGATGTCCAGCATCGCCCGGTCGTCGCCCATGGTCCAGGCGCCGTACCCTTCCCCCATGTCGCAGTTCAGATCGATGCTCGGCATGGCAGTTCTCGCAGTTCACTCATGGAAGATAACGGGCATGAAAACGACAGTGCGTTTTCACGCCGCCTCCGACTGTCGCAGGGAATGGATGAAGCCGGCAACCTCGCTGCGCATCGCCCCCATCTGCTCCGCCAGCATGCCGGCGGCACCGTCCAACTGGTTGGATGCGGCACCGGTCTGCCCCGCCACGTCGGAGGTGGTGTTGACGTCGCCCAGCAGGGCGCGCACCCCCTCCGCCGCCTCAGCAACGCCACGACCGATCTCTGCCGTCGCCGCATTCTGCTCCTCCACCGCCGCGGCGATGGAGGCGCTGATCTGGCTGAGGCTTTCCACCACGCGGGCGATTTCAACGATCTCGTCGGCGGCGGAACCGGTGGAGCCCTGGATGGCGCGGATCTGCGTCTCGATGTCCTCCGTCGCCTTGGCGGTCTGGGTCGCCAGCGCCTTCACCTCGCCGGCGACGACGGCGAAGCCCTTGCCGGCCTCCCCGGCGCGGGCGGCCTCGATGGTGGCGTTCAGCGCCAGCAAATTGGTCTGCTTGGCGATGGCGTGGATCAACGTCACCACCGCCGACACCCGGTCGGACGCCTGGACCAGCCCCGCCACCTGCTCCGTCGCCCGCGATGCCCGGCGCGACGCTTCGTCGGCGATGGATTGCGAATGCTGGGCCTGGACCGAGATCTCGCGGATCGACGCCACCAGTTCGTCCACCGCTGCGGCCATGCCGTCGACCGAGGCGTTCACCGCCGCGGCGTTGCCGGCGGCTTGCCGGCTGACCTCCCCGTTCTGCTCCGCCACGTCGGCAAGGTTGCGGGTTGCGGTGCCCATGCCGTCGGTGGTGCGCAGCACCTCGCCCAGCACGCTGCCGACGCGCCGTTCGAAATCGTCGGCGACAGCGGCGATGGCGGCATGCCGCTCCGCCTCGGCCTGCCGGCACAACGCGACCTGTTCGGCCTCCAGCCGCTGCTTGGCGGCGCCCTGCTCCTTGAAGACCTGGACGGCTTCGGCCATGCGGCCGATCTCGTCGCGGCGGTCGAGCGAGGGCACATCGACCGCGCCGTCGCCGGCCGCCAGCCTGGTCATCACCCCGGTCAGGCGGACGATGGGCCGGGTGGCGCTGCGCACCATCAGGAACAGCACGCCGCACAGCGCCACCAGCGCCGCCAGCCCGCCACCGGCCAGCAGCCAAGCCCGCTCCGCCGCCTGCCGTTCGGCGCGGCGGGGCGACAAGTGGATCTCCACCGTGCCGAGCGTATCGACACGCGCACCGGTCTTGCGCCGGATGTCGGCGCGGCGGACCAGCACCGACGGGTCGCCGTCCGACACGTCGCCGCTTTTGGCGAAGAGCTGTCCCTTGGGGTCGAGCACCCGGCTGCCGAGATAATCGGGATCGTTGGACAGAGCCGCCAGCTGCGCCGCGGCGGATTCGGCATCGACGTTCCACAGCGGCTCCGCCAGCCCGCCAGCGATGACGCGGACGGTAACGGCGGCCCGGTCCTCCAACGCGGTGCGGGCATCCTCGCGGTTGACGGTGACGACGGCGGCTATACCGGTCGCGCTGATGACCGTGACCATCAGGGCGATGGGAACGACGACACGCATGGCAAGGGTACGGCCCACACGCTGCAGCATCGGGAGACCTCCATTGTCGGTGACGGAAAGCGGCGGGATCAGTCCCAGCCGGTGACGGCGCCGCCGATCAGGTTGAAGCCGAGCAACCGGCCGCTGTCGTACAGCGCGAAGCCGCCGGCCGATTGCAGCAGCGCCGGCAGGCCGTCCACCATCTCGCGATGACGGGCCTGGATGCGGCCGGCTTCCGCCGCATCGACGGCGGTAAAGCGCAGCCGTTCGCCCGGCCGCATCTGCGCCAGCGCCGCGACGTCCGGCCCGACGACGCAGGCGATCTTGGGATAGCCGCCGGTGGTCTGGCGGTCGGCCAGCAGCACGATGGGTCGCCCGGTCCCCGGCACCTGCACGGCGCCCAGCGGAATGCCATCCGAGGTGATGTTGAAGCCGCGCGCATGCTCGATCAACGGGCCGTCCATTCGGCAGCCCATGCGGTCGGCCTCGTGGCTGACGGTGTAGTCCTCTTCCAGAAAGGCTTCGATCCCGGCCGGGGTGAAGTAATCCTGCTGCGGACCCAGCATGACGCGCAGCCGCCCGCCGCGTGCCGGCAGCAGTGATGGGTCGAGGCAGCGCTCTCCCCTGTCCGCCGCCTGATCCAGGGCCAGCGGCAGACGGTCGCCGGCCTTCAGCGCACCGCCGTCCAACCCGCCCATACGGCTCCGTATGTGGGTGGCGACGCTGCCCAGCACCGGCTGAAGGGCGAAGCCGCCCTCCACCGCCCAATAGCCGCGCATGCCGCTGCGCAAGGCGCCGATGCGCAGGGCCTGCCCATCGGTCAGGCGCAGGCTGGTCCAGGCCGGGGCCGGTTCGCCATCGACCGTCAGTTCGGCGTCGGCGGCGACGGCGACGCGCACCGGCCCGCCTTCCACGACGATGCTGTCGCCGCTGAGGGTGAACTCCACCGCCCCCTCGCCAGGCCGGTTGCTGACAAGGGCGTTGGCGACGGCATGCAACAGCGGATCGGCCGCCCCGGCGACCGAGACGCCATAGCGCTGATACCCGGTCCGCCCACGATCCTGCAGGGTGGAGCTGGGACCTGCGGTCACGACACGCAGATGGCTGGTCATGCGGCGGCTCCCTGCAGCAGGGCGGTGGGTGCGGTCACCGTCTCGCAGTCGGGCAGGTAGCCGCTTATCCCCTCCAGACGGTCGAACTCGGCGGCGCTGATCGCGGTGAAGCGGATGCGGTCGCCCGGCGCCAACAGGAAGGGCGGCTCTCGTTTAAGATCGAAGGTTCGCGCCGGGGTGCGGCCCAGCAGGTGCCAGCCGCTGGGCATCGCGATGGGGGAGATCGCCGCCTGCGCCCCGCCCTGCATGACGCTGCCCGCCGGGGTGACCATGCGCGGATTCTCGCGCCGTGGCTGGTGCAGCAGCTCCGGCAATCCGCCGAGATAGGCGAAGCCGGGAGAGAAGCCCAGCATATAGACGCGGTAGTCGGCGGTGCAGTGCAGCCGCACCACCTCCTCCGCGCTCAATCCCGACCGGCGCGCCACCTCGTCCAGATCCTCGCCATGGCCACCGCCGAAACAGACCGGCACGATCCAGCGCAGCTGCGGTTCCGCCGCCGCCTGGGTCAACTCCGCCGCCAGTCCCAGCAGCGCTTGCCCCAGCGGCTCCGCCGCCGTCACCGCCGGGTCGAATTGCACCAGGAGAGAGCGGTATGTCGGTACCGTCTCCACGATACCGGGAAGGCCGGCGTCGGCGATGCGGCGGTCCAGCCGGTGGACGGCGGCGTTCAGGTTCTGGGCGATGCCGTCGCCCAACTCGACGATCAGGGCGCTGTCGCCGGCCGCCCGCAGAACGGGGGCCGGAAACGATGTGGTCACGCTCATGGCGGCTTCTCGGAATCTGGTCGAAGGGAAAGCGCCCTGCGGTTAGCGGGCGTATTTGTCCAGGATCTGCTGATAGGCGCCGCTGGCCTTCATCGCCGCGACGCCCTTGTCGAAGTCGTCACGCAGCTTGCTGGTGTCGCGCGCCTTGGTGAAGGCGATGTAGCTCGGGATCTCCTGCACCGCCGGGGTCAGCTCCTTCACCTTGTCCAAGGCACCCGCCTGCTTCAGGAAATACTGCGCGACATAGCGGTTGCTGGGCATCACATCGAAGCGGCCGGACACCAGCTTCTTCACGTTGGTGTCGCTGTCGTTCGACTTCTCCACCGCCGGCAGCACGCCGGTCTTGATCGCGTCGTCGAGGATCGGGCCATAGCTGATCTGGTTGACCACGCCGAACTTGCGGTCGGCCAGCTTGGACAGGTCGCCGTCGAAGCTGACCGGGCTGTCCTTGGCGACGAACAGCGACACCACCTGCGGCACCAGCACCTGGGTGGAGTAGGTCAGGAACTGCTCGCGCTCCGGCGTCTTGTAGGCGGTGAAGATGGCGTCCGCCCCGCCCTCGCGCACGGTGTCGAGCGCACGCGCCCACGGCATGATCTCGACCGACACGCTGTGGCCGGAAGCCTTCATCGC
>CBFGPE010000166.1:0-13952 GCA_965650625.1 uncultured Azospirillum sp. | reverse complement strand
TGGGGCTGGAAGCCCTGTCGCGCGGGGCGTCCTGGTGCGGCTTCCTCGACATGGGTCGGCCGGCGCTGGACGCCGTGCGCGCCAATGTCGAGGCGTTGCACGAGGTGGCGAACGCGCAAATCCTGCGCGCCGACGCCACCAAGCCACCCCCGGCATCCCGTGCCTGCATGCTGGCCTTCCTCGACCCGCCCTATGGCCAGGGGCTGGCGCCGCGCGCGCTGGAAGGGTTGCTGCGCGCCGGCTGGCTGGCGGACGGCGCGCTCGCGGTGGTTGAGGTTGCCGATCGCGACCCCCTGCCTCTTCCCGACGCTTTCACGGCGGTCGATGAACGCCGCTATGGCGATACCCGCGTCGCCTTCCTGACGGTCCGCCACCCGGCCTGACCGCAGGGACGGACGCCGCAGCCCCATCCCCCGGGGTGACCGGTCCGCTGTTTCAATCCCCCGAGTTCCATTTTTTGCCGACCATGCCCAGCGGTCGGTGGTGACGCATCCCTTGCGTTCCAAGGCCGCCATCCATGTTTTTCCATCATGCGGAAAGACGAAACGGACTGTTGAGTTCCAAAACAATCCGAGCAAAAGATCATGTGTCGCCGATGCGGTTCCTTATGGAAACGGCGGCATCTATCTATCTCCTAAGACTGCACACCCTCGTTTGAGGGGGCCGTGCAGGTACCGGCACGGCTTCTTTTTGCAGAACAGGCGTTGAACCGGATTATCGGGCACAAGAACTGGTGTGGACCGGGCATCCGGCGTGACACGAATTGTAAGTTTTACTTTGTCTGACTGTATGCCTACGGCGTCGATCCGTCCGTCGGTGTCTTTTTGTCCCCGGTTTTGGCATACCAGATTACATATCTGGCATTCCTAAATCGGGACAATCGAACTCCGAGCGATTGTCGGCATCCGCGCCGAGTTCCGGAAAGGAACCGTCAGCAAGAGCGGTCCGTCCGGGTCATTCCGCAATCGTGATTGGCGTGCCGGTCCCCGGGAGAGGGGCCGCGCCGCCGGCTCAGGCAAGTTAAACGGGAGGCACGATGGCTCATATGAATTCACAACCGGCGGCATCGGCGCCGCCGGTGTCCGATGCGGTCCGCTGGACGCAGATCGTCGTCGGCATCGTCTGCATGGTGGCGGCCGCCAACATCCAGTACGCCTGGACGCTGTTCGTCCCGGAAATCCAGGCGACCCATGGCTGGACGCGCGCGTCGATCCAGACCGCCTTCACCATCTTCGTCGTCGTGCAGACGTGGCTGACGCCGATCGAGGGCTATTTCATCGACAAATACGGCCCCCGCGTGATCGTCGCCGCCGGCGGCTTCTTCACCGGCCTGTCCTGGATCGTCGACAGCTATGCCGGTTCTCTCGCCATGCTGTATGTCGGTTCGGCCATCGGCGGCATCGGCGTCGGTTGCGTCTACGCCACCTGCGTCAACAACGCACTGAAGTGGTTCCCGGAAAAGCGCGGTCTGGCGGTGGGCCTGACGGCGGGCGGCTATGGCGCCGGCTCGGCCCTGACCATCCTGCCGATCTCGGCGATGATCCACAGCAGCGGCTATCAGACCACCTTCTTCTGGTTCGGCCTGCTGCAGGGCGCCCTCATCATCGCCGCCTCGCTGTTCCTGCGCATGCCGCAGAAGGAGCAGGTCAAGGCCTCCACAAAGGTCGCCCAGACCCGCCGTGACTACACGCTGGGCGAGGCCATCCGCACACCGGTGTTCTGGGTGATGTGGGCGATGTTCATCGGCACCGTCACCGGCGGCCTGATGGCGGTGGCCCAGCTGGGCGTGATCGCTCACGATCTGGGCGTGAAGGAAACCCCGGTCAGCGTGCTGGGCATCACCATGGCGGCTCTGCCCTTCGCCCTGATGCTGGACCGCGTGATGAACGGTATCTCTCGCCCGCTGTTCGGCTTCATCTCCGACCATATCGGTCGTGAGGCGACCATGTTCGTCGCCTTCACGCTGGAAGGCCTCGGCATCATCATGCTGAGCCGCTACGGCCACGACCCGATGATGTTCCTGATCCTCAGCGGCATGGTCTTCCTGGCCTGGGGCGAAGTGTACAGCCTGTTCAGCGCCACCTCGGCCGACACCTTCGGCACCAAGCATGCCGGCAAGATCTACGGCGTCCTGTACTGCGCCAAGGGTGTCGCGGCGCTGCTGGTGCCGATGGGCAACCTGCTGATGGAGGCCACCGGCACCTGGGCGACCGTGCTGTACGTCACCGCCACCATGGACCTGACTGCGGCGGCCTGTGCGCTGCTGGTTCTGAAGCCGATGCTGGCCCGCCACCATGCCCGCAATGCGGAACTGGCACGCCGGGCCGAGCAGGGAGAGACCGGACATAGCGTCCCAGTCGGGGCCGCCACCGGCACCGCCAACGGGTAAGGGAACGTTCGGGGGCTGGTTCAGGACGCTGACTGACGAATGCGGACCGGGGATGCGCAAAGCGCCCCGGTCCGCATCGCTTATTCGATCCAGAAGGGGCGGTCCTTCGCCTTGTCCGACTTCGGGTCGATCTGAGACGCCTGCTGGAACCGCTCGGACGAGAACAGGATGCCCGGCTCTTCTTCCGTCTCGTCCTTCTCGGGCTCGATCACGGTGAAGCCACCGCGGCCGCTGGCCATATAGACGGCGTGGCCGATCATGCCGGTCAGCGCAAGGAACAGAAGGGCCTGGGTCTCGATCATGGATAAGGCGTCCTTATCGGGGAGGGGAGGGCGTCGACAGGAACAACAGCGCATGACCACGCCCGGCATCCCTGGCGGACGGCGATCGCCCACGGTGACGGCCAAGTCATGCTGTGCTGCAACATAAGCAAACTGGCATGCCATCGCAAAAAGTTTTGCATGCCAGATGCCGGATGCCTGACCTGCAACTTTGCCGCAGGGGGGCTTTCCGCCAAAGACCGGTCCTCGCCGCAACCAAGCCGCCCCTGCTGCTGTTGCCCGCCTGTCGGCCCCACTTTGGGCCGGGGATCGGCAAAAGGGATGGAGCGGCCATGATCCGGGACCTTTGGTACAAGAATGCGGTCATCTACAATCTGTCTCTGTCGACCTTCATGGACGCCAACGCCGACGGCATCGGCGATTTCCAGGGGCTGCTGCGCCGGCTGGATTACCTGCAGGGGCTTGGCGTGACCTGCCTGTGGCTGGGGCCGTTCCAGACCTCGCCGATGAAGGACGGCGGGTACGACGTCGCCGACTACTACAACGTCGATCCGCGCTATGGCACGCTGGGCGACTTCGTGGAATTCACCCACGCCTGCGAACAGCGCGGCATCCGGGTGATCATCGATCTGGTCATCAACCACACCTCCGACCAGCATCCCTGGTTCCAGCAGGCGCGCAGCGATCCCGACAGCAAGTACCGCGACTGGTATGTCTGGTCGGACAAGAAGCCGGAGAATGCCGACAAGGGCATGGTCTTTCCCGGCGTGCAGAAATCGACCTGGACCTATGACCGCGAAGCCAAGGCCTGGTATTTCCACCGCTTCTACAAATTCCAGCCCGACCTGAACACTTCACACCCGGAAGTCCATGCCGAGCTGCTGAAGATCATGGGTTTCTGGATTCAGCTGGGCGTCGCCGGGTTCCGGATGGATGCCGTGCCCTTCATCATCGCGGAGAAAGGGGCGGACATCGCCAAGCCGAAGGAGCAGTTCGACATGCTGCGCAGCTTCCGCGAATTCGTGCAGTGGCGTCGCGGCGACGCCGTGCTGCTGGCGGAGGCCAACATCCTGCCGGAAGACGACCTGCAATATTTTGGCGACGACGGCGACCGTTGCCACATGATGTTCAATTTCCAGGTCAACCAGCACCTGTTCTACGCGCTGGCCACCGCCGACACTGGCCCGCTTGCCAAGGCGCTGGAGGTCACCAAGCCGCGTCCGGCCACCGCGCAATGGGGCAGCTTCCTGCGCAACCACGACGAACTCGACCTCGGCCGGCTGACCGACGAGCAGCGTCAGGCGGTGTTCGCCGCCTTCGGCCCCGAAAAATGCATGCAACTCTATGACCGCGGCATCCGGCGGAGGCTGGCGCCGATGCTGCACGACGACCGGCGGCGGATCGAGCTGGCCTATAGCCTGATGTTCACCCTGCCGGGGACGCCGGTCATCCGCTATGGCGACGAAATCGGCATGGGCGACGACCTGTCGCTGCCCGAACGCGAGTGCGCCCGCACGCCGATGCAATGGTCTGACGAGCCCCATGGCGGCTTCACCAAGTCCGACGAGCCGGAAAGCCCGGTCATCAGCGGCGGCGTCTTCGGGTTCGAGCGGATCAATGCCGCGATCCAGCGCCGCGATCCCGAATCGCTGCTGAACTGGACCGAGCGCATCATCCGCATGCGCAAGGAGTGCCCGGAGATCGGCTGGGGCGACTTCCGCCTCCTGAAGACCGGCCGGCCGGAGGTGCTGGCCCTGCGCTATGACTGGCGCAACAACGGCGTGGTGGTTCTGCACAACCTGTCGGACAAGCCCTGCGAGATCGTGCTGGATGTGGATGGGCACGGCGAATCCTGCCGGTTGGTCAACCTGCTGTCGGAGGACCACAGCGAACCCGACGCCGAGGGCCGCCACCGTCTGGTGATGGAGGCCTATGGCTATCGCTGGTTCCGGGTCGGTGGGCTGGATTACCTGCTGCGGCGGACGGAGTCGGACAAGAAGCCCGGCGAGGACGTTTAGGCGCGATCCTGTCTAGGCGACGTCCAGCCGGGTCGGTCCATCTTCCTCGCTGCGGTCATAGGAGTTGCGGGCCTCCAGCATCTGTGCGATGTGGGTCTCGGCCCACACGCGCAGGGGCACCAGCGTTTCGGCCAGCGTCGCGCCCAGCGGCGTGATGGAGTATTCGACGGTGACCGGCACGGTGGCGAAGGCCTTGCGGCTGACCAGCCCGTCGCGCTCCAGGCTTTTCAGGGTCTGCGACAGCATCTTCTGCGAGATGCCCTCGATCTCGCGGCGCAGCTGGTTGAAGCGCATCGGTCCGCCTTCCAGCAAACCGAGGATCAGCACCGTCCATTTATCGGCGATCCGGTCCAGCGCCTGCCGCGTCGGGCAGGCGGAGGCATAGGCGTCCGGCAGGTCATCCACCTCCGACGGCCGCTTGCCGCCGAGCCCCAGCAGGGTGTTGTCCATCCGCATCCACTCCCAAGAGACGGCCCCGGCGGTTAAGCCCAGCGGTTACGCACGGGTGACCATGTCACGAAAAGGTGCCTTCTTTACACCAGATTTCTGAAACGGCATCAAGTTACCATTGGAAACCTAGTTGAGAGGACACCCATCATGAACGTCGCCATCATCGGCGCCGCCGGCCGCGCCGGCAGCCGCATCCAGGCCGAACTGCTGCGCCGCGGCCATAGCGTGACCGCCATCGTCCGCGACCCCGCCAAGGTTGCCGCCGCCCCCGGCCTGACCGTGAAGGCCGGCGACGCCAATGACCCCGGAACGCTCGCCCCGCTGCTGGCCGGCCATGACGCGGTGGTCAGCGCCGTGATGTTCCTGATGGGCGATGCCGACAGCCTGATCGGTGCGGTGAAGCAGTCCGGCGTGCCGCGCTATCTGGTGGTCGGCGGCGCCGGCAGCCTGGAGGCGGCGCCGGGCGTGCGGGTTCTCGACCTGCCGGAATTCCCCGAGATCTACAAGGCCGAGGCGACCAAGGGCGCCGAGTTCCTCGACCGCCTGAAGGCCGAGCCCGCGTTGAACTGGACCTTCCTGTCGCCTTCGGCGGAGTTCGTGCTGGGTGAGCGGACGGGGGTGTTCCGGTTGGGCGAGGATGCGCTGCTGGTGGACGGCGCAGGGCGCAGCTGGATCAGCTACGAGGACTTCGCCGTAGCACTGGCCGACGAGATCGAGACGCCGAAGCACGAGCGCAAGCGGTTTACGGTTGGGTACTGAGGGTAGGCGGGCGGCGTTCGAAAAAGAGGCGCCGCCCGTCTGTATTTACCAAGCCTGTCAAGCTGCCCGTTGCACAGGATAGTCGCGCACCAGAATCTCGACGGGGATATGCAGACCTTCCGACAGCCGCCGGATCATCGGCAGGGTCAGGGCGCGCTTGCGGTTCAGGATTTCGGCGACACGGGCGCGGCTGCCGATCATCGGTTCCAGATCGTGCCGGGTCAGCCCGCGCTGTTCCATCATGAACTCGATGGCGCTGATCGGATCGCTTGGCGGGATCGGATGGTTCGCCTCTTCATAGGCGTCCACCAGCATCATCAGGATTTCGAGCCGCGCACCGTCGGCGGTGTCGGGATCGGCCCCCAGAGGCGCTCGATCTCTTCCAGGGCAGCGGCGTGGTCCTCATCGGACCGGATCGGGCGGATATCCATGATTACACTGTCCTCACGTCGATGGCGTCGTATTCCCGATGCGTGCCGACCCATTTCACATAAACCGTGCGGTACCGGTAATCGATCCCGGCAACGACCCTACCTCCGCCCAAACAACCGCTCAATATCCGCCAGCTTCAACTCCACATATGTCGGCCGCCCATGGTTGCACTGTCCGCTGTGCGGAGTCGCTTCCATCTGCCGCAGCAGGGCGTTCATCTCGTCGACGCTCAGCGTGCGGCCGGCGCGAACGGAGCCGTGGCAGGCCATTGTCGCGCAGACCTCCTCCAACCGCTCCTTCAGCGACAGGGCGTCGCCCAGTTCGGACAGTTCCTCGGCAAGGTCGCGGATGAGGTTCTTCACGTCGGACTGGCCGAGAAGGGCCGGGACCTCGCGCACCATGACGCAGCCGTGGCCGAAGCCCTCGATCACCAGACCGAGTTCGGCCAGTTCGGCGCTGCGAGCCAGCAGGCGGTTGGCGGAGGGTTCGTCCAGCTCGATCAGTTCGGGGATCAGCAGGGCCTGACGCTTCACGCCGCCTTCCAGCAGGGCGGCCTTCATCCGTTCATAGACCAGCCGTTCATGGGCGGCGTGCTGGTCGACGATGACGATGCCCTCGCGGGTCTGCGCCACGATGTAGGTGGTGTGGACCTGCGCCCGTGCCGCGCCCAGCGGGTGGCTGTCGAGCGGCGGCTCGGGCTTCTGCGCCGACGGGTCGGGGGTCCGGTATTCCGGCGGGCGGGCGCCGGGGGCGAAGCCGTTGCCGAAACCGCTGAGACGGCCTTGCAGGGGCGGCAACCCCGTCTGTGCCGGCGCCTGGAAGGCGGCGGAGCGCTCCGCCAGACCACGCGGCACGGCGGTCGGGGTGTAGGACCCACCCCAACTCCCGCCCGAACCGCCGCCGGAACGGCCGTAGGGAAGGGGGGAGGGGGTGAAGCCGCTCTCGGTCTCGCCCGATTGCTCCGGCCGCAGGGCGCCAAGCGTGGCGAGGCCGACGGTGGTGGAGGCGCGGTGACCGGCCTCGGCCAAGGCGTGTTTCAGCGATCCGACGATCAGGCCGCGCACCAGACCCTGGTCGCGGAAACGCACCTCGGCCTTCGCCGGGTGGACGTTCACGTCGACCTCCTGCGGGTCGATGTCGAGGAACAGCGCCAGCATCGGGTGGCGGTCGCGCGGCAGGAAATCGGCATAGGCGGCGCGCACGGCACCGACCATCAGCTTGTCGCGCACCGGGCGGCCGTTGACGAACAGGTGCTGGTGCTTGGCGGTCGGGCGGTGCAGGGTGGGCAGGCCGATCCAACCGGCGAGCGACACGCCCTCGCGCTGTGCCGTCACCGGCACGGCGTTCTCCTGGAAATCGCGGCCCATCAGCGCGCCCAGCCGGGTCAGCCGGGCGTCAAGCAGGTCGCCCTGTGCCGCGCTCAGCCGCAGGCCGCCGCGTCCGCCGTCGCTGAGCGTGAAGGCGACGCCGGGATGGGCCATCGCCAGCCGCTCCAGGCAATCGGCGATGTGGTCGTATTCAGTGCGCGACGCCTTGAGGAACTTCAGCCGGGCCGGCACGGCGGCGAACAGGTCGCGCACCTCGATGCGCGTGCCCTGGGCAAGCGCCGCCGGCTGCGGCGATCCCTTGGCGCCGGCATCCACCGTCAGGCTCCAGGCGCTGTCGGCGCCACGGGCGCGGCTGGTGATGGTCAGGCAGCTGACGGCGCCGATGGAAGGCAGCGCCTCCCCGCGGAAACCGAGAGAGCGGATGTCGAGCAGGTCGTCGCCCGGCAGCTTGGAGGTGGCATGGCGTTCGACCGCCAGCACAAGCTCGTCGGCAGTCATGCCGCAACCGTCGTCGGTGACGGCGATCAGCGATTTGCCGCCGTCGCGCGCCACCACGTCGATGCGGGTGGCGCCGGCATCGATGGCGTTCTCCACCAGTTCCTTGACGGCGGCGGCGGGACGTTCAACCACCTCGCCGGCGGCGATGCGGTTGACCAGTGTTTCAGGAAGCAGACGGATCGGCATGCCCATAGATATAGTGGCAGCCGGCGCGCGGCACCACCATCTTCGGGCATGTTTGTGCGCTTACAGACCCTTCAGGGCCTTCATGTAGTCGACCAGCTTGCGTTCGTAGAAGGGCTGCGGCGACTGGTAGCGTGCGACGAGGCCGGCCTCTGCGGTCAACTTCACCACCATCCCGATGCAGGACACGTCCACCAGATCGCCGCCGAGGTCGAACTGCAGGCGGAAGTCGAACTTCTGCTTGGCGATCAGGTCGCCGTCATAGGGACGGATGCGGAAGGACCCGAGGGCGAACTCCTCCGGCACATATTCGTGGTGGTCGATCACGATCTTGGGCAGGGTGGACGGACGCTCCTTGCGCGGGTCCGCGGCGGCTTTCGTGCCAGCCGGTTCCTTGTTGCCTCCGGAAAATCTCGACAGCCAAGACATGAAGAGCGACGTCCCCTCGTTTCGAAGGCCTGAAACCGTGCCGACATATTCAGACAGTTTCGGCGCTATATCCTTTAACAACGGTTAATGACGTAAGCATCGATTACGACACGGTAATTCCGTATTCAGGATCCACTGCGACGGTGATGTCGCGCGACTTTCAGGGTTCCTCCGCCCTGCCGTCTTGGCCGGGGCCATGCTACGGTCGATCCTTGCCTTGTCGCTGCCCCGTGGGGAGGGTCCGTCATGCCGCTGTTGCCGGTGATCCGCGATTTCGCCGCCGAGGCATCGGACCCGCGGCGCTATGCGGCGCTGGACGGCGGATGGTCGCTGGCGGTGGCCGATGTCACCGGCAGCACGCAACTGGCCGGGCAGGGCCGCCACCGCGATGTGAATTTCGTCGCCGCCGGGGTTGTCGCGGTGCTGTCCGACGCGGTGCGGCTTGGGCAGGAACCGGCGGCCTGCCAGTTCGGCGGCGACGGCGCCATTGCCGCGGTGCCGCCGGGGCGGGAGGACGCCGCGCGGGCCGCGCTCTCGGCCCTCGCCCACTGGTCGGCGCAGGTGATGGATGTGCCGCTGCGCGTCGGGCTGGTGCCGGTGCGGGCATTGCTCGACCAGGGGCTGGAGGTGATGGCCGCCCTGCAGGACGTCGGCAACGGCAACAGCTTCGGACTGTTCCTTGGCGCCGGGGTGGTGGCCGCCGACGCTTGGGTGAAGGAGGATGCGCGCTGGCGCCTGCCACCGCAGGAAGGGCCGCTGCCGGGCCTGGAGTCGGTGTCCTGCCGCTGGAACCCGGTGCCGCCGCGGCGCGGAACGGTGCTGTGCGTGATTGTCGATGCGGTCGATCCGGGCGCGGCCGGGCTGCTGGAACTGGCCCGCGTCCAGCGCGCCATCGAGGCCATCGTGCCCACCGCCGGCGCCGCCCCGCTGGGGATGGGGGAGCGGCTGGAAGCACGCTGGCCACCGGACTGGCGCGCCCTGCTGATGGAGGCGCGCGGCGGCAGGGACGGCACCGGTTTGGGCACGCGCATCCGGCGGGTGAGCAAGGCCCTGGCCGGGTCGGGGCTGCTGGTCCTGCTGCTGAAGCTGGGGCTGACGCTGGGCCGCTTCGATCCGCAGCGCTACCGCCGCCACATGGCGGAGCGTACCGATTTCCGTAAGTCGGCCGGCGGGCCGCGGCTGGTGCTGGACGTGACGGAGAGGGAGGCGGACGCGATCGAAAGGCTGCTTGCCCAGGAGGCGCAGGCCGGCGCGATCCGCTACGGCACCGCGCGGGCCGATGCCACCACCGTCACCTGTCTGGTCGGCGATGTGACGGCGGACCGCCACGTGCATTTCGTCGACGGCGCCGGGCTGGGCTTCTGGCGCGCCTCTGTCATGCTGAAGGCGATGAAGGCGCGGGAAAAGGCCGGGCAGGAAGGCGGGACGGCGAAGGGGATGGAAGCCGCCGCCTCCCTGGACTGAGTTGGAGGAAGGTGACGCAGGGCCGGGATCAGAGCCGCCCGGCCACGCGCCGACCGGCATCCTCCGACGGCACGATCTCGGTCCCGATCGGCCAGAGCGCCAGCAGCGCGAGCTTCAGATGCGCCCAGGCGAAGGGCAGGCCGATGATGGTGATGGCAAGACCTACCGCCGAGATCAGGTGGCCAAGCGCCAGCCACCAGCCGGCCAGCACGAACCACACCACATTGCAGATGAAGCCCAGGGCGCCGGTGCCCATGTCTTCGCGCCCGCGGAACTCATCCCGGCGCACGGCGGTTTGCCCAAAGGGGAGCAGGGTGTAATGGGCGATGGTCAAGGCGGACCGGGCCCAGGGCAGGCCGACGATGGACAGAGCCATCAGAACCGCGGCCAGCAGCCAGCCCAGCGCCATCCAGATGCCGCCCGTGAACAACCACAGCACATTGAGGAGAAGACTGAGCAGAGACATGACACGAAACCCTCCCTTTCGCCGCAGATGTGGGGACGGTCGCGCCGCGCGCCTAGAGGCGGGCCGCTCGAACCGTCGCCTTTCGGAATTCGGCCACCCCGAAGATGGGGCACCCCGTCCGGCGGCGCGAAAGAGGGGGTGGTGTATGCCATCCATGCCTTGAACCGTATCCGTTCGGTCCACAGATCCGGTGCAGGCATCATGACGACGCATCCGGACGGGTCCTTCGTCGGCAGCATCGCCGGCGGGCCGCCCGTTTCCGGTTCACACGGATCGGAGGCCGCATGAACGAGGCTTTGAACACCGACTCCGGCGCCGATGCGCCGAACGTCCCAGGCGACAGCGAATCGCTCTCGCCGGTGGTCGCTGCCATCCTCGGCACCGCCGTCGCGGCGGCGGCCAAGCGCGGCGGTAACGGCGACGTGGTCCGCGGGCTGATCGCCGGCCTGCGCATCCTGCGCGCCACCGTCGAGGAGGAGGCCGGCTACACCATGGCCGCCGCGGTCGACAATGCCATCCGCACCCGCCTGCTGGCCGACAACCTGTCGCGTCTGCGCGTGAGCGGGGAGAAGCCGCAGGCCATCCCTCTGCCGGATCCAGGACCGGGCGCCAGCGCCGCGGCCGCCATCTTCGAAAGCGCCGCGGAATCCTGTCTGACCGTCAATGCCCATGCCGAAGACAATGGGCCGCTGGAACATGCGGTTTTTGCCTTCACCGCACAGTTGCTGCAACAGCTGGGTGGAGCGCCGGAATGGCGCAGCTTGGCCGGTGAACTGCGCCGCCCGCTGGCAGTGGCACCGGACGGCGAAGGCGAGGAGGTGACCCTGCATTGACCGATTGCCTTGCCGGCCGGCGGCCCATGGTCCAGACAAACCGGCAAGTCTTGGAATTTGCTTTGCTTTTGTCGTGTTTCGGCGGCGGCTGAAACCTTTTGCGGGCAGGGCGGCATTTGGGGCCCTGTTAAGGTTTCTGCCCGATTTATCGTACGGGACGATTTGGGTTCCGCTTCGTTAGGGTTGGCTTCGGCGATGGGGCAGTCCCATCGCGGAATGCCAGCACCGGGGACCGCGACCGTGTTCTTTCACACCCAGCCTTCCACCGTCCGCGCCGGGCGGGCAGATGCCGTCCGATTTCCGGTGACCGGCCTGGCCGTGGATGGCGTCATGGATGGGGTGGGAGACCGCACTGCCGACCGTGCCGGCGACCCATCCGGACGGCGGGTGATCTTCCTTCATCCCGGCAAGGGGGCGTGGTGGCGCCTGCTGGACCATGTGCCGGCGGGCCAGGAATGGCTGACCGTGCCGGCGTCGGCCGGGGCGGCGATCCTTTCTCCCCTGCTGGTGGAGCGCGGCGGGCGCCGGCCTGTGCTGGTGGCGGGGGCGGTGACGGCGCCGCTCGCCATTGCCGCGGCGCTGGATTACCCGGAACGGGTCGGCGGCGTGATGATCGTCGACGATGTCGGAGCCGAATCGCCGATGCGCCGCCGTTGGAATGCGCTGGCCGCCCGTTTCGGCTGGGCGCTGCCGGCGGTGCTCTCCGGTGATCTGGGAGATCTGGTTTCCGAATTGCCGGCCGTCCGGGTGCCGGTGACCCTGATGCAGGGCAGCGACCCGGCAGGCCTCTTCGCACGGCTGGAGGATGGGCTGACCGGCTGCCGGACCTTGACGGTCGTCGCGGTTCCCGACGCCGCCGCCGTCCGCCCGCGAACCCATGCGGCCGAACTGCGCGGCGCATTGTTGGCGCTGGTCTCCGCGGTGAAACGCGCGCACCGGTAAAAGAGTTGATGTGGCAGCGGACCTGCGTGGTGCAGGTCCTACCGCGTCACAAACTCTGAGCGGTGAGAGCGGCCTGGGTGCGGTTGCGGACGCCCAGATGCCGCAGGATTGCGGTGACGTGGACCTTCACCGTGCCTTCCGTCAGCCCCAGCTCATGGGCGATCTGCTTGTTGGATTTGCCGTCGCGCAGGCGGGCAAGAACGTCGCGCTGGCGTGGCGTCAGCTGGTCGCCGTTGCCATTGCCCAGCGCCGCGGACTCGTCCATCGTGTCGCCTGAGCCGTTCGCGCCATAGCCGCCATGCATCTGGTCGACACGGTCGCCGCCGCGGATCGCCTGTTCGGGAAGATAGATGCCGCCGGCGAGCACCAGCTGCAGCGCACCCAGCAGAACCTTGGCGCTGGAGGATTTCGGGATATAACCGGCGGCGCCGTTCTCAAGCGCCGCCAGCAGGTCGGAGCGCTTCTCCGATCCCGACACCACCACCAGAAGGGCCTTCGGCAGGCTGGCATGGATGTCGCCCAGCGCCGAGAAGCCGGTCCAGCCCGGCATCCCGAGATCGAGCAGGATCAGGTCGAAGGGTCTGGTCCCGTCGCAGAGCGCTCGCACCTCGTCATAGGTGCTGGCTTCGAAAAAGGTCATGTCGGCGTCGAATTGCGCCAGCAGCCGGCGCAGACCGTCTCGGAACAGCAGGTGATCGTCGGCGATCAGCACGTTCATCGCGGGCATTTCCAGAAGGTTGCGGCGATCCGACACCGGGATGGCGTCATCGGCCCGGACGTTCACATAGGAACGCAGGTTCTGACGCTGTAGTTCGCTTTTGGTCTTAGACCGCTTCCTCTATGCCCGTTCCCTTTCGTGGCCGTGGGTGCGGGCTGCGCCGAATACATGGGGGCTTCGGAAACGGAAAAGCGCTGCACAAGGCAACGCTCCGCTCCGCCGACCGCCTGCCCCGGATGGATGGGGCGGGCGGCCTGGACGGAAGGCGGGCGAGACCTTTTGGCAGAGCGGTCGAATGGATCGGATAAGGATCAGACGGTGGCGGCGACGCCGGCCTCGGCAGCCTGATCGCCGATGCCGTTGTTCAGCGCCCAGATGGCCGCCTGGGTGCGGTTGGAGGCGTTGATCTTGCGCAGCAGGCTCTTCAGGTGAACCTTCACGGTGGCTTCCGTGATGTTCAGGTGGTTGGCGATCATCTTGTTGCTGTTGCCGTTCAGCAGGCAGCGCAGGATCTGCACCTCGCGCTGCGACAGGCCCTTGCGGCGGGTCGGCAGCTCGGCGCCCATGTCTTCGGTGCGGCCGTTGACCAGCAGCTCGGCCAGATGGGTCGGGAACACCTTCTCGCCCATCATCACCAGCTTCAGCGACTGCATCAGCGCCTCGCAGGCGATGTCCTTCAGCAGATAGCCGCCGGCGCCGGCACTCAGGGCGGCCGACAGGCGGCGGGTTTCCAGGTCGTTGGTCAGGATGACGACCTTGATC
>CBFGPE010000165.1:0-14041 GCA_965650625.1 uncultured Azospirillum sp. | reverse complement strand
CTCGAACCGACACTCCTTGCGGAACCGGATTTTGAGTCCGGCGCGTCTACCAATTTCACCACGCCCGCAGCGACGCCTCTTCTAACGCAACCGCCCGGAAACGGAAAGTGCAAAAGAACGGGGCGTCCGGGCATCCCCGTCGGGATCTCGCCAAGCGTGGGGGACGCCGCCGCGGTGCCGCTTATTCCCCGCAGCGGCCGTGGCCCCTGCCATGCCGTCGCAGGGGCGCCGCGGGTGTCGCGGACGGCTGGCCGAACGGCCCAGTACGCGCTACCTTGTCGGCCATGACGACCAAGCCCCTCCTGTCCCGCGTCTTCGACGACCCCCGCGTGGCCGCCCTGCTGCTGGCATTGGCCAGCGCCGGGGTGCTGCTGTCAGCCCTGTTCTTCCAGTTCGTGCTGGATTACCAACCCTGCGTGCTGTGCATCATGCAGCGCTGGCCCTATGTGGCGGTGATGGTGCTGGGGCTGGTGACCTGGCTGTTCCGCCGCTGGAAAGGGCTGGGCGACGCGCTGCTGGTGGTGAGCGGGCTGGCCCTGCTGGCCGGCGCCGGCATCGCCGCCTATCATGTCGGGGTGGAGCAGCATTGGTGGGCCGGTACCTCGTCCTGCGGCGGGTCGGCGCCGGCCAATTCGCTGGAGGCGCTGCGCGCCCAGGTGATGGCCGCCCCGGTCACCCGCTGTGACGAAGTGGCGTGGTCGCTGTTCGGGATCTCAATGGCGGGCTACAACGTGGTGATCTCGCTGGCGCTGGCGGCCTACGCCTTCGTCGCGGCACGCATCGCCTACACCCGCACCCCGGTGTCGAGGACCGCATTGTGAGTGAAACGACGTCTGCCACCGCTGTTTCCCGTTCCGGCCCGGTTGCCGGTGCGCTTCCCGGTTCGCTGCCCGGCGATTTGCCGCGGCGCGAGCGGCTGGCCCGCATCGTCCGGGTCGACCATGCCGGCGAGTACGGCGCCAAGCGCATCTATGAGGGCCAGATCGCCGTCATGGGCAAGGGGCGCCACGGCAAGACCCTGCGCCACATGGCGGAGCAGGAACTGGTCCATCTGGAATATTTCGAAAGGCAGCTGAACCGGCGCCGGGTTCGGCCGACCCTGCTGCAGCCCCTGTGGCACGTTACCGGCTTCCTGCTGGGCGCCGGCACCGCGATCCTGGGCGAGCGTGCGGCGATGGCCTGCACGGTCGCGGTGGAAGAGGTGATTGAGGAGCATTATGAGGCGCAGCTGAAGCATCTCGGTCCGGAGGAGCAGGAACTGACCGACAGCATCCGCAAGTTCCAGGCGGAAGAGGTCGAGCACCGCGACATCGGGCTGCAGAACGAGGCGGAGCGCGCGGCGGGCTATCCGATCCTGTCGGCGGCGATCAAGGCCGGCACCCGGGCGGTGATCTGGGTGGCCGAGAGGGTGTAACGGTCGGGCGCAACGGGCGGGCGCAGAGGGCGACAGCGCCCCCCATCCGCACCGCGTTACATCGGGTCCAATTCCGAGTCCCAATAAAGAAAATCCCGCCAACTTTCATGGAGGAAGTTTGGCGGGAAGGCGCGTCCGTTCTCTTGCAGCTCGTAGGCACTGGGCTGGAAGGGCGGACTGAGGGGGATCATGCCGCAGACGTGGGGAAGGCGGTCGCCCTTCGCCAGATTGCAGGCCGAACAGGATGTGATGACGTTCTCCCACGTCGTCCGACCGCCGCGGGACCGCGGGATGACATGGTCGAAGGTCAGGTCGTGGGTGGGGAAGGGGCGGCCGCAATACTGGCAGGTGAAGCGGTCGCGCAGGAAGACGTTGAAGCGGGTGAAGGCCGGACGGCGCGTGGCCGGGATGAACTCTTTCAGCGAGATGACGCTGGGCAACCGGACTTCGAAACTTGGGGATCGGACGACCCGGTCATAGTGCGATACGATGTTGACCCGTTCGAGAAAGACCGCCTTGACCGCTTCCTGCCAGGACCATAGCGACAAGGGGAAGTAACTGAGCGGGCGGAAATCCGCGTTCAGCACCAGAGCCGGACAGTGATCGGGTGGTGGAGCCAATGGCCACTCCCTTATCTGAAACCGTTGTCTGACGTGTCTGGATCCCGGCACGCGACACTGGTGCGGCTTGTGCGCGGGGTCGTCTCTGCTCCGCCCCGGCGGCCGGATGGCGATCCGGGACAACCAAATACATAGTGGATCAGGTGGCCGGACTCAACATCTTGACCCGGTGCGGCCGAATTTCTTCACCGATGTGTAACCTTTTTTGCGCTGTGGACATGCGCGGAAAGGCGGCAGACCGCCATCCGGACCTTCGCGCGGGGGCTGTGACATCGACAACGGCATCGGCAGAAAATCCGGCCGCCTCCCTTGTGCGCTTACCCCTCGTTAACCATGACGGCGCCATGGTGGGTCTCGTTGATCCAAGCCGATCCCGCCGGTCCGAGCCGGCCGGAAGCGACCCCGAGGAAAGTCCGCCATGACCGCCGTCATCATCGACCTCGCCCAGAAGCGCCGTGAACGCGAGGAGCGTGAGCGCCAGATCCGCATCGACGCGTTCGATCGCGAGCTGCGCCGCCGTCTGGCGCTGTATCTGGAAGGCGAAGAGATCCCGGTCGAGCCGATCCGCGACAATCCCTATATCTGACTCCTGCCCCCTACATCCCGCGCCCGGTCCGGCGCGCGATCCGCTATAAAGCGGGGATGAGCGATCTCGTCACCCGCTTCGCCCCCAGCCCCACCGGGCACCTGCATCTGGGCCATGCCCATTCTGCGCTGTTCGGCTGGACCACCGCCCGCAGCGCCGCCCGTAGCGCCGCCGGCCGCTTCCTGTTGCGGATCGAGGACATCGATCCCAACCGCTGCCGCCCCGAGTACGAGCGCGACCTGATCGAAGATCTGGGGTGGCTCGGCCTCGACTGGGACGGCCCGATCCGGCGCCAGTCCGACCATTTCGACGATTTCCGCGCAGCGCTGGCACGGCTCGAGTCGCTGGGCGTGCTCTATCCCTGTTTCTGCACCCGCAAGGACATCGCCGCCGAGATCGCGCGGGCCGGTGCGGCGCCGCATGGCCCGGATGGGCCGCTTTATCCCGGCACCTGCCGGCATCGGTCGGCCGAGGAGCGGGCCGAGCGGATCGGGCGCGGCGACAGTTGGGCACTGCGACTCGACGTGGAGGCGGCCCGGCGGCTGATCGGGCCGCTGCGCTGGCACGACCGGGCGCGGGGTTGGCAGGATGCGACGCCGGAACTGCTGGGCGACGTGGTGCTGGCACGCAAGGACACGCCGACCAGCTATCACCTCAGCGTCACCGTGGACGACCATCTGCAGGGCGTGACGCTGGTCACCCGCGGCGAGGACCTGTTCTTCGCCACCCACCTGCACCGGTTGCTGCAGGCGCTGCTGGGCTATGATCCGCCGGACTATCACCATCACGGCCTGCTGCGGAACGCGGCGGGCGAACGGCTGGCCAAGCGCGACCGCGCCCAGTCCCTGCGCTCGCTCCGCGATGAGGGCCGCAGCCCGGCCGAGGTTCGGGCGCTGGCCGGGTTTCCGGATTAGGACTCAGCCCATCTGGGCCACCGGCAGGGCGGGGGAGCGGATGGCCTGTCCGGCGGTGCCGCGCAGGGCCTCCGGCGTCAGGCTTTCCTTGCCCAGCAGGGCTTCGGCCGCCAGCCGGCCGGAGATGACGCAGGCCTCGACGCCGGGACCGGGGAAGACGCCGGCGCCGGTCAGGCACAGGCCGGGGATCGGGCTGCGGCGGGTCAGCCGTTGCTGGTCCGGGGCGATGCCGTAGATGCTACCGGCGCTGGTGTGGGCATAGCGGGCGAATGTGGCGGCGCTCGCCTCCTGCCGGGTGGTGATGTGGCGTTCAAGATCGGGGATCAGGCGGGCAGCGGCGGCCACCATCGCGTCGCCCTCCGCCCGCTTGCGCGCCTTGTAGGCGGGGTCGGCGCGGTTCCAGCCGGCATCGGCCGGGGCCAGCCGCAGCAGGGTCATCGCAGCATGGCCGGCGGGGGCGAGGCTGCGGTCGTGGATCGAGGGGATGGCGATCGCCATGCCGAACCCTGCTTCATCGGACGGCAGGAACGTCATCGCCGGCAGGTCGGGGACGATGTCGAGCCCCAGCGTGACCATGAAGGCGGAGGTCGAGGGACGCAGCGCCGCGCAACGGGCGGCGTAGGCAGCCGGCAGATGTTCGGTTCCCACCAGCTCCAGCATGGTCCGCCGCACGTCGGCGTTGGAGATCACGGCGGTGGCGCGGATGACGCGGCCATTAGCGGTCTCGACACCGACGGCGTGGCCGTTCTCGATCAGGATGCGGGTGACGGGGGTGCGCAGGCGGATTTCGCCGCCATCGGCGCGGATCGACTGGGCAAGCGCGTCGGCCAGTGCCTGCGAGCCGCCTGCGGGATAGCGGCCGCCGGAGAACCAATAGCCGAAGATGGGCGCCATCTGGCTGGCGGTCAGCAGGTCCGCCCGGTCGCTGAGATAGCCGGTCAGCACGGTCAGCAGGCGCTGGCCGGCGCGGTCGGGGATGTAATGGTCCAGCATCTCCTGGAACGGACGGCCCATCCAGCGCATGGAACGCGGGCAGTCGGTGGCATAGCGGCGCATCGCCGCCACCGAATCGGGGATGTTGGGCAGGCCGCGTTCGGTGCAGCCGCGGAACATCTCGTCATGGATCGCCCGCATCTCCGCCAGGAAGGCGGCGGCGCCGGCGGCACTGGGCGGGTGGTCGGCGGCGATCTGGGTTGCCAGCCCGTCGGCATCGTCGGCCAGTTGGAGCAACTTGCCGTTCATCACCACGCCGCGGTTCACCGGTTGCCAGTCCACCCGGTCGTGGACGCCGAGCGTGCGCAGCAGATGATCGACCGGGCCGCCGGGCTGGGCGCCGCTGATGTCGTGGACACCGGCATCGAAGACGTAGCGGAAGGGTTCGGCACCTGGTTCGCCGCGGTTGCGCGCCTTGACCAGCCAGGAGGTGCAGAAGCCGCCGGGGCGGTCGTGCGCTTCCAGAACCGTGACCCGCGCGCCGGCCCGCGCCAGCAGAGCCGCCGCCGTCAGCCCGCCGATGCCGGACCCGACCACCACCACGTCGCGCTCGTCAGGCGCGGTGCGCTTGCGGTTCAGGATCGCCGGAGCCGGCCAGGGGTGCGGGTCGGATTCGCTGAGCCGGCGGCGCATCCCCATGGTGACCAGCCAGTTCGGCAGCAGCCGGTTGGCGATCATGCCCAGCGCGCTGGCGCCGATGGAGACCGGCGCTTCCCAGCCGGGCAGGGCGGCAAAGCCGAGGCCGCCGACCAGGAACAGAACGCCCCACACCGCCGTCATCGCCCGGTTGACGGCGACGAACTGCGGCAGGTGCCAGAACTCGCGCGGCCAGTCGTCGCGGGCATATTGCAGGGTGAAGGGGCTGCCGGCGGCGATGCTGCCGAAGGCCATGGCCGACAGCGCCAGATGAATCATGAGGCCGAGATTGCGCACCGGCCAGTCCCAGCCCAGCGGCGCGCAGAGCGGCAGGGCGGCGAAGAAGGCAGCAGCGACCAGCTCCGGCGCCTTGTAGGAGCCGCGCAACTTGTCGATGACGCAGAGCACGAGGCTGGCCGCCAGTGCCACGAGCGAGGCCGGCAGCAGCCCGGCCAGCGGCAGGACGGCGCCGAACAGCAGCCAGGGGGAGAAGCCCAGCAGGATGCGGACGACGATGGGGAATTTGGCGGGGAATTTGGCGGGCGTGCGCATCGGGATGGTGCCTTCGCAGGTGGTGTGCGTTGCGAAGGACCATCGTCGGCAGGCGGGTGTACGTGCCAGCGCAGGTGCGCGGGGAGCAGGGGCGGCTTCGTGAAATGCGGCGTACGGCGGTTCACGATGCGTGAAGCGCGGGGACGTACGGGTGGGAGCGGGGCGTACGTGTGGTGGCGGCGGATGGACGCTACGACGGCCGTTACAACGGCCGCCGTGCCTTCAACGCTGCCGTCAGCGTGCCGTCGTCGAGATAGTCCAGCTCGCCGCCGACGGGGACGCCGTGGGCGAGGCGGGAGACCGAGACATCGGAGTCGGTCAGGCGGTCGGTCACCACATGGGCGGTGGTCTGGCCGTCGACGGTGGCGTTCAGCGCCAGGATGATCTCGCGCACCGCCGGGTCCTTGGCGCGTTCGGCGAGGCCGGCGATGTTCAGGTCGTCGGGGCCGACACCCTGCAGGGCCGACAGTAGGCCGCCCAGCACATGGTAGGTGCCGCGGAAGGCGCGGGTGCGTTCCAGCGCCCACAAATCGCCGGCATCCTCCACCACGCAGATGACCGAGCGGTCGCGGGTGGGGTCGGAGCAGACGGTGCAGGGATCGCGGCTGTCCAGGTTGCCGCAGATGGAGCAGGCGCGGATCGACTCGCCGGCCGCGGCCATCGCCTCCGACAGAGGAACCAGCAGGTTGTCCCGCCGCTTCATCAGATGCAGCGCCGCCCGCCGTGCCGACCGGGGACCGAGTCCCGGCAGCTTGGACAGCAACTGGATCAGGCGTTCGATTTCAGGTCCGATCATCGATGTGCAAATCCGCCTCTCCCCTCCGGGGAGAGGGGACTTTCACAGATACCGTAGGATCAGAACGGCAGCTTCATGCCGGGCGGCAGCTTCAGGCCGCCCATCATCTTCGAGGTTTCCTCGGCGACGTGCTGTTCGACCTTCTTCTTGGCGTCGTTGAAGGCGGCGACGATCAGGTCCTCCAGCACCTCGACGTCCTCGGGATCGACGACGGACTTGTCGAGCTTGACCTTCTTCATCTCGCTCTTGCCGTTGACGGTCACGACGACCATGCCGGCGGCGCTCTGGCCAGTCACTTCGACCTGCTCCAGGCTCGCCTGCATTTCCTGCATCTTGGCCTGCATCTGCTGGGCCTGCTTCATCATGTTGCCGATATTCTTCATCGGTCAGTACTCTCCTTCGTCGTCGAGGGGGTAATAGACCCCATCGTCCTGCTGCTGAACCATGAAATCGGGTGTCTCGCCGTCATCCGCAACCGCCGCGCTCTCCGCTGCGGCAACTTCGGCGAGGTCGCGGACGTCGATGATCTTCGCACCGCTGAAGGCGTCGAGCACGGCGCGCACCACCGGGTTGGCCTGCGCGTCGGCCCAGGCGCGGTGCTTTTCGGCCTGATCCTGTTCGGCCAGCGTCGATTGGGCCGGGCCGTCGGACAGGGCGACGATCCAGCGATGGCCGGTCCATTCGCTCAGGAACTGTCCGACCTTGGCCGGCAGGGTCGGCGGGGCGGCGGGGCGGAGCTTCAGCTCCAGCCGGCCCGGCTCCATGCGGACCAGTTGCACCGTCTCCATCAGATAGCCGTAGAGCGCGCCCTCGCGCCGGTCGGAGAACAACTGCACCAGTGACCGGAAATCCGGTGGCATCGGCGACAGCTCTTCGCCGGCCGGGGGTTCGGCGGGGGCAGGGGCGGGGGCTGCCTGCGCCACGGGGGCGCTCTGCGGCTGGGCCGAGCCCATGGAGCGGGCAACCGCATGCGTCGACTGGCTGGCGACCGCGACCGGTCCGCCGCCACCGCCGGGGCCGCGGCCCATCGGTGCGCCGCCTCCGGCATTCGCTCCGCCATTGGCCTGCTGGGCCTGGAACTGGCGGATCAAGTCGCCCGGAGTCGGCAGGTCGGCGGCGTAGGACAGGCGGACGATCACCATCTCCAGCGCCTGCTGCGGCACCGGGGCGGCCTGCACCTCGTTCAGCCCCTTCAGCAACAGCTGCCACGCGCGGGTCAGCGCCGGCATGCCGAGCTTGGTCGACAGGGTGGCGCCGCGCGTGCGCTCCGCCTCCGGCAGGGAGGGGTCGTTGGCGCTGTCGGGCACCACCTTCAGGCGGGTCAGATTGTGGACGAGGTCCAGCAAGTCCTGCAGGATCACCACCGGATCGGCGCCGACGCGGTGCAGGTCGGCCAGGATGTCCATCGCCTCGGCCGGACGGGCGGAGACCGCGGCCTCGAACAGGTCGATGACCCGGGTGCGGTCGGCCAGACCCAGCATGTCGCGCACCTGCTGCGCCGTGACGGTGCCGGCGGCCAGCGCGATGGCCTGGTCGAGCAGCGACAGCCCGTCGCGCACCGACCCGTCGGCGGCCCGCGCGATCAGGGCGGCGGCGTCGCCCTCGATGTCGGCGCCTTCCATGGCGGTGACGCGGGTGAAATGCTCCTTCAACACCTGGGCGTCGACGCGGCGCAGGTCGAAGCGCTGGCAGCGCGACAGCACCGTGACCGGGACCTTGCGGATCTCGGTGGTGGCGAAGACGAACTTCACATGGCTCGGCGGTTCCTCAAGCGTCTTCAGGAGCGCGTTGAACGCGCTCTTCGACAGCATGTGGACCTCGTCGATGATGTAGAGCTTGTAGCGGGCCGAGACGGGCGAGTAGCGCACGCCGTCGATGATCTCGCGGATGTCGTCGACGCCGGTGTGGCTGGCGGCGTCCATCTCCATCACGTCGACGTGGCGGTCTTCCGCGATGGCGCGGCAGTTGTCGCAGACGCCGCAGGGGCTGACCGTCGGCCCGCCGGTGCCGTCCGGGCCGGTGCAGTTCAGCGCGCGGGCGATGATGCGGGCGGTGGTGGTCTTGCCGACGCCGCGCACGCCGGTCAGCATGAAGGCCTGGGCGATGCGGCCGGACTGGATGGCGTTGGTCAGGGTGCGGACCAGCGCGTCCTGCCCGATCAGCTCGTCGAAGGTCTTCGGCCGGTATTTGCGCGCCAGCACCCGATAGGCCTGCCCGGTGGCGGGAGCCGCGGCGGGGGCGGAAAGGGCGGTGATGTCGGCGCCAGAAACGGCAGTGGTATCGGTCACGCGGCTGGCCTGTCGAAACGACGGGAGGGGAATTTCGGGGCGCAGGATAGCGTCCCGGCGCCGCGCTGTCGCCGTCTGTTTCGTGCTGGCAATTTTCGGATAGGGTGGGAGACTGGACGAACGACCCGAGCCGTAACTCGTTGCGGCTGCTTCCTTCCGGACCTGACCGGGTTGGCGAGGGACTCGTCCGACGCCAGCCTCCCGCCGCTGTTATGGAGATTCGTGCGGGCGGATGCAAGGGGAAACGGTTCGTGTGCGGGGGGCGTTACGCAGTCCGCAGCGGACTATTGACGATTATTTTTCAGACTATAAATTATGGTCCGAAATATAATTTGTCCTAATGAGGCCGCCCGTGCCGTCCGCCCCCACCTCCGCAGCTGCGCAGAAGTTCCTGTTCCACCGGCCGAAGCTGGCAGCGTCGCTGGCCGACATCGTGACCGGAGACGCGCCGATCGGGGCGGAGCCGACGCTGTGTCTGGCGGCGCCGCGGCGCACCGGGAAGAGCACCTTCCTGCGCCACGACCTGGGGCCGGAGCTGGAGAACCGCGGCATCCTGGCGGTCTATGTCGATCTGTGGTCGGACATGGCGGCCGATCCCGCCCATCTGATTGCGGAGGCGTTGAAGGCCGAGCTTCGTCGGGCCGACAGCCTGCCGGTGAAGGCGGCGCGGGCGGTCGGGCTCAGCAAATTGGGCATGGGTGGCGTCTCGGTCGATATCGACCGGATCGGACAGGCGCAGGGGACCACGCTAGCCGACGCGCTGGAAGCCCTGCTGGAGCGGACGCACAAGCGCATCGCCCTGCTGGTGGATGAAGCGCAGCACGCCCTGACGACCGAGGCCGGGCTGAATGCCATGTTCGCGCTGAAAGCGGCGCGCGACCGGCTGAACACCCGGGACGACGCCCGCGACGGCCCGAACCTGATGATCGTGCTGACCGGATCCCACCGGGACAAGCTGAGCCGGCTGGTGCTGAACCGCGACCAACCCTTCTTCGGGACCAGCGTACGCAGCTTTCCGCTGCTCGACCGCGCCTATACCGATGCTTATACGGCCTGGATCAACGCCCGGCTGGCCGAAGGCAACCGGTTCGATGCGGACGATGTTTTCGCGGCTTTCGATGCGGTGGGCCGGCAGCCGGAAACCCTGATGCGGATTTTGTCGGACGCGGCGTTGCTGGTCGGCGATGCCGGCGACTTGAAGCGGGCGCTGGCGGACGGCGCGACCGAGATTCGCCAGCGGGTGTGGGACGATTATGAGAACGCATGGTCGGGGCTGACGCCCTTGCAGCAGGCGGTGGTCGAACGTCTGGCCGTGGAGGGGCCACAATCCGCCCCCTTCTCCGCTCCGGCGCTGCAAGTCTATGCCGATGTGGTCGGCGAAGCGGTGGAGCCGCCTGCCGTGCAGGCAGCCATCGAGGCGCTGCGGCAGAAGAACATCCTGTGGCGGTCGGCGCGCGGGCAATATGCGCTGGAAGACCAGGGGATGGCGGAGTGGCTGAAGCTGCGGGCGGAGAAAGTCGGCCAGGGATAACCAAACAAAAAGGCTCCGGACCGAAACCCGGAGCCTTTCACATCTGCGGTCCTGTGGAACCGTTTACTTCTTCAGCGCCGCGACGCCCGGCAGTTCCTTGCCTTCCAGCCATTCCAGGAAGGCGCCGCCGGCGGCGGAGACGTAGGTGAACTTGTCCTCGACCCCGGCATGGGCCATCGCCGCGACGGTGTCGCCACCGCCGGCCACCGACAGCAGGCCGCCCGATTCGGTGCGGGCGGCGACCAGACCGGCAACAGCGTTGGTGCCGGCGTCGAAGGGCTGGATCTCGAAGGCGCCGAGCGGGCCGTTCCACACGACGGTCTTGGCGCCCTGCAGCTTCACGCCTAGGAACTCCACCGTCGCCGGGCCGATGTCCAGCGCCATCTCATCCGCACCGATGGCGTCGAAGGCGACGACGCGGTTGGCGGCGCCGGCCTTGAACTCCTTGGCGACGACGAAGTCCTTCGGCAGCAGGATCTCGCAGTTGGCTTCCTTGGCGGTCGCCATGATGGCGCGGGCCTGGTCGGCCATGTCCTTCTCGCACAGCGAGGCGCCGACGTCGGTGCCCTGGGCGAACAGGAAGGTGTTGGCCATGCCGCCGCCCAGCACCAGCAGGTCCACCTTGCGGACCATGTTGCCGAGCAGCTCCAGCTTGGTGGAGATCTTGGCGCCGCCGACGACGGCGGCCACCGGGCGCTCCGGCTTCTCCAGCGCCAGCGTCAGGGCCTTCAGCTCGGCTTCCATCAGGCGACCGGCGGCGCTGGGCAGCAGGCGGGCGACACCCTCGGTCGAGGCATGGGCGCGGTGCGCGGCGGAGAAGGCGTCGTTGACGTAGAGATCGCCCAGCGCGGCCATTTCTTTGGCGAAAGCCGGGTCGTTCTTTTCCTCTTCGGCGTGGAAGCGGGTGTTCTCCAGCAGCACGATGGCGCCGTCATGCACCTTGGCGATGGCCTCCTTGGCCTTGTCGCCGACGCAATCCTCGGCAAAGGCGACCTTCTGGCCGACGGCGGCGCTGAGCGCGTCCAGCACGTTGCGCAAGGAGTTCTTGGCGTCCGGGCCGTTCTTCGGGCGACCGAAATGCGACAGGACCACGACCTTGGCGCCCTTGGAGGAGAGTTCCTTCAGGGTGGGGGCGAGGCGGTCGATGCGGGTGGTGTCGGACACCTTGCCGTCCTGCATCGGAACGTTCAGGTCGGCGCGGACCAGCACCGTCTTGCCGCTCACCTCAAGGTCGTCGATCATGTTGAAATCGGTCATCGTCACACTTCCCCAGATTATGGCCGGTTCCGTCAGAACAGGCCGTTTCAGTTTGCGGGAACCCAACCACAGCCCTGCACGCTTTGCAACGCCCCAGGGGTGGGGTGAAATGGGGCATAATGACCCTTTAACGGCGCCTGCCCAACCGCATCGGCGGCGCATTGTTCCGGTTGCCCCGAAACGGACCGGATGCGGAGGCGGGGGATGACGCAGCCGCGGGCTCCTGCAACATTTCCGTAACTTGACCCTGTCCATTGGCTGTGCAAACACCCAACTGTAGGCCAATGGGCCGCAAAACGGGGGTTGAAGCGCAGGCGATGGCTGAGGCCGAGATCAACCGCGAGACGGAACTGAAGCTGGCGGCGAAGCCGGAAGATTTTGACAAGCTTCGCGCCGCTCCCGCCATCGCAGACCGGACGGCTGGGCCGGCGGTCACGCGGACCCTGGAAAGCACCTATTACGACACCGAGGACCGCCGGCTCGCCGCGCGGAAGGTGACGCTGCGGGTGCGCAAGACCGGCGACGGCTATGTCCAGACGGTCAAGTCCGCGCCGGACGAGGACGGGCTGGGACGTGGCGAGTGGGAATGCGCGGTGACCTCCGCCGCACCCGACCTGACGCTGATCGCCGACGGCGCCGCGATCGAGCTGCTGGGGTCGCTCAGCGACTCGGATCTGCGGCCGGTCTTCACCTCCATCGTCGAACGGACCACGCAGGACGTGACGCTGGGCGAGGGCGACGATGCGGCCCTGATCGAGGTTGCCTTCGACCGCGGCCGGATCGAACTGCCCGACGGCCGGTCCCGCGATCTGTGCGAGGTCGAACTCGAACTGAAAAGCGGCACGCCCGCCGCGCTCTACGATCTGGCGCAGGAGCTGACCAGGTCCGCCCCGCTGCGGCTGGAGATGCGGACCAAGGCGGAACGCGGCCATGCGCTGGCGAACGGCGCCGCCGACAAGGCGCTGAAGGCGGAAAAGCTGCTGCTCGACCCCGAGACGACGGTGGAGGGGGCGGTCGCCCGCATCGTCCGCGCCTGCCTCGCCCATATGGCGGCGAACGAGGCGGTGACGCTGGCCGGCGAGGATCCGGAGGGCGTGCACCAGATGCGCGTCGCGCTGCGCCGGCTGCGTTCGGCCACCGCGCTGTTCCGGCCCTTCATTCCGGCCGCGCAATATCTGTGGCTGGTCGGCGAGATCAAGTGGCTGGCCGGCAGCCTGGGGCCGGCGCGCGACTGGGACGTGTTCGGCGAGGAGCTGCTGGCGCCGGTGCGTGATGCCTTCCACAAGGCCGACGGCCATGGCCGCTCGGCGGTCGAGGATCTCGACACGCTGGCGGCGGCGGCCGAGGCCAAGCGGCTGCGCGCCTATGAGGGCGTGCGCGAGGCGATCCGCTCGGACCGCTACACCGCCTTCCTGCTGGGCGTCGGCAGCTGGGTGGAGAAGCGCGGCTGGCGCGACCAGCCGGTCAGCGAGGAATCGGTGCGGCTGTTCCAGCCGGTGATCGGGCTGGCCGACCATCTGCTGAACAAGCGCCACAAGAAGGCCAAGCGGGCCGGCCACGGCTTCGCCCATCTGCCGGTAGCCCAACGCCACCAGCTGCGCATCGCCCTGAAGAAGCTGCGCTATGCCGTGGAGTTCTTTCGCAGCCTGTATGACGACAAGCCGGTGCGCCGCTACATCCAGCAGCTTTCCGCCCTGCAGGATGCGCTGGGGCATCTGAACGACGTGGCGACGGCGACGCGGCTTCTGCACGAGCTGCACGACGACGGCAGCCGCTCGGCCCCCGGCGAGCCGCGCGCCGCCGGCATCGTCATCGGCTGGCACGCCCGCGGGGTGGCCGACACCGAGGCGGCGCTGGTCGCCCTGTGGCATGATTTCACCGACACCAAGCATTTCTGGTCGAAGCCGGACGCCGCGGTGTAGAGTCCACGGCCATGCTCACGATCCTCGTCGCCAACATCAAGGGCGGCTGCGGCAAGACGACCGTCGCCACCCACCTCGCCGCCGCGTCCGCCGCGGCGGGCCTGCCCACCGTGCTGGCCGACGTCGACCGTCAGCGCTCCTCCCTCGGCTGGCTGGAGCGCCGGCCGGAGAAGGCGCCGACGCTGGTCGGGCTTGATTGGGCCAAGGACTTCACCGACACGCCGCGCGGGATCAAGCGGCTGGTGATCGACGCGCCCGCCGCGCTGAAGACCAAGCAGATCGAGGATCTGGTGAAAATGGCCGACGTCGTCGTGCTGCCGGTGCTGCCCGGCGCCTTCGACGAGCAGGCGACCCAGCGCTTCCTCACCAAGCTGGACGAGTTGAAGCGGATCGCGAAGAAGAAGACCATTGTGGCGGTGGTCGGCAACCGCATGCGCGCCCGCACCAAGGCCGCCGACCGGCTGGACCGCTTCCTGGGCGGCATCGGCCATCAGGTGGTGACCCGGCTGCGCGACAGCCAGATCTATGCCGA
>CBFGPE010000164.1:0-14156 GCA_965650625.1 uncultured Azospirillum sp. | reverse complement strand
TCGGTTCCGGTGAAGCGCATGGGTGGGCTCCCTCAAGCGAGAAGGTTTCAGTCCACGATAAACAGGGTGGCACCGGTTTCGGTCGAGGACCGATGCGGTTCGTCGCCGAAATCGGACACCTGATAGCTCATGCCGGCGGTCAGGACGAAACGGCGGCCGTCCTTCAGCTCGGTGATCAGCTCGCCGCTGACCACGAACAGCACATGGCCGCGGTCGCACCAATGGTCGGCCAGATATCCCGGCGTGTATTCGACCAGCCGAACCCGCAGATCCCCGGCATGGAAGCTGCGCCACAACGCCTTGCCGGTTTCGCCCGGATGTTCGGTGACCGGGACAGCGGCCCAGTCGGTCACGGTGAAGGGCAGAGTCGGAAGTTCCATCGCCGGACCTTATGAAGACGGCACGAACAGAAAAACGGCCCCCGGAGCGGACCGGGGGCCGGGTTTCAGTGCGATCAGGAGGCCTTCTTGGCCGCGATCGCCTTTTCGATGGCCTCGATCGCAGCATGGGCCAGCGAGGCGTCGGGGCCGCCGGCCTGGGCCATGTCCGGCCGGCCGCCACCACCCTTGCCGCCCAGCGCCTCGGCGCCGACGCGGACCAGATCGACGGCGCTCAAGCTGCCGGTCAGGTCGTCGGTCACGCCGATGACGATGGAGGCCTTGCCCTCGTTCGAGGCAATCAGCACCACGACGCCGGAACCGACCTGCTTCTTGAGCTCGTCGGCCATCGGCTTGAGGTCCTTGGCCGGCAGGCCTTCGACCACGCGGGCGGCGAACTTCACGCCGGCGACGTCCTTGGCCTCGTTGCCGCCATCGGCCTTGGCGCCGCCACTCATAGCCACTTGGCGGCGCAGCTCGGCCAGTTCACGCTCCATCTTGCGGCGTTCCTCGACCAGCACCGCCACACGGGACGGGACCTCGTCGGGCTTGACCTTCAGGACGCTCGCCGCCTCGGTCAGCAGGTGGTCGCGCTCGGACAGCCACGCCTTGGCGCCGGTGCCGGTCAGCGCTTCGATCCGGCGGACACCGGCGGCGACGGCGCCCTCGGAGACGATCTTGAACACGCCGATGTCGCCGGTGCGACGGACATGGGTGCCGCCGCACAGCTCGATCGAGTAATCGCGGTCGATCTCGCCATGCGGGCCGCCCATGGAGACCACGCGAACCTCGTCGCCGTACTTCTCGCCGAACAGGGCCATGGCGCCCTGGGTGCGGGCCTCGTCCGGGGACATCAGGCGGGTGATGACCTCGCTGTTGGCCAGGACGCGGCGGTTCACCTCATCCTCGATGGCGGCGATGTCGGCGGAGGACAGGCCGGTCGGCTGGCTGATGTCGAAGCGCAGACGCTCCGGCGCCACCAGCGAGCCCTTCTGGGTGACATGGTCGCCCAGCCGATGGCGCAACGCCTCGTGCAGCAGGTGGGTGGCGGAGTGGTTGGCGCGGATGGCGGCGCGGCGCTCGGTGTCCACGCGCAGCTCGACCACGTCGCCGACGCTCAGCGTGCCCTTGGTGACGGTGCCGACATGGGCCCACACCGCGCCCAGCTTCTTCAGCGTGTCGGACACCGCGACCTCGGCCCCGCCGGCGGAGAAGATCACGCCGGAATCGCCGACCTGACCGCCCGATTCGCCGTAGAAGGGCGTCTGGTTGACGACGACCATCACCTGATCGCCGATGGTGGCGGCCTCGACGCGGGCATCACCCTTGACGATGGCGGTCACCTTGCCCTCGGCCACTTCGGTGTCGTAGCCGAAGAACTCGGTGGCGCCCAGCTCGTCCTTGATCTCGTACCACAGCTTCTCGGTGCCGACCTCGCCCGAGCCGGCCCAGGATTCGCGGGCCTTGCGGCGCTGCTCGTCCATCGCCGCCTTGAAGCCGGCCTCGTCGACGCCGCGGCCCTGGCCGCGCAGAACGTCCTGCGTCAGGTCGAGCGGGAAGCCGTAGGTGTCGTACAGCTTGAAGGCAACGTCGCCGGCCAGCGGCTGGCCTTCGCCCAGATGGCCGACCTCGTCCTCCAGCAGGCGGAGGCCGCGCTCCAGCGTCTGCTTGAAGCGGGTTTCCTCCAGCTTCAGCGTCTCGACGATCAGGGCGCGGGCGCGGTTCAGCTCGGGATAGGCGTCGCCCATCTGCTGGATCAGCGCCGGGACCAGACGATGCATCAGCGGCTCGCGCGCGCCGATCATGTGGGCGTGGCGCATGGCGCGGCGCATGATGCGGCGCAGCACATAGCCGCGGCCTTCGTTCGACGGCAGCACGCCGTCGGCGATCAGGAAGGAGGTGGAGCGCAGATGGTCGGCGATGACGCGGTGCGACACGGCATGCGCGCCGTCCGGCGAGGTCTTGGTCGCCTCGGCCGACGCCATGATCAGCGCCCGCATCAGGTCGATGTCGTAGTTGTCGTGCTTGCCCTGCAGCACGGCGGCCAGACGCTCCAGCCCCATGCCGGTGTCGATCGACGGCTTGGGCAGCGGCACCAGATTGTCCGGACCCAGCTGTTCATACTGCATGAACACGAGGTTCCAGATCTCGATGAAGCGGTCGCCATCCTCGTCCGGGCTGCCCGGAGGGCCGCCGGCGATCGACGGACCGTGGTCGAAGAAGATCTCGGAGCACGGGCCGCAGGGGCCGGTGTCGCCCATGCGCCAGAAATTGTCGTCGGTCGGGATGCGGATGATGCGGTCGTCCGACAGGCCGGCGACCTTGCGCCAGATCGCCGCCGCATCCTCGTCGGAGGTGTGGACCGTCACCAGCAGCTTGTCGGCCGGCAGCCCGTATTCCTTGGTGATCAGGTTCCAGGCGAACGCGATGGCGTCGTCCTTGAAATAATCGCCGAAGGAGAAGTTGCCCAGCATCTCGAAGAAGGTGTGGTGCCGCGCGGTATAGCCGACATTGTCCAGGTCGTTGTGCTTGCCGCCGGCGCGCACGCATTTCTGCGAGGTGACGGCGCGCTTGTACGGCCGCGTCTCGGCACCGGTGAAGACGTTCTTGAACTGGACCATGCCGGCGTTGGTGAACATCAGCGTCGGGTCGTTGCGCGGCACGAGCGGCGACGAGTCGACTTTCTGATGGCCCTGCTTGGCGAAGAAATCCAGGAACGTGCGACGGATGTCGTTGGCGGTCTGCATACGGTCAAGGCTCCGGGTACGCGGCTGCGGCCTTCCATTGGCCGAACCGTGCTTTTAGCGCGAGAATGGCGGCATGTCCACGACGGACGGATTATTACCCTGCGTCACGGCAGACAAAAGGGGTGGACGAATGCCCGGCCGACTATTGGGCTTCCGCCTCGGCCCGCGCCTTTTCGATCCGGCGGCCGACGATGATCGCGATTTCGTAGAGCGCGATCAGCGGCAGCGCCAGACTGACCTGGCTGATGACGTCCGGCGGGGTCAGCACCGCCGCGGCGACGAAGGCGCCGACGATGGCATAGCGCCGCTTCGACGCCAGCGCGTCGGTGCTGATGATGCCGACGCGGACCAGCAGGGTCAGCAGGACCGGCAGCTGGAAGGCGATGCCAAAGGCGAAGATCAGCGACATCACCAGATGCAGGTATTCGCCGACGCGCGCCTCGAACTCGATGGGCAGGGCGTTGGCGTCGCCGCCGGGATGGAACTCGAATCCCAGGAAGAAGCGCCAAGCCATTGGGAAGATGAAGTAATAGACGATGCCGGCGCCGGTCAGGAACATGATCGGCGTCGCCACCAGGAAGGGCAGGAAGGCCTTGCGCTCGTGCTTGTAGAGCCCCGGCGCCACGAACATCCAGATCTGGCTGGCGATGATCGGGAAGGAGATGAAGCAGCCGGCCCAGAACGCCACCTTCACATAGGTGAAGAAGGCTTCGGTCAGGCCGGTGTAGATCATCCGCCGCCCCTGCCCCGCCAACAGGTCGGCCAGCGGCTGGACAAGGAAATTATAGATCTTGTCCGACACCGCATAACACAGCAGGAAGGCGATCAGGATTGCACCGATCGACCACATCAGCCGGTTCCGCAACTCGATCAGGTGATCGATCAGCGGCATCTTGCTGTCTTCGAGTTCGTCCTGCTGCGTTTCGCCCGTCATGGCCCGTCTTTATCTTCAGGTCTGCTTGTCGGTCGGCTGGGCGGAGGCCACGGCATCCGGCCGCGGGGCCGGAGCGGGCTGCGGCGCTGGCACCGGAACCGGTTGCGGCGGCTCGGTGGTGATCGGAGAGGGAGCAGCCGACGGCGCCACGCTGTCGGTCACCGCCGGAGCGGTGGGCGGCGGCGCCTGGGGCAGGTCCGGCTCCGGGGTGCTGCCGTGATGGCCGTTCAGCCCGACATCGAAGCTCTTGGGATCGAAGGCCTTGCCCACCTCCCCCTTCGGGTCGATGGTGTCTTCCATCATCTTCTTGATGTTCAGGTCGCGGGTCTTCAGCGCTTCCTTGCGAAGCTCGTCCAACTCGGTTTCCCGCATCATGTCGTCGATGTGGGTCTGGAACTCGCGCGCGACGCCTCTGGCCTTACGCACCCATTTGCCGAGCGTGAAGATCGCCTTGGGCAAATCCTTGGGCCCGATGACCACAAGGGCGATGACGGCGATCACCATCAGTTCGGACCAAGCGATGTCGAACATGTTCTTCCGGCTTCACGAATGCGGTGGGCAGGGTCGGCGCGCGGCGTTCCGAAAGGGCGCCCGCGCGCCCGCCGGTCAGCTGCGGACCGCTTCGTCCTTCTTGGCCGCGGTTTCGGCCGTGTTGGCCGGCTGGTTCGTGATGGTCTTGGCATTGCTGCCCGGCGCGGCATCGTCGCTGTCGTCCTGCAGTCCCGCCTTGAAGGACTTCACGCCCTTGGCGAGATCGCCCATCACCTTCGGCAACTTACCGGCGCCGAACAGCAGAAGAACGATCAGAAGAACGATGATCCAGTGCCAGATGCTGAAAGAACCCATGGCGCGCCTATCACGTTTGAACGGCCTTAGCGGCGGGGCGGCACTATGGCAGAAAGGCCGTGGAGCCGCAACGTTCGCCCCACCATCCTTAAACGGTTGTCATTGAGCTTTCACGGGAATTCGCGCGGCACCCCCCGAAAAACGCGGCCCCCGCCCAGGGTCAGCCCTCGTCGTCGGCCCCCAGCGCGCTGTCGTCGCCGGTGGTCCCCAGCCCAAGCAGCACCGGGCGGCTGTCCAGCAGGCCGGCGGCGCGCAGGTCATCGACGCTGGGCAGGTCGCGCAAGCTTTCCAGCCCGAAATGGTCGAGGAAATGATCTGTGGTGATCCAAGTCAGCGGTCGGCCCGGCGTCTCCCGCCGCTTGCCCGGCCGGATCCAGCCATGTTCCATCAGCAGGTCCAGCGTGCCCTTGCTGGTGGCGACGCCGCGAATGGATTCGATCTCGCCCCTGGTCACCGGCTGGTGATAGGCGATGATCGCCAGCGTCTCGATGGCGGCGCGGGAGAGCTTGCGCGACACCTCCTCCTCCCGCCGCAACTCGGGCGCCAGATCGACCGCGGTGCGGAAAGCCCAGCCGCCGCCGGTGCGCACCAGATTGACGCCGCGCGGGGCATAATGGGCGCGCAGTTCCTCCAGCAGCGGGCCGACCTCCATCCCGATCCGTCCGGCCAGCGTCTCCTCGTCCAGCGGCTCGGCAGAGGCGAACAGCAGCGCCTCCAGCAGGCGCAGCCTGCCGATGCGGGCCTCCGCCTCGTGGGCGTCGGTGACTTCCTTAATCATGCGAATGCGCTTCTTCCGAAATGTCGGCGTCCTGACGATCTCTGGCACGCCCGCGGACATAGAGCGGGGCGAAGGCGCCCTCCTGGCGCAACTCCACCCGGCCGGCCTTCGCCAGTTCCAGCGTCGCGGCGAAATGGGCGGCCAGGGCGGAGCGGGTCAGCAGCCCGCCGCCCTCCCCACCCGGCAGGAAGCTCGCCAGCGTTGCCCAGTCCGGCATGCGGCCCAGCAGCGACGACAGGCGCTGCACCGCCTCCTCCATCGAATAGAGGCGGACCGGGGCGATGTGGAGGACGCTGGCGTCCTTGCGGGCGCGCTGCTGGCCATAGGCGCGCAGCAGGTCGAACAGCGTGACCTCGTAGACCGACTTGCGCTGCAGGTCCAAATCCTCCGGCGCGCCGCGCGGGTGGATGTCGATGCCCAGGCGCGGGCGGGCGAACAGCTTCTCCGCTGCGCCCTTCATCGCCTCCAGCCGCTGGAGCTGGAAGGCGAGCGCCGCCGCCATGTCCTCGCCGGACGGCTCCTCCCCCTCCGGTTCGGGCAGCAGCAGGCGCGACTTCAGATAGGCCAGCCACGCCGCCATCACCAGATAGTCGGCCGCCAGTTCCAGCCGCACCTTCCGCGCCTCCGCCACGAAGGCGAGATATTGGTCGGCGAGTTCCAGGATGGAGATGCGCGTCAGGTCGACCTTCTGGTCGCGCCCCAACGCCAGCAGCATGTCGAGCGGCCCCTCGAACCCATCCAGCACCAGCAACAGCTGCTCGGACGGCGAAGCCTCCGCGGCAGCGGGGGTTTCGCCCACACGCTCGGCCACCAGATCAGCCATATGATCGCTTTCAGTCGTTGCCGGTGAGGACGCGGATGAAATCGATCACCGCATCCACGGGCGGACCCAGCACCCAATGCATGACGCTGAGGTCCATGCCGATCTGGCGCCCCAGCATCGGCAGCAGGAAGAAGGCCGCCATCAGGATCAGCAGCCCGAAGCGCTCCAGCTTCGCCAGCGGCACCGCCAGGAAGTCGGGCAGGATGCCGACGGCGACACGCCCGCCGTCCAGCGGCGGCAGCGGGATCAGGTTGAACACCATCAGAATGACGTTGACCAGCACCGACACCTCGGCGGCGGAGCGGATCCACAGTTCGATATAGCTGTTTTCCGGATTGACCAGCCGCCAGAGCACCGCCGACGCCACCGCCAGCAGGAAGTTGGTCCCCGGACCGGCCAGCGCCACCCACACCATGTCGCGGCGCGGATGGTCCAGCCGGGCGAAATTGACCGGCACCGGCTTGGCCCAGCCGAAGACGAAGCCGGTGGTGAAATACATCAGCGCCGGCAGCAGGATCGTCCCGAACGGGTCGATGTGGCGGATCGGGTTGAAGGTGACGCGCCCCAGCCGATAGGCGGTGTCGTCGCCCAGCCTCCAGGCGACGAAGCCGTGCGCCGCCTCGTGAAAGGTGATGGCGAGGATGGCCGGCAGGGCCACGGCCGTCACCTGGAAGATCCATTCCTCCATCGTCCGCTCCCGTCCGTCAGGCTCGGGCCGTGCCGAGAAGCTCGGCCAGCCGTGTCGTCAATGCCGCGATGTCGGCCGGTTCCGGCGCGTGGCGCATTGCCTCCGCCCGCTCCCAGCGCTCGGCCGCCGCGCCGCTCAGCACCGGAACGGCATCGATCAGAGACCGCATCTCGGCGAGATCGCCGTTGCAGTGGAGCACGACATCCATGCCGGCCGCCAGCACCGCTTCCGCCCGCGACCTTGGGTCGCCCTGCAGCGCGTTCATCGACAGATCGTCGCTGAAAAGCAGGCCGCCGAAGCCGATGGACGGCCCCCGCACCACCTCGCGCACCACGATGGCGGAGGTGCTGGCCGGAGCAGTCGGGTCGACGGCCTTCAGCACCACATGGGCCACCATCGCCAGCGGCAGGTCGGCCAGCGCGCGGAAGGGGGCGAAGTCGGTGGCCTCCAGCGTGGCGCGGTCGGCCTCCACCACCGGCAGCTCGGCATGGCTGTCGGCGAAGGCGCGGCCATGGCCGGGGATGTGCTTGACCACCGGCAGCACGCCGCCGGCCAGCAGACCGTCGGCGGTGGCACGGGCGAGATCGATCACCAGGGCGGGGTCGCGCGAGAAAGCGCGGTCGCCGATGATGTCATGCGCCCCCTCCACCGGCACGTCGCAGACGGGGGCGCAATCCACCGTGATGCCGACTTCCGTCAGCATGTGGGCGAGCAGCCGGCCGTTGATCCAGGCAGCCTCGCGCCCGGCGGCGGCATCGCGTCCGGCCAGCGTGCCGAACACGCCCATCGGCGGGTGGGCCGGCCAATGCGGCGGGCGCATGCGCGCGACCCGGCCGCCTTCCTGATCGATCAGGACGGGGGCGTCCGGCCGGCCGATGCTGGCGCGCAGGTCGTCCACCAGCCGGCGCATCTGGTCGCGGCTGTCGCAGTTGCGGCGGAACAAGATGAAGCCGAGCGGGTCGGCGTCGCGGAAGAAGGCGGCCTCGTCGGACGTCACCTCCAGCCCGGCACAGCCGAAGACGACCGCGCGCGGACGGGCAAGCGGGACGGTCGAGTCCACAGCCTCAGAACCCACAGAATCAGGGACGGACAACCACACACCCCACATTCTGTGCGCGCAGCTGGGCGCAGACCGACTTGGCCCGCGACTCGTCGGCGCCGGCGCCCTGCACCCGGTAGAAGATACCCTTCGGCCCCAGATCGACCTTCGCCACCTGCATCGACAGGCCGCCAAGCGCCTCTGGATGACGGCCGGCCAGACGGCGCCATTCGGCCGAGGCTTCGCCTTCGCTGCGAACGGACGCGAGCTGAACGCGCCAGCCACCGCTGCCACCGACGACAGCCGGCGCCGCTTTGGCAGGCTGAGGGGCCGCCTTGGACGGGGCGGCCGGCAGGGAGGCGGCCTCCAGCTTCGCGATCAGCTGTCCCATCGACGGAGCCGCAGTCTGCTGGACCGGGGGCGGAGCCGGAGGCTTCGCCGTGGAGGCCTGCTGCTGGACAACCGGCTTGGGCGGAGCGGCGGGCGGCTGCGGCTTGGCGGCCACGCTGGACGGGGCCTGCGTGGTTTGCGTCTGGACCGGCGCCGCGGCGGCCGGGTCCGTGGCGGACAGGCCGGGCGCCGGCTCCGGAGCGGCCAACGGGGCCGCCGCCGCGACAGCCGCGGCGACGCTGTCGCGCGGCACGGTGGCGGTGGCGCCCGGCGGCAGCTGGGCCACCGACGGGACCGACGGCAGCGGCACCACGGCCGGCATCTGCGGCGTCACCACCGGGCGCGGCAGCGGCACCTCCGGCGGCGGCAGCAGCCGTTCCACCTGATTGCCGCGTCCACCGTCATGGTCGCGCAGCCGTTCATAGGCCAGGATGTCCTGGTGCGGCACTTCCATCCCGCCGGGCTGGTCGGGACGCGACTTTGCCGGGGTGGCATCGGCGGTCAGCAGCGGCGGGCCGTCGCCGGACAGCCGGGACGGGCCGCGCAAAGCCACCACCGCCGTACCGGCGAAAGCAACGACGCCGACCACGGCGAAGCCGAGCGCCAGCAGCCCGCGCTTGTTCGCGGCCTGTCGGGGCGGCATCCCATAGGGGTTGGCCGCGTAGTTGACGTCGCCGTCGTACCTCATGAACGCAGTTCCTCCACCGGTTCGACACCCATCACCTTCAGACCCGACGCGATGACCGTCGCCACCGCGGCGATCAGCGCCAGACGGGCCGTCGTCAGTTCCGCATCGCCCTCGATCAGGAAGCGCAGCGAGGCATCATCGCGGCCCCGGTTCCACAGCGCGTGAAAGTCGCTGGCGAGATCGTAGAGGAAGAAGGCGATGCGGTGCGGTTCATGCGCTTCCGCCGCCGCCTCGACCACGCGCGGCCAGGTGGCCATGCGCTTGGCCAGCGCCATCTCCTCCTCGGCATCCAGCCGGGCGAGGTTCGCCGAGGCCGCCAGCGCCGCCGACGACTGGTCCAGCTGCGGCAGCGCCGTCGCCGCGTGGCGCAGCACCGAGCGGCAGCGGGCGTGGGCGTACTGCACGTAGAAGACCGGGTTGTCCTTCGACTGCTCCGTCACCTTGGCGAAGTCGAAATCCAGCGTCTGGTCGTTGCGGCGGGTCAGCATGATGAAGCGGACCACGTCCTTGCCGACCTGATCGATGACGTCGCGCAGCGTCACGAAGGTGCCGGCGCGCTTGGACATCTTCACCGGCTGGCCGTTCTGCATCAGATGGACCAGCTGGCACAGCTTCACGTCCAGCGACGCCTTGCCCTCGGTCACCGCGGTGGTCGCCGACTGCATGCGCTTGACGTAGCCGCCATGGTCGGCGCCCCACACGTCGATCAGGCTGCCGAAGCCGCGCTTGTACTTGTCGAAGTGATAGGCGATGTCGTTCGAGAAGTAGGTGAAGGACCCGTCCGACTTCTTGAGCGGCCGGTCGACGTCGTCGCCAAAATCGGTGGACTTGAACAGGGTCTGCGGGCGCGGCTCCCAATCGTCGGGCTTCTTGCCCTTCGGCGGCTCCAGCACGCCGGTGTAGATCAGGCCGCGTTCCTCCAGCGCCGTCAGCGCCTTGTCGACCGCGCCGGCGGTGACCAGCGCGCGCTCGCTGCTGTAGACGTCCATGGTGACGCCCAGCACGCCGAGATCCTCCTTGATCCAGCCCATGATCATGGAGATCGCGAAGTCGCGGCAGGCCGGCAGCCATTCGGATTCGTCGGTGCCGACCCAGCGGTTGCCGTCGCGCTCGGCCAGGGCCTGACCGACCTCCTTCAGATATTCGCCGGGATAGAGGCCGGCCGGGATCTCGCCCACCTCCTCGCCCAGCGCCTCGCGGTAGCGGATGAAGGTGGAGCGTCCCAGCACGTCGACCTGGGCGCCGGCATCGTTGATGTAATACTCGCGCGAGACGGCGTAGCCGGCCTTTTCCAGCAGCGACGCCAGCGCGTCGCCGAACACGGCGCCGCGGCCATGGGCGGCGTGCAGCGGGCCGGTCGGGTTGGCCGACACATACTCGACATTGACCGGCGTCTTGCCCCCCAGGTCGCTGTCGCCATAGGCGGTGCCGGCGTTCAGCACGTCGCGAATGCGGTCGCGCCAGACGTCCGGCGTCAGGCGCAGGTTGACGAAGCCCGGACCGGCGATCTCGACCGACGCCACGTCGGCGCGGCTCTTCAGCTTGGCGACCAGCAGTTCCGCCAGGGCGCGCGGCGCCATCTTCGCCGGCTTCGCCAGGATCATGGCGGCGTTGGTGGACAGGTCGCCATGCGAGGCCTCGCGCGGCGGCTCGACCGTCAGACGGCTGCCGTCCAGCCCGGCGGGGATGGCGCCCTCCGCGGCCAGCTCTTCCAGCAGCTTGCGAATATCGGTCTCGAAGGCCTTGAAAATATTCATCGTCTCAGGTCGTCTTTTCAGGAGGTCACAGGAGCCTATCCGGCTCAGGTCTTCACGTGTCAGGTCTTCACATGCAGATCGAACAGCCGGTCATGCTCGGCCAGCGCGTAGCGGTCGGTCATGCCGGCGATATAGTCGGCCACATGGCGGGCGCGCACCGCAAGGTCGGCGTCGCCGCCCGCCTTGGAGATGTCGCGCTGCCATTCGGTCGGCAGCGTGTTGGGCTCGTCCAAGAACAGCTCGAACAGGGCGCGCACCACGCGCTTGCACTTGCTCATCTCGCGGTTCACGCGATAATGCCGGTACATGCGCTGGCGCAGGAAGGCGCGCAATGGCCGCTGCGCCTCCAGCATCCCGTCGGAGAAGCTGACCATCGCCAGCGGCAGGGCGCGCAGGTCCGCCGCGCTGCCCGGCTTGTGCTCCGCCAGCCGCCGCCGCGTCTCGGTCACCAGATCGACGACCATGGCGTTGATCATCCGCCGCACCGTCTCGTGGATCAGGCGCGGGCGTTCCAGCCCCGGATAACGGTCGCCGACCTCGCGGATGATCGGGCCGACCAGCGGCAGCTCCGCCACCTCCTCGACCGTGAACAGCCCGGCGCGCAGGCCGTCGTCGATGTCGTGGTTGTTGTAGGCGATGTCGTCGGCCAGCGCCGCCACCTGCGCCTCTGCCCCCGGATTGGTGTGCAGCTCCAGATCCCATTCGTCCTGGAAGGCGGCGATCGTCGTCGGCAGCCGATGTCCGGGCAACAGCGGCAGCAGCGGGCCGTTGTGCTTGACCACGCCCTCCACCGCTTCCCAGGTCAGGTTCAGCCCGTCGAACTCGGCATAGCGCCGTTCCAGCCGCGTCAGGATGCGCAAGGTCTGGTCGTTGTGGGCGAAGCCGCCGAACGGCTCCATGCAGGCGTTCAGCGCGTCCTCGCCGGCATGACCGAAGGGGGTGTGGCCGAGGTCGTGGGCCAGCGCCACCGCCTCCGCCAGATCCTCGTTCAGGCCAAGCGTGCGGCTGATGGAGCGCGCGATCTGCGCCACCTCCAGGCTGTGGGTCAGCCGGGTGCGGTAATAGTCGCCCTCGTGATAGACGAAGACCTGCGTCTTGTGTTTCAGCCGGCGGAAGGCCCCGGAATGCACGATGCGGTCGCGGTCGCGCTGAAAGCACGAGCGCGTCGGGCTTTCGGGCTCCGCCGTCAGCCGCCCGCGCGTGTCCGCCGGGTTGCAGGCAAAGGGAGCCAGCCGATCGTGGGAACAGTCCGCCGTCATGGGGCGGACACTACCGGCGGGAAAACGCAGGCGCAACGGCGAAGGCGTGCTATGCCCCGCCCCCCGGCGCTGGCGGCGGACAAGCGTGCCAGAAGCGCAACGGTTTGGCGCAAGGGTGCCCATACTTTGACGAAGCTCCCGATCCCCCTTACATTTGTCGCAACTCCCGCACCGCACCAGAGGGGCCATCCCATGCCCGACACCGCACTACCCACCGAAACCCGCGTCCTCGGCGTCAGCGAAAGTGCCGCCAAGCGCGTCGCCTTCCTGATCGAGCAGGAGGGCAATCCCAACCTGATGCTGCGCCTGACCGTCTCCGGCGGCGGCTGCTCCGGCTTCCAGTACGGCTTCACCTTCGACGAGACCGCGACCGAAGAGGACCATGTCTTCGAGAAGGACGGGACCAAGGTGGTCACCGACGACGCCTCGCTCGACCTGCTGGCCGGCGCGACGCTGGATTATGTCGAGGACCTGATGGGCGCCGCCTTCCAGATCAAGAACCCCAACGCCACCGCGTCCTGCGGCTGCGGCAACTCGTTCGCGGTATAAGGCCACGGTCTGAAACCAGAAGAACAAGAAGAGAAGGCAGGCCTTTTTCGTGAAGATCGCCACCTGGAACGTCAACTCGGCGAAGGCCCGCCTTCCGCTGATCATCGACTGGCTGCGCACGGCGTCCCCGGATGTCGTGCTCTTCCAGGAAATCAAATGCGAGACCGCCGCCTTCCCGGCCTCGGCCTTCGAGGACCTCGGCTATCACGTCAACGCCGTCGGTCAGAAGGCCTACAACGGCGTCGCCATGCTGTCGAAGGCCCCGGCGGAGGATGTGCTGACCCGCCTGCCGGGCGAGCCGGAGGACGAACAGGCCCGCTATGTCGAGGCCACCGTGTCGGGCGTGCGCATCGCCTCGCTCTACCTGCCCAACGGCAACCCGGTGCCGGGCGAGAAGTTCGCCTACAAGCTGCGCTGGATGGACCGGCTCTACGAGCATGCCCGCGCCCTGCTGGCGCAGGAGATCCCGGTGGTGCTGGGCGGCGATTACAACATCATTCCCGAAGCGCGCGACGTCTACTCACCGCAGGCCTTCGCCGGCGACGCGCTGTTCCGCCCGGAATCGAAGGCCAAGTTCCGCGCCCTGCTGAATCTCGGCCTGACCGAGGCGTACCGCGCCCTGCATGACGACGACCGCGCCTATACCTTCTGGGATTATCAGGCCGGCGGCTGGCCGCGCGACAACGGACTGCGCATCGACCATTTCCTGCTGTCGCCCCAGGCCGCCGACCGTCTGGCCGGCTGCACCATCGACCGCGGCCCGCGCGGCCTGGAAAAGGCGTCCGACCACACCCCCGTCCTCCTGGAGCTGCGCGACGCCTGACCGCGGCTGTGGAATCCGCGTGACAAAAAGCATTTTGTTAAAACTTTCGCTTCTAGGATGACTGCGCGCGCCGGATCGCAACCGGGCGGGCACGGTCATCTGGGGAGCGACGGACGGGCATGGCGTGGGGGCGCGACAACGGCCGGGAACGGGTGAAGTCTCTGCTGGCGGCACTGGAACGTCAGGCGACCGAGGCCTCGCAGCTTGCAGAGCGCGCCCAGCGCGACATGGGCGACGACCGCTTCGCCTCCTTCCTCGACTTCCGCCGCAAGGTGGAGGAAATCCGCGCCCTCTTCGCCCTGACCGAGGAGCATCTGCAAGGCGTCGACGAGTCGCGCCTGACCGACCTGCGCGCCGAGTTCGAGCGGATGGATCTTCTGCTGACCCGCATGCTGGTGCGGGCGATGCGCAATTACTTCTCCGGCATGCGCGAGGATCAGGTCCTGCCCATCGGCGCC
>CBFGPE010000163.1:0-14466 GCA_965650625.1 uncultured Azospirillum sp. | reverse complement strand
CCAGCAGAGCCTCCACCTCCTCGACCGGGATGGGGCGGCTGAACAGGAAGCCCTGGTAGCTTTCGCAGGCGAGATCGCGCAGCAGTTGCAGCTGTTCCTGCGTCTCCACCCCCTCGGCGATCACCGACAGGCCCAGGCTGCGGCCCAGGCCGACGATGGCGCGGGGGACGGAGGCGTCGCTGGCGCCGGTCGACAAATCGTGGATGAAGGACCGGTCGATCTTCAGCTTGTCGATCGGCAGACGGTGCAGATAGCTGAGGCTGGAATAGCCGGTGCCGAAATCGTCCAGCGCGATCAGGACTCCGCGCTGCTTCAAGGCCGCCAGGGTCGCCGCCGCCGATTCGACGTCGTCGATCAGCGTGCTTTCCGTCACCTCGATCTCCAGCTCCGGTCCGCTCAGGCCGTTGGCGTCCAGCGCGCGGGCGACCTTGGCCGGCAGCTGGCCGTCGCGGAACTGGGCGCCGGAAACGTTGACCGCCACCGGGATCGACAGGCCGAAGTGCGTGCGCCAGCGCCGGATCTGGGCGCAGGCCTCGAACAGCACCCAATCGCCCATCGCCAGGACCAGACCGGTCTCCTCCGCCACCGGCAGGAAGCGGCCGGGCAGGATCAGCCCCTCGTCGGGGTGGCGCCAGCGGATCAGCGCCTCCAGACCGACGATGCGGCCGGTCAGGGTGTCGACCTGGGGCTGGTAGACCAGGAACAGCTGACCGTCGCGGATCGCCTGGCGCAGGCTGCCCTCCAGGTCCATGCGCTCGCGCGACTTGGCGCCCATCTCCTTGGTGACGAAGCGGAAGCCGTTCCGGCCCTGCTCCTTGGCATGGTACATGGCGATGTCGGCGCAGCGGATCAGCCCTTCGGGATCCTCGGCGTCGTCGGGGTAGAGGCTGATGCCGACGCTGGGCGTCACCACGAAATTCTGGCCGCCGACCGCGAAGGGGCTGGCCAGATGCGCCACCACCTTTTCCGCCACGCGGGCGGCGTCGCCCGGCTCCGTCACCCGGCGGACGACGATCAGGAACTCGTCGCCGCCCAGCCGGCCGACGGTGTCGGATTCGCGCAGGCCCGCCTGCAGGCGGCGCGCCACCGAGCGCAGCACCTCGTCGCCGAAGCTGTGGCCCAGGCTGTCGTTGATGACCTTGAAGCGGTCGAGATCGATGAACAGCACCGCCACCTTGGTGCCGTCGCGCCGCCCCTCGCGCAGGGCCTGGGCGATGCGGTCGTACAGCAGGACGCGGTTGGGCAGGCCGGTCAGCGCGTCGAAATGGGCCAGATACTGGATGTGCTGCTCGGCCCGGCGCTTCTCGCCGATGTCCTCGGCGAAGGTCAGGACGAATTTCAGCGCGCCGTCGGCGGTGACCGGCTGGAAATGCAGGCTGAAATGGCTGCGCCGGCCGCCCAGCAGCAGGGGCTGGTCGGATTCGAGCTTGCCGCTCTCCCCCTGCAGCGCCGCCTCCAGCGCGAAGACCGACGCCTGATCGCCGAAGCGCATGCGCAGGTCGGTGCCGAGCAGATCCTGACGGGGCAGGCCGGCGGCGGCGGCGAAGGCCGGATTGCAGTCCAGCACCAGCCCGTCGGTGCCGACCAGCGCGATGCCCAGCGGCGCCTGGGTGAACAGCTGCTGCCGTTCCGCCCCCCGCAGGCGGAGCGAGGCCGTCATCTCCTCGGCCAGCTCCACCGCGCGCGAGTGGGTGACCAGCATCATGCGCAGGACCAGCGACAGCGCGATGCTGAGGGCCAGCCCGCCGGCCAGCAGCGCGCCGGGCACCCAGTCATGCGCGGTGAACAGGCCGTCGGGTAGGCTGTCGTACCGCACGGTCCACATCCGCCCGCCGACCGGCAGTTCCCGCGTCAGGCTGATGGCGGGCGTGGCGTCCAGCGGGCGGCGGCTGCGGTACAGCGGAAACTCGGCATCCGCCGGCGGCACGTCGTAGATCTCGATGCCGGTGTCCTGGCGGTTCCCGTCGGTCAGCCCGTCCACCAGCGGGCCGATCCTGACCGGGGTCAGCACCACGCCGGTGAAGGAGGCACGCCGCGCCTCCAGCGACGGCGGCAGCGGATCGCCGCGATAGGTCGCCTGATAGAGGATGAAGGAGGGCCCGGCCCCGGACGCCTCGTCGATCTTCAGCGTGATCGCGCGGGTGGCGGCGGGCTCGCCGCTGTCGCGCGCCCGTTCGATGGCGGAGCGCCGGATCGCCTCCGACATCATGTCGAAGCCGATGGCGCGCGCGTTCCCCTCGTTGACCGGCGCGGCGAAGATGTTCACCACGCGCTCCGCCCCCGCCGTCTCGGGCCAAATGCGGAACTCCGACAGGCCGGCCGCCCGCATCGACGCCACCAGATCGCCGACGCGGCCGGCCGCGACCTCGCGGGCATAGGCGATGGAGATGATGCCGGGATAGCGCTGCGGCACGTCCAGTGCCTCGACGAAGCGGTTCCACTGCGTCCAATGCAGGTCGGGGAAGGTCATCACCAGCGAGGCGGCGCTGCGCGCCACCTGTTCGTACACCCGCAGGCGGTCGGCCAGCTGGCCGTGGATTTCCTCGACCCTTGCTGCGAAGCGATGCTCCTCCTCCCGGTGCAGCTGGCCGCCGGAATAGAGCATGGCCAGAACGGACAGGCCCGCACCGGCAATCAAAGCCAGAACGGGAACGGCCACCGGCAAATTGAGATTGTGAAGGAAGCGACGAAAGGAGGGTTCCGAACCGGCGGCCGGCGGGCTGTCCGCGGTGGGAGCGGCCTTGGGATCGGCTGCCGGCTCCGGCATCAGAACTCCTCTAGGATCTTCGGGCTGGTCAGCAGCAGCTGTTCGATCATGCCCAGGATCTGCTCGATCTTGGTGCGGGTGGCGTCCAGTTCGTCGGCCATCCTGTCGTCGATGCCGGCTTCCATCAGCATGGTGTCGAAGGTGTGCAGCGTTTCGTTGAAGGCCTTCTGCTCCGCCACCAGCACGTCGAACGCCCCCAGCGAGGCGGTCAGCGCCAGCGGCGGGTCGCTGACGAAGGAATGGCTGATGTCGGTGAAGATGGCGATGGCGCTCAGCTTCTGCCGGGTCACCCATTGCGGGAAGTTCGGCGGCAGCTCCTTCCCGGCGGGCTCCAGCCGTTCCTGGATCGAGAAGATCAGCCCCTGGATGTCCAGATAGGCCGCCCGGATCTCGCGGAAGCGCGGAAAGGTCTTCGGCTTTCCGGCGGCGCGCAGGCGGCCCAGGGCGGCGATGTCCTCGGTCAGCTTGCGCGCCATCCGAAGCACGACGTCCGTCACCTTCGACATCACACGCCTCCGCTCAACGGACCGCTCCCGCGCATCGCCATCACCGCTTCGCCAACACCGGACCGCCTCCCGTGGCGGCTGCCCCGCCAGACTACACCAGTTCCTTCCCCGATCGTTAGTGTTACCGGCTGCCCCGGTCAGAAGCCCACGGCCGCGGCCGGCGTCGCACCGCCCGCCAGCCCGGCCTTGTCGAGCTCGTCGAGCAGGGCGATCACCTCCTGGGAGGCGCGCTCCACCTCCGCCACCTCGGCCAGCGCGCGGTCCATGTCGCCATTGGTGAAGGCGCGGGCGGCGGCCTTGCCGTGGTCGTGGACCCGGCGGTGCGGGTCCTCCAGCCGGACGAAGGCCGAATGGGCGCGGTAGGCCATCGCCGACGGGCCGTAATACCATTTGCCCAGCCGGCAGGCCTCGTGGCTCGCCAGCTCGTCCGGACGCAGGGTCTCCAGCCCGACCAGCATGTCGGCCAGCCGCTTCTTCCAGATGACGTGGTCGACCTTGGCGATCTTGACGATCTTGCCGGGGATGTCCTGTTCCATCAGCTGCTTCAGCTGGTTGCCCAGCAGCGTCTCGACGCCGCGCGTCGCCTGGACGCTGCGCAGGATGGCGGCGCTGTTCGACGCGCTGCTCTCGGCGATGCGGGAGGTGCCGGAGGCCACCTGGTTGGCGGCGGCCGACTGCTGGGTCAGGATGCTGGCGATGTCGGACATGCGCTGTTCGGTGCGGCCGATATGGTCGCCGATGTCGGTCATGCGTTCGCTGACCGCGCGGATCGCCGCCTGCCCGGCGGCGACGGCACGGGTGCCGTCCTCCATCGAGGCGACGATGGCGCCCATTTCCGCCTTCAGGGAATCGATGCGCAGGCGGATGTCCTCGGTCGCGCGGGCGGTCTGGTTGGACAGGTTCTTCACCTCGCTCGCCACGACGGCGAAACCCTTGCCGGCCTCTCCGGCGCGCGCCGCCTCGATGGTGGCGTTGAGAGCGAGAAGGTTGGTCTGCTTGGCGATCGCCTCGATGGTGGAGACGATCTCCGCGATGCGTTCGGAGGCGACCGACAGTTCGCCGACCCGCATCGCCGCGCCTTCCACCGCGCCGGCGATCTGTTCCATGCGGACGACCGCCTCCTGCACGGTGCGGCCGCCGTCGGCGGTCACCACCTGCGCCTGCCCGGCCAGGGCGGCGACGTCGCGGCTGCGCGCCCAGATCTCCTGGATGCCGGTGACCGTCTCCTCGGTCGCGGCGGCGATGCCTTGGGATTCGTGATCGACCGCGCGCAGCTGGCCGACCATCTGGGCATTGGCGACCGCCGCGTCGTTGATCGCCATCGCCACCTCGATGGTCCGGTCCATCAGCGACGACGCGAAGTCGCCCAGCGCACGGTTGCAGCCCTGCCCGCCCGCACCCGCCGCCGGCAGGCCGTACCCCGCCAACGTCCGGTCCATGTCGAAGGAAACGGCGCGGGCCACCGCCGCCACCGCGCGCCGCGCCGTGGCCGGGCGCCAGCGCAGCGCCCCCTGGATCAGAGCCAGCAGGTCGCTGAGCACCACGCCATAGGCGCCGATGTACCAGGAGGACTCCAGCCCGATGCGGCTGTGCGCCTCCCCGGCGGCGCGGCAGCGCGCCTCATGCTCGGGCGAGCCGGCATCCTGGAACATCAGGCGCCAGTGATCGGCCTGCCGGCGCTTCAGCCCGGACAGATCGCCATGGGCCTGCAGCAGGGCGCGGGTTTCCGGCCAGCGGGACAGGTGGGCATAGAAGCGCTCCGACAGGTCCGGCAGGCTGCGGTCGATCAGCCGCCCCATGCTGGCCAGAAGCCCGCGCTCCTCCGCCTCGAGCCCGAAGAAGCCCGCATCGGCCCCCATCCGCCCGTCCGTCCGCCCATTGCCCGCCATGTCGCCCACCCATACAGATGATGCGGCGCACAATCAGCATGACGCCGCATCGGATCAGCGACAGTTATATAAAAATTGTCATAAAAGGCAACCCGCCCTCGGCATAGAATCCGCCGGAGGACGGCAAAAGGGCGGGCATAATGGTCGCACCCGCTTTACTTTCATTCGCCTACGAATGACTTGATGGCGTCTGCGATCAGGCCGCTGAGGGAAAGGGCGTTGGACGGATGCGGCACGCCGTCGCAGGACAGCGGGCGAGCGAGACCTTCCGCGGTGAAGCGTTCGGCGACGACGTCGCTGAACAGGGCGTGGACGCCGTAGACCTGCACCCGCTCCGCCCCCAGCACCCGTGCCGCGCGGGCGCAGGAGAAGATCGTCTCGCCGGAGCTGATGACATCGTCGACGATCACCACCGGCCGGCCATGGATCGGCGCGTCGGGAGGAAGCGCCACCGTCACGTCGCGGTCGCCGCGCCGCTCCTTGCGGCCGACGATGCCGGTGAGGCCGAGCGGCCCGGCCACCGCCTCCACCAGCGGGGCGGATTCCTCGTCGGGACCGATGATGACGGTGCCGGGGGCCACGCCGGCGGTCCGCAGATGCGCGGCGATGGGCGCGGCGCCGCTCAGCGCGATGGAGGGGCGGCCGACGAACACCTCGTCCAGCGTGTGGGTGCGGTGCAGATGCGGCTCGACGCAGACGAAGCGGTCGAAGCAGCGGCCGAGCCACTCGCCGACCACCGTCTGGCTGACCGGCTCGCCTGGCTTGAAGATTGCGTCCTGACGCATGTAGGCCATGTAGGGCGCCACCAGACAGAGGTCGGTCGCCCCCTGGCGCCGCAGGACCGAGGCGGCGAGGGTCAGCTCCACCAGCTTGTCGTTCGGCCGGTCGAGCGAGCGGTAGACGATGGCGCGCTCCACCGGCTCCGGCAGGCGGACGAGGCTTTCGCCGTCGGGGAAGCGGTGCAGCTCGGCGATGTGGCAGGGGATGTCGAGCACCTGGGCGAGACGGCGCGCGGCGTCAGCCGATTCCGGAAAGCCGTAGACGGCCGTGTAAGTGCCCGTATCGCGGGCCATGCCCGATCTCCCTCACCACCTTGGACGGCGGCAAGCTTGGCGCAGGCAGTATGGGCGGGTCAATTGTGGCAAAAGGCGGCATGGCCATAGGCGGACAGGCCGGAGCCGGAATCCCGCCATGTCGGCCTATGCATCCGGCCGCTTGTCCTCCTCCGCCTCGTCGGCTTCGGAGGCCCGGGGGTCGACATGGATGCTCTCGGCCCGGCGCGCCAGCCATTGGAAGGCGCCCAGCCCGACCACCAGCAGCGTGACCACCCCCAGCAGCATCACCGGATAGACGATGCCGGAAATCTCGCTGGTGCGCGCCTCGAACACCAGAACCAGCCCTTCCAGGCTGGCGGCGATGATGATGGTGGTCAGGAACTTGGTCAGGGTGCGGCGGGCCTCGTCGGCGCGGCGCAGTTCGCGTTCACGGACGATCTCCTCCTCGTAGAGGTATTTGGCGATCTCGAACACGGCGATGGCCAGCACGATCATCCCCACCCCCTCCAGCATCGCGGAGGTCAGGAGGGCACTGTCCAGCGCCACCATCCCTTCGAACACCGTCAGGGCGGACAGGCCGATGAACAGCAGCGAGAACAGGCTGAGCGTCACCGCCGCCAGCAGATACATTCCGCGCGCCGCCGACTGGAACATCGCCCTTCCCCTCTCCCGAAGCTGGTCCTTGGCAGGAACAACGCCTGAGGCGGCCGGTCAGCCCGAGCGGTGCCGCCGGATCCGTCGACGCTGCCGGGGAACCTCTTTAGAGTGACGCCGACCTGCCGCCTTCCATCCGGTTTTCTCTTCCATGACGCTGCCGCCCGACCCCTCTCCCGCCCATTCCGCCCCCCACAACGCGGTGGTGGCGAGCGCCGCCTATTGCGAGGGCCGGCGCATCGCCGACGTGCCGATTGCCGAGGCCGGCGCCTGGGCCGCGAAAGAAGGCCACTTCGTCTGGATCGGGCTGTGGGAGCCGGACGAGGCGCTGCTGATGGAGGTGAAGCAGCAGTTCGGCCTGCATGAACTGGCGGTGGAGGACGCGCTGCACGCCCACCAGCGGCCGAAGGTGGACATCTATGGCGAAAGCCTGTTCATGGTCCTGCGCACCGCCCGCCTGGAAAAAGGCGAGCTGGTGCTGGGGGAGACCCATGTCTTCGCCGGCCGCGGCTATGTCGTCACCGTGCGGCACGGCGCATCGACCAGCTATTCGCCGGTGCGGGCACGGGCGGAAAGCGCGCCGCATCTGCTGAAGCATGGCGAGGACTTCATCGTCTACACCATCATGGATTATGTGGTGGATTGTTACTTCCCGGTGGTGGACCAGATGGCCGCCACGGCGGACGAGCTGGACGCCCTGCTGATCGCCCGCCCGCCCAGCATGGCGGAGATCGAGTGCATCCACCAGCTGCGCCGCGACCTGGAGAAGCTGCGCCGCAATGCCTCGCCCCTGCTGGAGGTCTGCTCGCGGCTGGAGCGCTTCGACCTGCCGATGATCGACCCGGCGATCCGCCCCTATTACCGCGACGTGCAGGACCATGTGATCCGCGTCAACGAGCAGATCGGCTCGCTGCGCGAGGTGCTGTCCTTCGCCTTCGAAACCAGTATGATCCTGGCGTCGGCGCGGCAGAACGACGTGACGCGCAAGCTGGCCGCCTGGGCCGCCATCCTCGCCGTGCCGACGGCCGTTGCCGGCCTGTACGGCATGAACTTCGAGCATATGCCGGAGCTTCACTGGCGCTACGGCTACCCGGCGGTGCTGGTGGTGATCGTCGCGGTCTGCGCCGCGCTGTATGTCCGCTTCCGGCGGATGGGGTGGCTGTGACGGGCGAGATTTTGGGTCGGGTTTTTCGGGCCGACCTTTTTTGGCTTGGACTTTGGTGACGGACATGACCGACGCGACGAACACGCTGCACGCCCTGCTGGACGCCTATCTGCGCTGCCCGGTGGAGTCGGCGCGCACGGAGCTGGAACAGGCGCTCCGCAGCTATCAGACCGACTGGATCCGCGCCCGCGCCGGGTCCGACGCCCCGCCGCTGCCGGCGACAGAGGCGGAGGCCCCCGCGCCCGCCAAAAAGGCGATCATGCCCAAGCCGCGCTTCCCCATTGCGGCGGCCGATCTGGAGGTTCTGAAGCGGCTGGCCGACGGCTGGCCCGGAACCACCGCCGACGTGGCGCGCTGGGCTTGGTTCGAGAACCGCGAACTGGTGGCGCTGGACCCGAACCCGGCCGGCGAAGGGCCGGAGGTGCTGCGCCTCGCCCCGCTCGGCTGGGCCGCCATCGGCCGGATGCCGCCGGACTGAGGGGCAGTGGGATATTATGAGTGCTGCTGAGAGACGCTTGAGGTTTGAACCGCTTTGCACCCGGTTTCAATGCCGCGCGTCCCTCGGCCGTCATTCCCGCCTTCGCGCATAGGCGCAAACTTTCAGGCTTCTGCCCACTCCCCAATGGGCCGGCACCTCTCTCGGCGTCATCCCCGCGAAGGCGGGGATCCAGGAAGCTCCGCAATGAAGCGGTTGAAACGGCTGGATTCCCGCCTTCGCGGGAATGACGGCCGAATAGATGCAAAAACTCACGGCAGCTGAAGGGGCTATCCTCAATTCACCTGCGGCAGCGCGAAGATCTGGCCGGGATAGATCAGGTCCGGGTTGCGAATCTGCTCGCGGTTGGCGGTGTAGATGGTGGTGTAGAGCATGCCGTCGCCATAGGTGCGGCGGGCCAGCCGCCACAGGCTGTTGCCGGGCTGGACGACGACGTTGCGGCCATCGGTGGAGGCCGCCGGCATGGCGGAGACCTGGACCGGCAGCTCGGCCCGCGCCACCACCTTGCCGCCCTGGGTGACCTGATCGGCGCGCAGGGTGTAGACGCCGGGGTCGATCAGCTTTTCCGGGGTCAGGCGCCAGTTGCCCTTCGGGTCGGTGTGGGCGCTGCCGACGAGGATGTTGTCGAGATAGAGCTGGACCGCGCTGTTGGGCGCCGCGCGTCCGCCCAGCGCCACCCGGCCGGCGGGATCGTAGTCCATCGTCTCCACCGACACACCGCCCGGCGGAGCCGGCGCGCCGTTGTCCGGCACCGGCGGGGCCTGCAGCAGCGAACTGCCGCCCATGGTCGGCGGCGCGCCGGCCAGCCCGTCGCGCGGCACCGCCACCGCCATCGGAGCGGTTGGAGTTGGAGCCGGGGCGTTTTGCGCCGCCGACTCGGCGGCCGGCTTCGGTGCCGGGTCGGGCACCATCACCACGACCACCTTGTCGGCGGGGACCGGGGTTTCGGCGCCCGGACGGGTCTCCGTCAGGTTGAGTTCGCGGGTTCCCGGCGGCAGCGGCTTGTCGGGCAGCATCACCCACTCGCCGCGCTGGTCGGCCTTGGCCGACGCGACCGGGCTGCCGCCGTCGGTGACCGTCACCTCCGAGCCGGGCGCGGCGCGGCCGGCCATCACCGTCGCCCCGTCGGGCGCCACCCGCACCACGTCGAAGCTGGGAGCCGCGGATTTGGCTGGTTCCGGCGCCTGGGCTGTCTTGGTCGGGTTGGTGTTGGCCGGGGCGGCCTGTGCCGGTGAGGCGGTCTGCGCCACTGCGGTGGGGGCCGGAGCCGGGGCCGGTTTCGCCATCTCCTCCGCCGGCTTGGCGGCCGGCCACAGAGCGACCGCCACCGCTCCCCCCATCAGAGCCACGCCCAAAGCTGCGAACAACGCGTTTCGTTTCACCTGAGCACCCATCCGGCGGCCCACCACAATGGCAGGATGACTGACTATAGCAGAAGGACAGGTCGCAAAAGAATGGCGCCGTTGGAGCGGAACCATCCGCCAAACGGGCTCGATTGCCCCATAGGATCATGATTCCACGGCAAACCAGCGTCCGTGGGCGGAAAACGTCACTCCTTGGCCGGAACCGTCTTCAGATAGGCGGCGATGGCGGCACGGTCATCGGCCGTCAGCTTGGAGGTGGTGTTGCGCACAACCTCGCCCATGGCGCCGCCGACGACATCGCCGTCCGGGGTCAGGCCGGTCTCCAGAAGCAGCGTCAGATCGCCGTCCGACCAGGCACCGATCCCGCCCTTGCCCTTGGCCCCGGTGATGCCCGGCACCTTGTCGCCGTCCGGCCCGTCCGGATTGCCGGCCAGATAGCGGTCGGAGTCGATCCCGCCCAGCAGGGTACGCGGGCTGTGGCATTCGGCGCAGTGGCCGAGCGCATCGACCAGATAGCGCCCGCGGTTCCAGGCCGGCGGCTTGGCCGGGTCGTCAGGCAGCGGGCCGGGGGTCAGGTACATCCATTGCCAGACCGGCACCAGAAAGCGCCAGGAGAAGGGCGGCGTCAGGTCGTGCGGCTTGTTCGGGGCCGCCACCGCCGGCCGGCTGAACAGATAGGCCTTCAGGTCCAGCAGATCGCGGTCGGTCATCCGCGTGTAGCTGGCATAGGGGAAGGCCGGGAACAGATGGGCGCCGTCCGGCCGCAGGCCTTCGCGCAGCGCGCGGACGAAGTCGGCGTCGCTCCAGCGGCCAATGCCGGTCTCCGGATCCGGCGTGATGTTGGGGGTGTAGAAGGTGCCGAAGGGCGTCGCCAACGCCCGCCCACCGGCCAGCGGCTGGCCACCGCCCTTTTCGTCGGTGTGGCAGCCGAGGCAGCCGGCGGCGTTGAAGATGTAGGCGCCCCGCTGGACGGCATCGCTGCCGGCATCGTCCGCGGACGCCCCGCTGGTTTGAAGAGGGCCGGCGGCATGCGCACTGCCGCCCGCTAAGGCGAGCGGCAGCAGCACGGACGCGGCGGTCAGGAGGCGCCGCACCGGTCAGTTCTTCTTGACGCGGAAGTCCTCGTGGCAGCTCCCGCAGGTCTTGGAGGTGGCGCCCAGCGCCTGGGCGATCTGCGCGCGGTCGCCGCTCTTCAGGGCGGCGTTCAGCTTCTCGGCCGCCGGCTCGACAGCGCCCCAGTATTTTTGCGCCTCGTCCCATTCCTTCCACAGCTCCGGCTTGGCGGCGCTGTCGGCGACGCCGACGGCGGTGCCTTCGGGGAAGATCTTCTTCGGATCCATCTTGGACACCGCCAGCACGGCTTCCGCCCCCTTGGCCGCGTCCTCGGCGGTGGCGCCCTCGTTCTTCACGAACTTGGCGACCGCGCCCATGCCGCCGCCCATCTTCTTCATAGTCTGCTGCCGGTCCTTCACCTGCTCCGCCGGATCGGCGGCGCCGGCGCTCTGTGCCGACATGCCGAACAGCGCGAACATCAGACCGGCGACGGATGCCGCCGCAAGGACATTGACGACCCGGTTGCTCATGTGGTCCCTCCCGATGATGCCGTGGTTTTAACGGTGCCTGTGCCGCTGTTGACGCGCCGCCCTCGCCCGATATTCCATGGCATTCGCCAGATTTTTTACGGCCCCGACCCCGATGGGTGACGGTGGCGAGAAAGGTTGACCCGCGATGAAGAGCCTGTCGTCCGTCTGCGTCTATTGCGGTGCGTCGAGCCGCGTCGCCGATGTTCACAAGGAAGCCGCCCATGCGCTGGGCGACGGGCTGGCCCGCCGCGGCATCCGCATGGTCTATGGCGGCGGCCGGGTCGGGCTGATGGGCATCGCCGCCGACGCCGCCATCGCCGCCGGCGGCGAGGTGGTCGGCATCATCCCGGAACACATCCAGTCGGCCGAAGTGGAGCACACCGGCCTGACCGAGCTGCATGTCGTCGACAGCATGCACACCCGCAAGCGTATGATGGTGGAGCGGTCGGACGCCTTCGTCATCCTGCCGGGCGGGCTGGGCACGCTGGACGAGGCCTTCGAGATCCTGACCTGGAAGCAGCTGCAGCTGCACGACAAGCCGATCGTCATCGCCGACGTCGACGGCTACTGGCGCCCGCTGTTGGGGCTGATCGACCACATGGTTGCCCAGGGCTTCGCCCGCATCGACCGCTCCACCCTTTACCGCGTCGCCGACCAGATCGACGGCGTGTTCCAGGCACTGGAGGCGATGCCGGACGCAGCCCAGCCGGACCAGCCCCGGAAGCTCTGATGAAGCTCTGAGCCCCTATCGGCCCTTCCGCCGGTTATCCCCAGACTTCCCAACCTGTGGATAACTTCTGTGCACAGCTTTTGTGGATGGCTCCCCGCCCTTCACAGAGCGTTCGCGTTCTGTTTCTGCTATTGTGTCCTCCATGAGCAACCAGACCTCATCGCTGTTCGATCCCCGCCCCTCCGCCGCGGTCAAGCCGACGGCCGAGTACCGCACGCCCCCCAACAACGAGGAGGCGGAGCAGGCGCTGCTGGGCGCGATCCTGGTCAACAACAAGGCCTATGAGAAGGTCGGCGAGTTCCTGCGGCCGGAGCATTTCTACGACCCGGCCCACCAGCGCATCTTCGCCGCCATCACCAAGATGATCGACCGCGGCCAGATCGCGAACCCGGTCACGCTGAAGGCCCTGTTCGACAACGATCCCGAACTGGCGGTGGAAGGCGGCAGCGCCTATCTGGCGGAGCTGGCGGCCAACGTGGTGACGGTGGTCAACGCCGGCGATTACGGCAAGACCATCCACGACCTGTTCATCCGCCGGCAGCTGATCGAGGTCGGCACCGACATGGTGAACGAGGCGTACCGCCACGACCTCGACATCACCGCGCTGGACCAGATCGGCGAGGCGGAAAAGCAGCTGTTCGACCTCGCCTCCACCGGCGACGTGCAGGGCGGCTTCGTGGCGTTCGGCGAGTCGGTCAAGCACGCCATCATGACGGCGGAGGTGGCCTTCCGCCGCTCCAGCCACGTCACCGGCGTCACCACCGGCCTGATCGACATCGACCGCAAGCTGGGCGGCCTGCACCCGTCGGACCTCATCATCCTCGCCGGCCGCCCCTCGATGGGCAAGACGGCGCTGGCGACCAACATCGCCTTCAACGCCGCCAAGGCGCACATGCGCTCATCCGGCCAGGAAGGCGGCGTCGTCGGCTTCTTCTCGCTGGAAATGTCGGCGGAACAGCTCGCCACCCGTATCCTCGCCGACGAGGTGCAGGTGCCGGGCGACAAGATCCGCCGCGGCGAGATCCGCGACACCGACTTCCCCAAGTTCGTGCAAGCCAGCCAGGACCTCGCCCGCTGCCCCTTCTACGTCGACGACACGCCGGCCCTGTCGGTCGCCGCGGTGCGCACCCGCTGCCGCCGGCTGAAGCGGACCTCCGGCCTCAGCATGGTGGTGGTCGACTATCTCCAGCTGCTGCGCGGGTCGTCGTCGCGCGGGTCGGAGAACCGGGTGCAGGAAATCTCGGAGATCACCCGCGGCCTGAAGGCCATCGCCAAGGAGCTGGACGTGCCGGTGGTGGCGCTGTCGCAGCTGAGCCGCGCGGTGGAGCTGCGCGAGGACAAGCGTCCGCAGCTGGCCGACCTTCGCGAGTCGGGCTCGATCGAGCAGGACGCCGACGTCGTGATGTTCGTCTTCCGCGAACAGTATTATCTTGAGCGCGCCGAGCCTTCGCGCCGGCCCGACGAGAGCGACGACAAGTTCAACGACCGTTACCAGCGCTGGCAGCAGCGCCTGGGCGAGGTGCACAACACCGCCGAGGTGATCATCGCCAAGCAGCGTCACGGTCCGATCGGCACCGTCCGCCTCTACTTCGACGGCCAGTTCACCAAGTTCGGCGATCTCGACCAGCACCACCAGACCGACGAGTGACCAGAGTGACGAGCGACCTGAAACCGCGCGCCGGCGCCTTCCTGACCGTGGATCTCGGCGCCGTCGTCGCCAACTGGACCCAGCTGCGCGACCGCGTGGCACCGGCGGAGTGTTCCGCCGTGGTCAAGGCCGACGCCTATGGGCTGGGGGTGGCGCGCGTCGTGCCGGCGCTGGCCGCCGCCGGCTGCCGGACCTTCGTCGTCGCCCAGTTCGAGGAGGCGCTGGCCGTCCGCCGCGCGCTGGAATCGGTGGCGCCGGAGGCTCAGGTCTTCTCGCTGGGCGGCCTGCCGGCCGGCTGCGAGGGGGAGTTCATCGCCAACCGCATCCTGCCGGTGCTGAACCACCTGGGCGAGATCGCGGCGTGGCGGGCCTTCGCGTCGTCGCGGGGAGAGGTTCTGCCGGCGGTGATCCACATCGACACCGGTATGAACCGCCTGGGCCTCGGCCCCGACGAGCTGGACGAGCTTGCCGGCCATCCGGAGCGGCTGGAGGGGATCGACGTCCGCTATTGGATGACCCACCTCGCCTGCGCCGACGAGTTCGACAGCCCGATGACCGGGGAGCAGCTCGACCGCTTCCGCGCGGCGCTGGCCCGGCTGCCGAAGGCGA
>CBFGPE010000162.1:0-14569 GCA_965650625.1 uncultured Azospirillum sp. | reverse complement strand
GGGTTCGAGACCCTGGTGCGCTCTGGTGAGACTCCTGCCTGCCCATCCTGCGGCAGCGCCGACCTGACCCGCCAGATGTCGAACGTGGCGCCGGAAGGGAAGTCTGGCGCCATCGTCCAGTCCGCCCGCCGGATGGCGGCGAAGGAGGGGCATTTCAGCAACTATTCCCGGTCGGAGCGGGCCAAGACGTAGGGCGGCCTCAGGCCACCTCGGCGCTCACCGTTGTCGCGATCCAAGCCTCGACCCGCTCGGCGGCCGATTGCCAGTCCTGCTCCAGCATCATCGCGTGGCCCATGCCCGGCATGAACACCGGCTGGGTGCCCAGCGCCATCGCGGTTGCCACGATCTCGGCGCGGGGGAACAGCAGGTCTTCCTCGGCGCCCATCACCAGCATCGGCAGGTCGCGCGGCGGCAGGACGGGGAAGGGGATCCAGCCGCCGATGTCCAGCATGACGCGGCGCGATTCCTCTTGCAGGTAGCTTTCGTACTTGGCGGCTTCGGCGCGCGGCATCTTGTCGGAGAACATGGCGCGGCGGATGGCGTCGGGGTTGATCGCCTTCTCGCCGAAGGTCATCAGCATCGACATCTGCTGGAACACATAGGGCGAGCGCCAGGCCAGCCCCATGGTGGAGGACATCAGACCGTAGGGCGGGGCAGACGCAATCAGCACGCCGGCGGGAAACCGGCGCTTCGCCAGCGCGCGCTGCACCACCATGCCGCCCATGGAATGGCCGATCAACACCGGCGGGGCAGAGAGGCGATCCGCCGCCTCCAGCACGTCGTCGACGTAATCGGCGATGCCGAAATCATGCAGCCGGTCGCGCCCCTCGCTGTTGCCATGGCCGCGCAGCGAGACGGCATGTGCTTCCCAGCCACGCGCGGCGAACCAGGACAGGAACTTGGCATCCCAGATCCAGGCGCCGCTGAAGGCGCCATGAACGAACAGGAGCGGCGGCGTCTTAGGTGTGCTAATGGGCGGCGTGCCGGTGGGACGGCGGCTGATGATCTCCAGGGTCGACATCGCATCGCAGGTTGTTGTTTTGCACTGCAATAAGCATGGTGGGCGAATGGGCTCCTGTCCAGCCGCGGGGGCGGCAACCCTGCCCTGTAAGGGGACTTGCGCCGTTTGACGCCGCCGGTGCGGTTTGCGACAGTCCGGACCCGCACTGCAGAACCGGAGAGCGCCCATGCCGAATCCGCCCGTGCCGAACCCGCCGGTCCTTGACCCCGCGACGCTGGCCGCCGAAACCGGCGCCACCGACTATCCGCAGCCCTTCCGGGCGCAGGTCGCCGGGCGGCACCGGGTCGTGCTGGGCGATCCGCTGGGTCTGAGCAATTTCGGCGTCAACCTGACCCGGCTGGCGCCGGGCGCGTCTTCGGCCCTGCGCCACTGGCACAGCGAACAGGACGAGTTCGTCTATGTGGTGGAGGGCGAGTTGACGCTGGTGACCGACGCCGGCGAGACGCTGCTGACCGCCGGCATGTGCGCCGGCTTCCCGCATGGCGTCGCCGACGGGCACCGGCTGATCAACCGCAGCGACCGCCCGGCCAGCTACCTGGAGGTCGGCGACCGCAGCGCCGGCGACGAGATCGACTATTCCGACGAGGACATGGTCTGGCGCGACGGCGCCTATCGGCATCGCGACGGGACCGCCTGGGAATGAAGGTTGGTAGAATGACGGCCGATTTGACTCTGGTGCTGGGCGGCGCGCGGTCGGGCAAGAGCCGCTATGCCGAGGGTCTGGTGACGGCGCTGGGCGGCCCGCGCGTCTACATCGCCACCTCGCAGGTGTGGGATTCGGAGATGGCGGAGCGGGTGGCGAAGCATCGCGACGACCGTGGCCCCGACTGGACGACGGTGGAGGAACCGCGCGACCTCACCGGGGTCTTGCGCCGCCATGCCGCCGAGGGCACCGGCGTTCTGGTCGATTGCCTGACCCTGTGGCTGACCAATCTGATGATGGCGGAGGCCGACGTCGCGGCGGAGAGCGCGGCGCTGGTGGAGCTTTTGCCGACTCTGCCGGGCCGGGTGGTCTTTGTCTCCAACGAGGTCGGGATGGGCATCGTGCCCGACAATGCCCTGGCCCGCCGCTTCCGCGACCATGCCGGCCGCCTGCACCAATCCATCGCGGCCGTGGCGCCGCGCGTCGTGCTGACCGTCGCCGGTCTGCCGATGTTCGTGAAGGGAACTCCCGTATGACCGCCGATACCGATGAGCTGAACCGCCGCCACGCCGAGAAGATGAAGCGGCGCAAGGCGTTGCAGGAGCGGGCGCTCGCCTCCAAGACGGTGGAGAAGGGCCTGCTGATGGTCCACACCGGCAAGGGCAAGGGCAAGTCCACCGCCGCCTTCGGCCTGATGATGCGCGCGGTCGGCCACGGCATGCGGGTCGGCATGGTGCAGTTCGTCAAGGGCGCCTGGTCCACCGGCGAGACGGTGGCGCTGGAGCGCTTCGAGGATCTGGTCGACTTCCACACGATGGGCGAGGGCTTCACCTGGGACACCCAGGACCGCGCCCGCGACATCGCCGCCGCCGAGGCCGCTTGGGCGAAGGCCAAGGAACTGATTGCCGACCCGCGTTACCGCCTGATCGTGCTGGACGAGCTGAACATCGTGCTGCGCATGGACTATCTGCCGTTGGACGAGGTGCTGGCGACTCTGGCCGCCCGCCGGCCGGACCTGCATGTCTGCATCACCGGCCGCAACGCCAAGCCGGAGCTGATCGCCGCCGCCGACCTCGTCACCGAGATGACGCTGGTCAAGCATCCGTTCGAGGCCGGGGTGAAGGCCCAGGCCGGCATCGAGTTCTAAGCCATGCAGTCTCGGGCCATGCGATCTCGCGCGATCATGCTGCAGGGCACCGGCTCCGACGTCGGCAAGTCGCTGCTGGTGGCGGGGCTGTGCCGGGCGTTGGTGCGGCGTGGGCTGACTGTCCGGCCGTTCAAGCCGCAGAACATGTCCAACAACGCCGCGGTGACGGCCGACGGCGGCGAGATCGGCCGCGCCCAGGCGCTCCAGGCGCGAGCCTGCGGCGTGGCGCCCAGCGTGCATATGAACCCGGTGCTGTTGAAGCCGCAGTCGGACGTCGGGTCCCAAGTGGTGGTGCGCGGCGTCGTGGTCGGCACCGCGCGGGCCGCCGACTATCAGGCGCGCAAGCGTGAACTGCTGGGCACCGTTCTGGAGAGTTTCGAGCGGCTGCGGGGCGAGGCCGACATCGTGGTGGTGGAGGGCGCCGGCAGCCCGGCGGAGGTCAATCTGCGGGCCGGCGACATCGCCAACATGGGCTTCGCCACCGCCGCCGACGTGCCGGTGCTGCTGGTCGGCGACATCGACCGCGGCGGCGTGATCGCCAGTCTGGTCGGCACCCATGCACTTCTACCAAAATCTGAACAGGAACGGATTAAGGGTTTTCTCATCAACAAGTTCCGCGGCGATGTTCGCCTGTTCGATGAAGGGCTACGGATCATCGAGGGCCACACCGGCTGGCGCGGTTTCGGCGTGGTGCCCTGGCTGCATGAGGCGGCGACCCTGCCGGCGGAGGATGCGGTGGCGCTCGACCGACCGCGCGCCTCGGGCAACGGGTCGTTGCGCGTCGCGGTGCCGATGCTGTCCCGCATCGCCAACTTCGATGATTTCGATCCTCTGGCGCAGGAACCGGGCGTTGCGCTGACGATGGTGCGTCCGGGGCAGCCGCTTCCCGGCGACGCCGATCTGGTGATCCTGCCCGGCACCAAGGCGACCATCGCCGACCTTGCCTTCCTACGGGCGCAGGGCTGGGACGTCGACCTGCTTGCCCATTGGCGGCGCGGCGGGCGCGTGCTGGGCATCTGCGGCGGTTATCAGATGTTGGGCCGGCGCATCGCCGATCCGGATGGCATCGAGGGGCTGCCGGGAGAAGCCGCGGGGCTCGGCCTGCTGGAGGTCGAAACGGTGCTGAAGGGGCCGAAGGTGCTGGAGGAGGCACGCGGCATGGAGCGTCGCACCGGCGCTGCGGTGGCGGGCTACGAGATGCACATGGGCCGCACCGAGGGGCCGGATCGGGCGCGGCCGATGCTGGAGCTAGCAGGCGGCGTGACGGACGGCGCGGAGTCGGCGGACGGGCGGGTCGCCGGCTGCTATCTGCACGGGCTGTTCGGCGCGGACGGCTTCCGTGCGGCCTATCTGCGCCGGCTGGGCGGCGACGGGTCGGAACTGGCCTATGGCGTGGCGGTGGAGCGGGCGCTGGACGCCGTTGCCGACCGGCTGGAAGCGGCGGTCGATGTCGACGGGCTGCTGGCGGTGGCCGACGGCGCTTAGATTGCCGATTGGGGAGACCGGGCGGCGGAACGTCGCCGCCCTCTCTGACTTAGCGGGCGAGCGGAATATGCTCCCCGGCGCTGCGCGGAATCACGCCGTCCAGGCGCGGATCGCGGACCTCGCGGGCGACATGGCGGATGGGCACGAAACCCATGCTCTGATAGAGCGGCAGCGCCTTCGTATGGTCGAAAGTGCAGGTGTTGACGAGCAGCTTGGCCGCGCCGCCGTCCCAGGCCTTGCGGATGATGGTGTCGAGCAGCCAGGGACCGAGCTTGTGGCCGATGAAATCGGGGATCAGCCCGAAATAGGAGAGATCGGTTTCCCGCGTCCGCCGATCCAACTCGGCATAGCCGGCGGGCGTGCCGTCGACATACAGAACCCAGACCTCCACCAGCGGATCGTGGATCGAGCGCTCCAGCTCCTTGCGCGGCATGCGGCGGCGTTCGTGCCACAGCCAGGGCTCGCCCACCGTGTCATAGAGATAGCGGTAGAAGGACCAGGTCGGCGGGTTAGCCCGCACCAGCGAAAGGTTGCCGGCCGGCTGGCGCACCGGCGCGTGGGCCGGCGGTGCGGTCATCTCCAGATAGGTGACGATCACCGACAGATGGTCGGGCCGGCTGGCGGCCGGCACGGCGGGGCGGGTCAGGGAGAAGGGTTGGTCAGCCATTTCTGCATCATCGTGACGGGCGATTTGGCATAGCCCAGCCTTTCATAGAAGGCCAGCACCCGTTGGTTGGTCTCACGGACGAGGAGTTGGACCTTCGGCATGCCGGCGGCGGCCAGCCAGCCTTCGGCCTCCGCCACCATGCGCCGGCCGAGCCCCCGTCCCTGCAAAGCCGGATCGACGGCGACGTAATAGATCCAGCCGCGATGGCCGTCCTGCCCGACCATGGCGGTGGCGACGATCCGCCTGTCCTCCACGGCGGCAAGCACCGTCGAGCTGGTCTTCGACAGAGCCAGCGCGAAATCCGCCGCCGGGTCGTTCCACGGCACCACGAGCCCGCAGGCGGTCCACAGCGCCACGACGGCGCCGCAGTCCGCCGCCGTGCAGGGCCGGACGGTGACGGGGTCGGTCACGATTGCCGCGGCCCGGTTTCGAGCGGCAGATCCTGTCGCAGGCCCCATTCGGCCCAGGACCCGTCATAGATCGCCACATCCGGCTTGCCGGCGGTGGCAAGGCCCAGCGCGATGACGCAGGCGGTGATCCCGCTGCCGCAGGAGGCGACGACCGGCCGGTCGAGGTCCAGCCCGGCGGCGCGTGCCTTGTCGGCGATGACATCCGGCGGGAGCAGGGTCTTGGACTCGGCGTCGATCAGGTCGGTGTGGGGCAGGTTGAAGCTGCCGGGAATCCGTCCGCTGCGGCGGCCGGGCCAGGGCTCCGCCACCGCGCCCTCGAAGCGCGGCTGGGCGCGGGCGTCGGTCACCTGATCGGCGCCGGCGTCGATGTTGGCGAGCACCTGATCGGCGCTGCGGATCAGCTCCGGCCGCTTGCGCGCGGTGAAGGCCGCCGGCTGTACCGGAGCGGCCTCGCCCGATTCGGTCGGGCGTCCTTCCGCCAGCCATTTCGGCAGGCCGCCGTCCAGCACCGCCACCCGGTCGAAGCCGAACAGGCGGAACAGCCACCAGACGCGCGCCGCGGCGGTGGCCATGCCGGCGCTGTCATAGACCACCACCGTATCGCCATCGCCGATGCCGAGCGCGCCGATCTTCGCGGCGAAGGTCGCCTCGTCAGGGGCCATGTGGGGCAGGGGGGCGGTGTCGGGCGCCGCCACCTCGTCGACGTCGCACAGCCGGGCGCCGGGGATGTGGCAGGCGGCGAAATCCGCGCGGATGTCGCGCTTCAGGGCCGGCATATGCCAGGACCCGTCGAGAACCTTAAGGCCGGGCCGTCCCAGATTGCGGGCGAGCCAGTCGGTGGAGACGACGGGGCCGGTCAGCGGTTCCACGGTGCTGTCGCTCATTCTGCGCGTCCTTAAATAGGATCTGTCGGGTGGAAGATCGGGGTGACGGGCTCAATCCTTCAGCGCGATGACGACGCGCCGGTTCTGCTTGCCCTTGTTTTCGATCTTCGTCACCTCGATTCCGCCGATCTCGCCGGTGCGGGCGACATGGGTGCCGCCGCAGGGCTGCAGATCGACGCCCTCGACATTCAGCAGGCGCACCCGGCCGCTGCCGGTCGGCGGCTTCACCGACATGGTGCGCACCAGTTCCGGCTGGGCCGCCATTTCCTCGTCGGAGATCCAGCGGGTGCCGACCGGCGTGTCGGCGGCGATCAGCCGGTTCACCGCCTCGGCGATTGCATCCTTGTCCAGCGCTTCGGCCGGAACGTTGAAGTCGAGCCGGCTCTTGTCTGCCCCGATCTGGCCGCCGGTGACCGATCCCGGAACCACCGCGCACAGCAGGTGCAGGGCGGTGTGCATCCGCATGTGGCGATAACGGCGGTCCCAGTCGATCTCCGCCTCCACCGCGGTACCGGGGGTGGGCAACTCCTGCCCGTCCTCCGGCACATGGATGACGTCGTCGGGGCCGCCGTCGCCCTTCACCGTGTCCTTGATGCGGACTTCGAACCCGTCGAAGCGCAGGACCCCGCTGTCACCCGGCTGGCCGCCGCCGGTCGGGTAGAAGACGGTGCGGTCGAGCCGGATGCCGCGGACGTCCACCGCCGTGACGGTGGCGACGCAGTTGCGGGCGTAGGCGTCCTCGCGGAATAGCGCGTCCATATCCCCCTCGAGAAGAATCAGGCCAGCCAGTCTGGCACCGGAAGATTCTTCTCACGGAGGAAGTCAGGATTGAAGAGCTTCGATTGGTAACGCTGCCCCCCGTCGCACAGGATGGTCACCACCGTGTGCCCCGGCCCGAGGTCGCGCGCCACCCGCATCGCCGCGGCGATGTTGATGCCCGACGAGCCGCCCAGCACCAGACCCTGGGTCTTGATGAGGTCGAAGATGATCGGCAGCGCCTCTTCATCAGGAATCTGCAGGGCGTCGTCGATCGGCGCCTGTTCCAGGTTGGCGGTGATGCGCCCCTGGCCGATGCCTTCGGTGATGGAACTGCCTTCCGACTTCAGTTCGCCCTTGGTGTAGTAGCTGAACAGCGCCGCACCCATTGGGTCGGCCAGCGTTATGCGGATGTTGGGGTTCCGCTCCTTCAGGGCCATGGCGATTCCGGCGAGCGTGCCGCCGCTGCCCACCGCGCAGGTGAAGGCGTCGACTTTGCCGCCGGTCTGCTCCCAGATCTCCGGGCCGGTGGTGGTGCGGTGGCCTTCGCGGTTGGCGGTGTTGTCGAACTGGTTGGCCCAGACGACGCCGTTCGGCTCGGTCTTCGCCAGTTCCTCGGCCAGCCGGCCGGAATAGCGGACGTAGTTGTCGGGGTTGGAATAGGGAACCGCCGGGACCAGCCGCAGGTCGGCGCCGATCAGGCGCAGCATGTCCTTCTTTTCCTGGCTCTGCGTCTCCGGCATCACGATGACGGTGCGGTAGCCCAGAGCGTTGCCGACCAGCGCCAGCCCGATGCCGGTGTTGCCGGCCGTCCCCTCGACGATGGTGCCGCCGGGGCGCAGCAGGCCACGCTTTTCCGCGTCGCGGACGATGGCAAGAGCCGCGCGGTCCTTGACCGATCCGCCAGGGTTCAGGAACTCCGCCTTGCCCAGGATCTCGCAGCCCGTCGCCTTTGATGGCCCTTCCAGGCGAATCAGCGGCGTGTTGCCGATGGCGCCGATAAAGCCGTTGCGGATGTCCAAGACGGGTACTCCCAAGGTCAGGTGTGGATTGCTGACGATACTATCAGGTCGGGGAGCCGAGGATTCAAGGTGACGGTGTGAAATGCTGCATTGAACGAGTTATGAATGTGAATTTGGTGGCGAAGGGAGGGCGTCGATCGCCGACGCCCGCCACATTCATCCCTGACCGAGCCAGCGCTTGCGCAAGCTCTCGCGGTGGCGGGCGAGCCAGCCGACGGCGATGATGGCGACGGAGTTACGCAGGCGGTTCTCGTCCATCAGGCGGATCGCCTCGTCGGCCGGCAGGGCGAAAATCCGGATGTCCTCATGCTCCTCCTCCAGGCCGCCGGTTTCGGCGAGGTTGCGGCTGTCGACCCGGCCGCAGAAGACGGTGACGACCTCGGTGAAGGCGCCGGGGCTGACGTAATAGTCGCAGATCTGCTCGATCTCCTGGATGGCGCAGCCGGCCTCCTCCAGCGATTCGCGGCGTGCCACCTCCTCTGGGGTCTCGCCCTCTCCGACCATGCCGGCGACGATCTCGGTCATCCACGCCGGGCCGCCGGCCGCGGCGGAGCCGACACGGAACTGCTCGATCATCACCACGCTGTCGAGATCGGGGTCGTACAGCAGCACGCCCACCGCTGCGCCGCGGTCGCACACCTCGCGCGGCGGCAGCACGTCGGTCCAGGATCCGTCGAACTTCTTGTGGCGCAGGCGGTAGACGTCGATGGTGAGGAAACCCTTGTAGGGGGTCTTCTTGTCGATGATCTCGATATCGGGATGGTTCATGGTCGGCTCGGTTCCACGTGTGGCTGTTTCCGACAGGGTGCTACGCCGCCGTGCCCACCACAAGCGCCGGGAAGGGCATCACAGCGTCGGGTTCAGCCGCAGGAAGCGCACGCGGTCGGCCGAGGTCACCGGGACGGGGGTCAGGGTGGCGCCGCGCATCACCTCCAGCGGCACGACGACGCCGGCCGGTCCCAGGTTCCAGAGCTTGCGGTAGAAATCCGCCAGTCCGCTGAAGCGCTGGCCGCCGACGCCGACGATCCAGTCGCCCGGACGAAGGCCCGCCGACTCGGCGGGACTGCGCGGCGATACCTTTTCCACCATCAGCCGCCCCAACTCCTCGCGCAGGGTGACGCCCAACCAGGGCCGGGCCGGCTCCTGGCGGCGGCCATAGGCGAGCAGGTCGGCGAGGATCGGCTCCAGCGCCGACACCGGGACGAACATGTTGCCGGGCAAGCCGCGGCCCTCAACCGCCTCCATCACCAGCAGTGACCCGATGCCGACGAGCCGGCCCTCGCGGTTGACCAGGGCGGCGCCGTTGAAAGCGCGGATCGGCGGGAAGGTGAACAGCGCCTCGTCCAGCAGATATTCCCAATAGCCGGCGAACTCGCGCTTGCTGACCAGCTTCACGGCGGTGGCCCCGCGATTGTCGCCGCCGCTGAGCGCCAGCAGCGTGTCGCCCTCCTTGACCGCGTCGGCGTTGGCCAGCCGCAGCCAAGGGGCCGAGAACCCCAGCTCCGCCCGCAGCAGGCCGAAGCCGCTGACCGGATCATAGGCGACCATGCTGGCGGGATAGCTGCGCCCGTCGGCGGCGGTCACCTCGATCTGCGAGGCCTCCATCACCGTATAGCCGATGGTCAGGATCAGGCCTGACCCGTCGATGACCACACCGCTTCCCTCGCGGTCGGTTCCCAGCGTGCGGGCACTCTGGCTGTCTGGCGGCACGGTGGCGGTGATGCCGACGATGGAGCGGACGACGCGATCCGGATCGAGCTGCTCGGGCTCCGCCGTCCGCGCCGCGCCCGCGCCGAGCGCACCCAACTGAATGCCGACAAGAACGAGGATGGCGGCCGCCAATCGCGGCACGACCGGAACTGAGACGACCCGCATGACGCCGCACTCCCGCGCAAGGCAGGGCCAAGGGCACCCCCAAGGTCGCGCGGCCCTGTCCGTCGCGACTCGGATGACACTGACATGACATTGCGCTCGAGTCGCGGCTCATCAAGCGGCTATCAGGCACCGGTTGGGCCTTCGAGGGAGGAAACATACCGCCGCCGGCCGGTGTTGTCCTGTCCGAGACCGGAATTCGACCCGGACAATGAAGAGGAAAGGCGACAGCATGCCCATCAACAGCGAACAGGAACTGGAACAGGCCGTTCAGGAATTCCAGCGCCTGAGCGATGCTCCGGAGGGCTCGGAAGACGGACGCCGCCGCAGTGTTCTGGACGCGGACATCAAGGCGTATTACGCCAGATGCGCCAACACCATGCGGCCGGCCAAGCCGCCCTCCACCGGCTGACCGGAGGACGGACGCGGATCGTCCGGGTGGCTGGCCGGCAGAATCGGCCATAAGGAAGGAGACCGGTCCGCGATGAAGCGACTCGACACCTGCTACACCTGCCGCTTCTGGGAGGGGCAGGGGCTCCGCCAGCGCGGGCCGAAGGGGACCTGCCGGCGCTATCCGCCGGTGGTGACGCCGCGCAGCCCCGAAGGCGATTTCCCCATCACGCTGTCCACCGACTGGTGCGGGGAATGGAAACGGGTGGCCGTCGCCGCGGCGGCCGGCGATCCGTCGGAGTCCGGCGACACCATCTATGACGATCTGGTGGAGTAGGGCCGCCTCACCGCGGGTGGGGCGGGATCACCAGGACCGGCGTGTTCTCGTAGGCCTGCGGCCGGCTGTCGGTCGCCGGGCCGTCCCAATCGGTGCTGAAAGCCAGCAGGGCGACCAGTACGGCCGCCAGGAACAGCAGGACCGCAGTGACGCAATCCACCGTCCGCACCGGATGGTCGTCCGGTTCGGGAGAATCGCGGCCGCTTCCGTCGACCGGCGGCGCGGTGCGAAGACGTTCGGACTGGAATGGTATAAGCACGGCGATCCTCCATGGCTGGAGACGCCCGGTCCAAGACTGGGTCCGGATTGTTATCAAGTCTAACGCCGTGCGGCCGGACACGGCATTTCGCTTCCGGCAAATCAGGATCGTCTTTTGGGACTAGTTCTTGCCACAATGGGCGACCGTCGGTCCTAGCCCGACTGCTTTAAACCGAATTCGGTTACTTAACCGCCACAGTCAAGGTGCAACGACGTGGAAATAAGAAAAGGCCGGATGCGTGTGGCATCCGGCCTTTTCGGTCTGGCTCCCGGTGCTGGACTCGAACCAGCGACAAGCGGATTAACAGTCCGCTGCTCTACCAACTGAGCTAACCGGGATCGGTGACTGGCCTTTCGGCCGCCGCCGTTGTTGGCGTGGCGGGTGTATAGCCGAACCATCCGACCCTGCCAAGCCAAAACCGACAGGAAAATGAATTTTCTTGGCCTAGGGCGTGAATGGCAATCTGCCAATGATTACAAGGCCCAAACGCAAAAAGCCCCGCCGGAGCGGGGCTGCGTTCGGACCGTCTGGTCGTCTGCTATACTGTCGTCAGGTATGGAGGCACGGGCGGGAATCGAACCCACGTACACGGATTTGCAGTCCGCTGCATCACCACTCTGCCACCGCGCCATCCTGACCGGCACCGGCGCGCCGTTTCCGGTGCGCCCTCGGTGTGGAGCGGTGGTATAGCGGCGGGGAGGGGAGTGGTCAAGGCGAATGATGACGATTTTTGAACATCATTCGCCTTGTGGTCCGGACGTCCTTGCGACGGCGGTTCGCTTCACCGCTATTCCGGCACTCGGCAAAGGCTGGACGCCTATCGCTCGTGGCGTTGTGTTCGCCAAGCCTTTGCGGCTATATACCGCCATGGCAGGAAGCCGTTCGCTGTTCGGCTTGGTGCCGGTGTCGTCACAACACATCAATAAGCGACCGCCATGACCGATTTCGCCGCCGCACGCTATTTCATGGTCGAGGGACAGATCCGCCCCAACAAGGTGACCGATCAACGTCTCGTCGATGTCCTGTCGGAGCTTCCGCGCGAAGCCTTCGTTCCTGAGACGGCGCGTGGCGTCGCTTATGTCGACGACGACCTCCCCATCGGCAAGGGCCGCTTCCTGCTGGAGCCGATGGTCTTCGCCCGCATGCTGCAGGCCGTCGCCGTGCAGGAGACCGACCGGGTGCTCGACGTCGGCGCCGCCGGCGGCTACTCCACCGCGGTGCTGGCCCGTCTCGCCTCATCGGTGGTCGGCATCGACTGCGACGAGGGGCTGACCGCCGCCGCGACCGCCGCGCTGGCCGGGCAGGGCATCACCAATGCCAAGGCCGTCACCGGCCCGCTGGCGGAGGGGTACGCCCAAAACGCCCCTTACGATGTCATCGTCGTCGAAGGTACCGTGCCGGAGGTGCCGGCGTCGCTGACCGACCAGTTGGCGGAAGGCGGACGCCTCGTCGCCATCGTCCAGGGCAAGGGCGCCGTCGGCGAGGTCCGCCTGTTCCAGCGCGCCGCCGGCGTGGTGTCGAGCCGCATCCTGTTCGAGGCCCAGCCGCATGCGCTGCCGGGCTTCGAAAAGAAGGCGTCCTTCGTGTTCTGACCGGATTCGCCGGTTGGACAGGTCTTGAACTGAACCGTGCAGTTTACCTCTGCGCGGTTCTGCGCTACCGTCGCCGTCGCCCTTGCACGAAAGTGAGCACCCATGGCCGCGCCGTTTGAGATCGAGGTGGAAGAGCTGGACCGCCGCCGCAAGGCCGGCGACGATCCGGTCGTCCTCGACGTGCGCGAGCCGTGGGAGTTTGCGCTGTGCGCCATCGACGACAGCCTGCACATCCCGATGAACGGGCTTCCCGGCCGGGTGGACGAGCTGCCGAAGGACCGCGACATCGTCGTCGTGTGCCATCACGGTGGCCGCAGCGCGCAGGTCACCATGTGGCTGCGTTCCAGGGGCTTCGACCGCGCCATCAACCTGGATGGCGGTGTCGATGCCTGGGCGCGCCGAATCGACCCGAACATGAAGGTCTACTGAACATGACCGTGCGAAGCCGTTTTGCGCGCCGCTGGCTGCTGGCGACGGCCCTGACCCTGACCGCCACGATGGGCACAGCAGTGACCGGCGGTGGTACGGCCCAGGCGCAGTCCCTGGAACAGGCCCTCGCCCAGGCCTATGCCAACAACCCGACCATCGGCGCCCAGCGCGCCCGTCTGCGCGCCGTCGACGAAGGCGTGCCGCAGGCGCTGTCCGGCTACCGTCCGACTGCCCGCGTGACCGCCGGCATCTCCCGCTCGATGGGCGAGAGCAAGTATGACGGCGGTTCGACGGGGTCCGAGAGCAATCCCAAAAGCGTCGGCATCACCGCCACCCAGCCGATCTACGACGCCACCGTCGCCCCGGCCGTCCGCCGCGCCGAGCGGCTGGTCGAGGCGCAGCGCGCCACCCTGATCGCGTCGGAACAGTCGGTGCTGCTGGCCGCCGCCCAGGCCTATCTGGACATTGTCCAGAACCAGGCCATCCTGCAGCTGCAGATGAACAACGAGCAGGTGCTGCGCCGTCAGCTGGACGCCGCCCGCGACCGCTTCCGCGTCGGCGAATACACCCGCACCGACGTCAGCCAGTCCGAGTCGCGCCTGTCGGCCGCCATTGCCTCCAAGATCTCGGCCGAAGGCACGCTGCGTGCCTCCCGCGCGACCTACGAGCGTCTGGTGGGCTCCGCCCCCGGCGAACTGAAGGCACCGAAGCCGGCCTTCCGCCTGCCGAAGAACCTGGACGAGCTGGTCGAGCTGGCCCGCGCCAACAACCCGAACGTCCTGTCCGCCTCCTACACCGAAGCGGCGCAGCGCGAGGCGGTGGATCAGCAGTACGGCCGCCTGCTGCCGTCGGTGAACCTGTCGGCCTCCGGCAGCCGCACCTATGATCCCGGCCGCTCCTCCGGCATCGACCTGAACCGCTCCGACAGCGCGCAGATCACCGCCCAGGTGACCATCCCGCTCTATCAGGCCGGCCAGCCCGAAGCCCTGGTCCGCGAGGCCAAGCAGACGGCCAATCAGGCCCGCCTGCAGATTGAGGAGGCCCGCCGTCAGGTGACCGAATCGGCGGTCAGCGCCTGGCAGGCCCTACAGACCGCGCGCGCCAGCATCGAGTCCTACTCGGCGCAGATCAAGGCGGCGCAGATCGCCCTGGAAGGCGTCCGTCAGGAGGCGCAGGTCGGCTCGCGCACCGTGCTCGACGTGCTGAACCAGGAACAGGAACTGCTGAACGCCCGCGTCTTCCTGGTCCGCGCCCAGCACGACGAAATGGTGGCGGCCTTCAATGTTCTGGCGTCCAGCGGACAGTTGACCGCCGACCGGCTTAACCTGCCGGTCCAGAAATACGACCCGCAAGCGAATTACGACAAGACGCGGGGCAAGTGGTTCGGAACTTCGGTGACCGAATGAACGAAACGGCCCGCGAAAGCGGGCCGTTTTTGTATTATGGCTTTTTTGTCAGCCCTGCCCTAGGTTTGGGTCAGGTTGACGTCTCGGGTTGCCACGATGAGCGATAAGGGCCAGCAAGAACCTTCGATGGAGGAAATCCTCGCCTCCATCCGGCGGATCATTTCCGAGGACGGCGAGCCTGCCAAATCGGAAACCCAGGCGCCTTCGCCGCCTCCTCCGCCACCCCCCCCTCCGCCGCCGCCCCCGCCA